>CAZJRS010000020.1:5970-34779 GCA_964548585.1 uncultured Methanocella sp. | reverse complement strand
GGCAGCACATCTCTGCCATATCCTTCCAGGAACGCAAGCTGGTCTGGTCCCCCGCAGTGGAACTGTATGTGGGTAAAACCCATGTCGATGTACTGCTGGACGAACTTTACATGGACGGAGGGGTCGCTCGATATGCACATCTTTTTAAGGATACTGTCTCTACCCACCACAGATCCGTTCGTCTCTGACATCCTGGGCGAGTAAATGTTCTGGTTGAACATCGCGGGGATCATCGTGCCGGCCCAGTAGTCGTGAAAGCTGTCGGCTGCCGCAACCGCATCGTCCGTGTAGGCGACTGCGACCTCGATCATCCGGGGCATCTTCTTCGGGTCCTTGCCTGCTTTGCGCGCACCTCGTTCGAAGTTACTGATCATCTGCTTCAGGATGCTTGCCTCCCGAGACATCGTGATCAGGCCGTCGCCGTACATCCCTGCGAACTCAGAGCTTTCCGGGACAATTGATGAGACGTATAGGGGAATTTTTGATAGCGGCGGCGTGTAGAGTCTCGCTTTTCTGGTCTGGTAGTAATTACCCTCGAACGTCACGTCCTGCCCTTCCCATAACTTTCTAATGAGCTGGATCGCCTCCAGGAGCATTGTCTGGCGTTCCCGGTATTCAGGCCACATGCCGGTAGCCGCGTACTCGT
Organism: uncultured Methanocella sp.; assembly: GCA_964548585.1. Lineage (GTDB taxonomy): Archaea > Halobacteriota > Methanocellia > Methanocellales > Methanocellaceae > Methanocella_A. The sequence goes on along the minus strand of CAZJRS010000020.1, from coordinate 34,133 downwards.
TCAGCGCTTCGCCCGTGCCCACTGCCAGGAACGTGCGCCCGGGGGCAAAGTGATCAACGGTCGCCGCTGCCTGGGCAATGACGGACGGGTGATACCTCAGGATGGGGCATGTCAGGCCGGGGCCCATGGTGATCTTTTTCGTCTTCACTGCCGCAGCGCCAAGCCAGGTCCAGGTAAAGCATGAATACCCCTTCTCTGCCCAGGGGTGAAAATGATCGCTGACATCTACAGTCTCAAAGCCGGCGTTTTCGGCCGCGATGACGTACTCTAACAGTTCGGCGGGCTGATATTGCTCCGGGCCCGCTTTCCACCCTAGTTTCAGCATGTTGACATCTACTCCGGTATACTGGCTCGACGGCCGAACGTAAAAATAATATCTGTGTAAATAGCGCAATAAATGACGGCTGTAGATACCAGTGCCCTTGATCGTTTGCTTGCTGATCGTGTGGTATTGGCACTATGCATCAGTACCGGCTGCCTCCTGCCTGTTGATCTTTCCGCCTATCCCGAAATGTTCAACCGGTTACAGAATTTAAGCTGTTTTCTGCACTTACATTACAAAGCTACTTAAGATCGAAAATGGATATAGTATATTGAGTGTGTTTAATAATTGAAATGTCCAGATTGTAAAGTAGAATATATTTTCGAAGGGTATGTGAATATTGATCATCGCAAGAGGGGTAGCGCAACGAGATATGCCCGTTACAAATGCCCTGTATGTGAACAGGTGTTCGAAAATCGCCGTTAATGATTATCTTACACACTATAAAAGCACAAGTGGCAGACCTTAAATTTTGGTCTACAATATTTCAACTCTAACTTTTTGATTAAAACTTTTTTGTACTGATAAGTTTTCCATTTGACTACTCTTGGTATGCGATAGATCTCTTTTAGTAGGTGGCCGAGTTTAAACAACCCTTATTAATTATATGCAAGGTTACTTATGATCGTACATTCTTAGAGGTATCGAGCGTGTTTAGAACTTGAAGTGTCCTGATTGTGATGTAGAAAGTATCTTTATCATGTATGTGAATGTTGCTCAGCGAAGGGGCGGTAGCTCGACACGGTATGCCCAGTACAAGTGTCCTAAGTGTGAAAAGGTGTTCGAAAAGCGCCGATAATTGTCATCGTAAGAAATAAAAAGGTTCACATCGGCTTCGTGTGGGTTTCAGCGAAGCGTTTATGTCCTGATTATACATTTAATATATCTCATCCTGTAGTGAACCTCGGGTTATTTTCCTGCGCCTGGCTGTCCCCGGGCGGTATTGCTTATCGCAGCACTATGTTCTACGGTTCGACGATACCGTTTTTAAACAGCCCTACCGGGGTACCTTCTTCCTTATGGGCCGCCACTACTTCGCCGATGAATACTGTGTGGTCTCCGCAGTCCTGTCTCGAGAATACTTTGCATTCCATGCTGGACGGGCTGTCCTTCAGGATCGGTGCCATTACTTTGCTGGCGCTTTGGACCGGGATGTCCTGCTCCTGGAATTTGTCGTGACTTTTCTGAGATGTGTGGCCGCAGTATTCGGCAATCTTCTTCTGGTTGTGGTTAAGCGTATTCACCACGAACTCGCCCGAGTTTTCGATAAGCTCGTGCGTCTTTCGGTTCTTTTTTACGCTGATCATAACCATAGGCGGCTCAAATGAGACCTGTGATGCCCATACAGTAGTCATTGCGTCGTTTTTCGTTCCATCCGAGGATGTCACAATCAGGTACGGTTTGATGAGTTCATCTAGCGCTTCGCCTGGCGGTACGTCTTTCATGAGTTTCACCATCCAAAATTGAAGAGCAGTGTGGATAATAAATTAACACAAATTACTAGCGCCTGAACCAGGTGATTTATTATATTACCTAAAGCAGCATAGCTGCAAAGAGCTTCTTTTTAGCCTCTCCTGCGACTCCACAGGTCAAAGAGGGCAATTCCCTCTTCCCGGAGACAATCTTCCGTGATCTCAATCTCCGCATGGCCTTTTTCTTTTAACTCGTTACTCTTTATTGCCAGAATACTAAACCCGGGTATGATCCCGTCTTCAAGTCTCGAGCTATACACCAGTCTAGATATTCCTGCCAGCACACAGGCGCCGAAACACATTGGGCACGGTTCACAGGTGGCGTACAGGGTGCATCCGGCGAGGTCAAGGGTTCTGAGTTTCCTGCATGCTTCTATGATCGCATTAGTCTCAGCATGGGACAAAATGCTGGAATCTTCATAAATCGTATTATGGGTTTTACTGATTATCCGGCGGTTTTTTACGATGACCGCCCCGAAGGGTAGCTGCCCCTGGTCTATGCCTTCCCGTGCTTTCGCAATGGCAAGCCTCATGTAGTGCTCATCGGTCGTGGCCGGTCATCTCCTGTATCAATAATACAAAATGTGCCTTCTCTTAATATGATAGATCGGCGAATGTAGTGGGTTTACTCTTAAAAATGCGATTTTGGGGTTAGTACAAAATTATTTACTGAGGTATTCAAAAGCAAATGATCCAGACTGCGATCGAAATCATCGAGATTACCACTAGTATTATCAAGCCTATTGCGGTGTAAACGATAAACTTGACCAGCTTCATATACAACCGGTAAAAAAACGAAGCTATTGACAGGACGATTGCGAGAAGTACCAATGCGGCAGTAAGTGCGATAATGATTGTTGGCCAGTCAGCCATCCTTAAACACGTCCTTGGTTTTATCAGCAATTAATAAGTGTATTAGGGGTTATATCTCCTTTCATAAAGCTATTTTGGATACTGGAGACAGATTCATGAAGGCAGGATTCATCGGGCTCGGCCATCTGGGTAAAACGATCGCAAAGCGGCTGATCAGCGAAGGCGTGGAACTCACGGTCTGGAACCGGACGAAAGAAAAGGCACTGGACCTCGGCGTCCCTGTAGCGAGTACTCCGGCAGCGCTTATGTCCGGTGTTGACGTGGTGTTCTTGAACCTTTTCGACAGCGATGCCGTATCGGCTGTCCTGGAAGGCCCTGACGGACTGTTGAGTGGCGACTGTAACGGTAAGATCATTGTGGACACTACGACTAACCACTTTGATCGAGTGGCAGGCTTTTACGAGGCCGCCAGAATTCGCGGGGCAGTCTACCTGGAGGCACCGGTGCTCGGAAGCGTAATGCCCGCTTCGCAGGGCGCTTTGACCGTTCTGGTGAGCGGTGAGAAATCCGGTTATGACCGGGTACGGCCGCTGCTTGAAAAGATTGGCAAGACGATCTTTTATCTCGAAGAAGAGTCTCAGGCGACCAAGCTGAAACTGGTGAACAACCTGGTCCTGGGCACGCTGATGGCCACGTGCGCCGAAGCCGTGGCTTTCGGCGAAGCCGTCGGCGTCGACCGGGCTACCGTCGTGGATATACTTCTGGCAGGAGCAGGTAATTCGATGGTTCTGAATGGCAAGAAAAACAAGTTGATTACCGAGGATTTTTCCACGCATTTCTCTTCCTCGCTCATCTACAAAGACCTCCACTACCTCCAGGATCTGGCGAAGACTCTGAGGAAACCTTTGTTTACCGGCAGTGCGGTCAAGGAACTGTATGGGATGACTTATGCCATGGGGATCGAAGGCGAGGACTTCTCGGCGATATACAAGCTATTCAAGGAGTACTAACCTGATACCGTAGAACATCCCGGATGTTTGTATCACTATTTCGCCAGCTTGTTAGCGAGCCGCAGCAGGTCGAAATCTAGTTCTTTTCTTTTGCCGCTCGTCTCTTCCAGGCTGATACTGGTGATTGCTCCCTTCTGTAGGGCTACGATGAGATCACCTTTACCTTCGGACAGTAGTTCCACCGCTTTTTCCCCGAATGTGCTGGCTAAATACCTGCTTCTGGATGTCGGATTACCGCCTCTCTGGGCGTAGCCGAGGACACTGAGCCGGGTCTCGATCCCTGTCCTTTTTTCGATGGCACCTGCGAGTGCGTGAGTATCGCCGATCCCCTCTGCGGCCACGATGATGCCTGATTTTTTACCGGCCGCGTAGTTGTTTTTTATCTCCATGGCGATGTCATCCACGGAAAATTTTGCCTCGGGCACCAGAATGATCTCGGCACCGGCGGTCAGGCCGATCATCACGGCTAAAAATCCCCTGGTACGGCCCATGACTTCTACGATGAATACCCTGTCCAGTGATGTAGCCGTATCGCGAATTTTGTCTATTTCGTCCAGTGCCGTGTTCACAGCTGTATCGAAGCCGATGGTTTCGTCAGTACCGTAAACGTCGTTATCGATCGTTGCCGGTATACCTACGATTTTCGCTTCCGTGCATTTGCTGAACTCATTAGCTGCGTGGAACGATCCGTCACCGCCCATGACGACAATTCCTTCCACCCCGTTTACCGATAGTGTTTCACACGCTTTTCCGATGCCTTCAGGAGTCCTGATCTCCTTGTTCCGGGAGGTATGCAGAATCGTCCCGCCTACCTGAATGATTCCACTCACGGACCTGGGAGTCAATTCTATAAACTTGTTGGAAATCAAGCCCTCCCAGCCCTTCTCGAAGCCGAGTACCTCAATGTCATATGCCAGGGCAGTGCGGACGATTGCCCTGATTGCGGCATTCATGCCCGGCGCATCCCCCCCACTGGTGACAACCCCGATTTTCCTCAACCACATCCCTTTTTACAATCGATCTGCCAGATCAAGAATCTTATCTGCAATAGGAACGGGATACCGACAAAATAGATAAACTGGGACGGTTAAGCAATAGTGAGTTTGACCTATGCAGGACCAGAAACGTCAGAATTTACCGGGGATTCACCAGGCACAGTTTGAACTACTTTCAGAAAGCCCCCTGTCTGACCAAAAGGTTGCAAAAGTTCTGGCAAAGAACCTGAAATTTATATCCCCGGGAACCTCGTATGCCATGATAATCCGCCACGCAGAGCGCCCGAACTTCAGTGTGCTGAACTTCCGCCAGGACACTCAAATCACTGAAAAAGGGCTTAAAGACTCACAGGCGCTAGGTAAAGGGCTTCGGGAGCTGAGCCTCACCGGCATCTATTCAAGCCCTGTTCTCCGGTGCCTCCAGACCAGCAGCGGGATCATCCAAGGCGCAAACCTGGATCACCTGCCGATCACGACCCGGGAAAGGCTCGGCGAGCCCGGATCGTATATAGTGAATCCCCTGATAGTGTTTTCTTACTTCTTAACCTCAGATGTCTCTACCGTGATCCGTAAATTCATCTCCCGGGGCCGGATGATGGGTTTCATGCCTCTACGGGAAGGAGGCATTCGCATCCTTAAAGAGATCATTGGGGATATTTCCCGGCCGAATACTCGTAACCTCTACGTCTCCCATGACGCGGTCCTCGCCCCTTTCATCAGCTTTTTTACGGGGGAAGTGTTCGGGGAGGATGATTGGATCGACTACCTGGATGGTGTTTTTGTAGCGGTCAAAGACGATAAAGTAAGCCTGATCTGGGATGGCCGGGAATATCCGATCGATAAGGGTCTATATACCTGACCATTTACTGATTCCGATAAAAAATTCCAAATACCATAGATGTATTAGTAAACGATGATCTTATGGCACACCTGCTTTACTACGACTCGCCACGTACTGCGGAATGGCCGACTGAAGTGGTCAACGTCATCCAGAAAGACGGCAAGTTCCACGTCGTACTGTCCGAAACGAACTTTTATCCCGAAGGGGGCGGCCAGCCCGCTGATCGGGGGACCATCGATGGTATTCCTGTAGAGCATGTATATGAGCACGATGGACAAGTCTACCATGTTCTCTCTGCCGCCGTAGGCGGCAGGCGAGTCACCTGTAAGCTCGACTACGCTCGCCGCTTCGACCTGATGCAGCAGCATACCGGCCAGCACTTATTATCAGCAGTCATGTATAACCGGTATGGCTGGGAAACCTCCAGTCTGCACATGGGTGAAGAAGAGCTGTCGATCGACGTACAGACTCCTGATATCACCCAGGAGGTTCTGAGGGAGATCGAAGCCGCTGCTAACGATGTAGTGACCAGAGATCTTGAGATCAAGACCCACATTGTCACCCCAGAAGAGGCGAAAAAATTCCCGAATCGCAAGATTCCCCCGACCGCAGGCGTCATTCGCATCGTCGAAATCACTGATCACGATTTTTCCCCCTGCTGCGGCACCCACGTAGCCCGGACCGGTGAAATCGGCCTGATCAAGATCGTAGGCACCCAGAAGATGAAGGCCGAGCTACGCTTATTCTTTAAGTGCGGCGGACGGGCACTACAGGATTATCAGGCCAAGCAGGATATCATCACCAGGCTGTCTCAGCTGTTCAAGGCCGACCAGGCGATACTATTAGCCCGCATCGAAGCCCACGATGTCCAGGCGAAGACCTACTGGAAAGAGCTTACGGACCTGAAGGATAAGCTGTTGAAGGCTGAAGCTACGGAGCTTGCGAAGGCTGCGACTTCTCCCGTAATCCGGCAGACCTATGAAGATAAGAGCTTTAACGATCTACTGAGTTTGTCTAAATACCTCTTGCAGAGCGGCGATTTCATACTGATCCTATCATCGGTCCCTGAAAAGCGTCTACTGTTTGCCCGGGGCGGAAAGTTCGCCGTGGACTGTGGGAAATTTATGAAAGAGCACCTGGCAACTTTCAATGGCAAGGGTGGTGGCAAACCGGAATTTGCCAATGGGGGCTTCAATACTGTCGAAGATATGCGGCGGTTCGAGGCGTTTCTGGTTGAAAAGCTGACCGGTTGATCGCTTCGGTATTCTCGGATTGCTGTCAGGCGGAACAATTATGATTTTATTAATCATACAATGATGAGCTGTTGATTATGTCGCCTGACGATAATCTAGATCATTATCGGGAAAAGCGCTATTTCCCGCAAACTCCCGAGCCCTTTGGTCAACAAGAAATCCATGGTGGTAACCTTATTTTTGTCATTCAGAAACATGCCGCTTCTCACCTGCACTACGACTTCAGGCTTGAGGTAGCGGGCGTCTTGAAATCGTGGGCGATCCCCAAAGGGCCTTCGACCGATCCGAAGGTAAAGCGGCTGGCTATGCCTACTGAAGATCATCCGATCGATTATGCCAGCTTCGAGGGGACCATCCCCGAGGGCAACTATGGTGCCGGGACGGTAATGGTCTGGGATACCGGCACATATGTCAACCTGCGGGAACATAAGCCATCGGGCGAGCAGGCTTCGATGGAAACGTCGGTGGCTGACGGTAAGATCGAGATCCGGCTTAAAGGTAAAAAGCTCAAGGGTAATTATGCTCTGATCCGCACCGGATTGCAAGGCAAAGGCTGGCTTTTTTTCAAGATGAAGGACGAACACGCAAAACCCGGGACTGATGTCGTGACGGAAGAACCCGATTCCGTGCTCACCGGGCGGACCCTGGAAGAGATCAGGCAGGGAAAAAAGCCCTGACTTCTACGCTAATTTCGGCAGTTGCCAGCGTCTCCATATGGCGGCCAGCCTCAGCATCAACGTCACTCCAAAGACTATGAGCGATATGACCGGCTCGCTCCAGGCCAGCCAGTATAGCAGGGCAAATACTATTCCTCCGATAATGGTCGCGGTAGCGTAAAAATCTGCTCTGAGCACCAGCGGGACTTCCATGACCAGGATATCCCTGATGATACTTCCTCCGACGCCGGTGATGGCTGCGATAAGGACGATGCCGAAGAGGTTTAACCCGGCTTCTACTCCCATTCTCGCGCCCAGCACGGTAAATACAGCCAGGCCGATGGCATCGATGACCAGGAACGCCGTACTTTCCGGCTTCGTCAAGGGTGTTACTATCCGGATAGATATCCGGCCTGACAGCATGGCGATGATGCATCCGATCATAGCGCACAGGGATGGCATGATATCGATAAAGGCCACAGGTGTCTGGTGGAGTAGCGAATCCCTGATCAATCCGCCTCCGAGCGCAGTGACAAATCCCAGCACGGTAATGCCGAACACGTCCAGGCCGTGACGCATTCCCTTCAGGGAGCCGGACATGGCAAAGGCAATCGTTCCTGCTGCTATAAAAAGACCTAAAAGTAGTTCCTCAGGCATAACCAGCAGCAGCTCCGGGCGTTGTGAATTGTTAATATTCTTAATTGTATATGCTTAATAATTTTTCTATATCTGCCTGCGTCAACTTCTTTTAGCATAAGCGCCAATTTACTGTTAATTACAGGATGATTCACATGGAAAATATTTATCCGCCGGAGATTCAGGTGCTGGACCAGAAGTACCAGAAGGACTCGACTTTGCAGAACGAGCTGGCTCTAGAGCAAGCGAAGCTGAGTTACTTTAAACGTCAGCTGATAGACCATCCTGAAGATGCAGATCTCCGGCAGCGCATCAGTTTCCATGAACTCGAAGTCAAACGTCTGGAAGCCGAGATAAAACTGGCTTGAAATTTTTTCTGGTCAGATTGTCGTCGGCCTGACAGTAACTCTAATCGTTGGTTTTGGCGTCGGACTGACTCTTGATACCACGATTGGTATCATTGTTGGAATGTGTGTTACAATCGGTCCGTGGGTAGTAATCGGTTTTGGGGTCGACTTCTCTTTCGGGATGATCACCGGGGGTGAATAGGTCCGGTAATCCGGGGAAGTACAGCAGCATAGACAGCCGGATAAAAGGACGCCGGCCACGATCACGAAGGCAACAATCAACAGTTTAATGGACACCATCTCATCACCGTGCCATTATACACGTCATATACCCTAAACTTCAACCGTCATTTTTCGCACGAACCTGATGAGCCTTCTGTTTTAATGACGATTTATCATCTGATGAGATAAACAAAAAAAATACCTGGGTGAACCGGCTCTACCAGTCCACCCGATTCATGTTTTTACAGCCATGCCGCATATTTGCAGTGGCAACCGATCTGGCGTGGTAGTTTCGGCAACTGCTCCAGCTCAGACCATGCGTAGGTGAATTTACCGCTGTGGCATACGTGGCAGTCATTTCCATGTATAGGCAGGACTTTGATCCCTTTGCCAGTCCGGAACGACTTCAGGCTATTCAGCTCGCATACCGATAGCGCTTCAAGGATTCTTGTGGTGGCGTAAAGTTCAGCAAGCGCCTCCGCATCACCCGGCTGGCTGCTGCAACCGCATGGGTTTGGCATATGAAAGGCGAGAGCATGCCCCCAGTCAAAGGCACCGTTCACGTAGTTGATCATACGTTTGCCCGCTTCTTCGAAAGGCTCTCCGAGAAGAACGGCCAGCGCCAGTTGTGCTCCAAGCTCTTTGCGTTGTAATCCGGTCAGGGGTAAGTCATCGAAAGGCATCTTCAGGAGATGTGTCGCTTCGCATGCCAGTATATCCGGTATAGCCCGGGTCCATTTACTATCCGTGCTAAGCTGTCCCTCGTAATAGCGGCCGATGCGGGACCATGCTTTTCTCACGTCGCCTTTGGTAAGCAGTGTAATCGCGTCGGATTCCATCTCCCTACGGGCTTTTTCGCTAGCTGCCTTATATGCTTCGATCTTGAGGTTTCCCTGATCGGTAAGGTGAAACATTCTGACGTCTGCGACCAGGGATTCCGCCTGCCCCTGTGTCATCGAGTTGATCAGCATGGTGATCATCTCTTGTTTTTTACCCTTTGCCTTGATGCCCCTGCCATCCAGCATTTCCTTGATCTCTGTCGCTTTATACCTGGCATCGATTTTTTCGTCCAGGGCTGCCTCTTCAAGGAGACCGTCGCTGATAAACATGGCGATATTATGCTCAAGGGGTCCGGCGACAGGAGTCCATACATGTTCCATTGCCAGGTCTACGCGTTGGCGAGATAAACACAGTAACAGCTCAAGCTGGGCTGTGGAAAGACTATTATTGCCAAAGATATGGTTCCCTATGATAATGTTCAGAAGACTGACCATTTCCATCCCGTATCATATATTTTCCGATTATATTCTTATCCTTTGTGCTCCTTTCGCTTGCCAACTAATCGTTTAATCTCTATTGATGACAAAAACTTTATCATATATTTGCCATTACAATAGTATATACCGGAGAGTAAAGCCTTGTCCACCGTACGTTTTTCTATGATTGCTTTGTTGCTGTCTGCAGTATTCCTTGTCTGTACTGTGAGTCAAGGGTGGGCTCAGAGCCCGTTCCCTGACGGGGTCCGCTTCGTAGACAACGGTATGCCGGTGCAGGCAGGCCAGAATTCCACGATCACTTTGCAGGTGCTTCTGGGCGGTGGTGATTACCCCCGGGGGAACATTGGGATTTTCCTGCAAACAGATAACACTTCAGTTCTGAATATTCCCGAAACGGCCATGGTAGTGACGAACCAAAGTGGTATTGCCCAGTATAACCTGACGTCCGATGAGGTAAAGCCTGGCACTGCAACGGTTACCGCGATTCTCCTTGACCGGCGGACTGGTGTCAAGGCCTCAAAAACCTACGTCATAGCCCAGACCGGCTACATCAACGGTACGGTTGCGGATATGGCCGGTGTAGCTATTCCTGAAGCCAGTGTCACTATCTATCACGTAGTGAACGGCACCAATCAGTTATTCCTCATCGAGGGCAACCCCACCGTAACGACCAGTAACGAGTCGGGCACCCCTGGAACCTTCGGTTTTGCAGGCATCCCCTATGACAGCTATTACATTGAAGCAGTACTGGGCGATAAACAGACTGGTGTCAATTATACCTTAAATGAAATGGCACAACCAGTGTATATCGTGATAGCCGGATACTCTGTTGCCACTCCGACCCCGGTACCGACCGCTACTCCTGAGCCAACGATTTCTGCCAGTGCATCGCCAACAGATATACTGACACCGACTCCGGCACCAGCTCAGACCTCCGAAAATAGCGACAAGCAGGTACTCTGGATCGGAGGACTTGCCATTGTACTGGCGATAATAATCATAGCGATCGTCGCGCTGACGCGAAAGAAATAAACTTCAGTGACACTTGAGGTCACCGTTTTTAATAAAAAACCTTTTTACTCAAGCCTTAAACTTTTAGTACCCGATACAGTGTGGTTTTTGACCACACTGCGCTATTGATGATTATTTCTGATGCGCTCAAGCATACGCTCTTTCTTCCTGACTGCGTTTAAAGCTGCCTGGTCGACTTTGCGCTGCATCTCTTCGAAGGTCATGGGCGTCTCCTCGCCTATTACCTTCTTGACCGGAGTATATGCCGATTCCCGGAACCTGGGTGTAAAGTCTTTTTCTTCTCCGTCGATGACGACATAAGCACCGTTTCCTTCCTGTACTTCGCCCACGATGTCGATGGCAACTCCTTTGCTTCGTATGGCACTCATGATCTCCTCGGCGTTTTCTCTGGGTGCAATGATCAGTAGTGCATCCAGTGATACACCCAGGTAGTCGATCTTGAGAGTTTCCAGCATTCTCAGTACGGTCGGCTCGACCAGCTTTCGCAACTTTTGTTCGTGGAACACGAGCTTGACGCCAGCTGTGCCCGCGATCTCGTATGCGTCGCCCCGGATACCTCCGTTGGTTACATCGGTCATTGCGTGGATTTTTCCGATCAGGCTGTGGTCGAATAACGCTTTACACGCCTCCAGGAATTTGACGTTCAGTGTTTTTTCTACGACGTCATGCATCCCGAAGTAGAGTGCGGTGGTCGAGACTGTGCCCCCGCCGGCGCCTTCGCTGACCATGATCACGTCGCCCGGCTTCGACTGTATGCGGGCTGTCAGCTCTTCTGCAACGCCTACCGCACCTACGCAGCCGGTCATACGTTCGCCTATGACCATGTCTCCTCCTATGCGTAGCGTACTTCCGGTGATCAGTGGTACGCCTATGAGGTCAGAGACTGTTGTGATGCCTGCTGTGTAATCAAAAATTTTTGATACGTCGCCATCATCGGCTATATGAATGTCTGATAAGAGGGCAACCGGTTTTGCGCCCATCACATATAAATCACGCAGGGATGCCCGGGTGACGTGGAATCCTGCGAGGAACGGGAAATCCGATAGCCGTGAGTGCATACCGTCTACGGTTACAACGACGAACTTGCCGTTCGCCTTCACTACCCCTGAGTCATCCATCTGGCCGGAGTCGCATACTGCATCCGTTTTGCCTATGACCTCAGCGATCTTTTTATGGGCATAAAAGTCTCCCCTTCCACGTGACCCAACGCCAAACTCTCCCATTGTGACGCCACAGGGCTGCAGCGCTATGATATCGTCTTTAACGTCCAGTGTCGCCTTCGCTTCAGTGATCACAGCACCGGCGAGCTTTTCGGCGTTTTCCCTTGAGATGCTCTTAATTTCGAGAATGCGGGCGGTCAATTTTTCTAGCAGATCCGGGTCTTCCCGCTTGAGACCCCTTTTTGCGTAGCCTTCAATGTCCATCTTTGCCACCAGTAAAAAGGATAAATATTCGTTTTAATTTCTAAAAAGTGTGCCTACCTCACATATATATTTTGCTTATGTGAAGTTTTATCTATGATGGGATAATACATCACTTGAGTGAAATTTACGGCCATGAGGTCCGAGGCTGTGAGGTACGGCGGTTACAATGGCAAAAGTGATAGTTATAGACGATGAGCTTGGGATTTGTGAGCTTATTCAGATGGCTTTAAAGCAAAAAGGTCATGATGTTCGCTACTCTACCACTGGTGCCGGGGGCGTCAAGCTATTCACTGAATATTTGCCAGACCTGGTATTGCTTGACCTGACGCTTCCTGATATGGACGGGGTTGAAATCGCAAGGCAAGTTAAAATTTCCGAGAAAGGTAAAAAAACTCCGATCGTAATCATCTCGGGACGTATAATGACCCGGTCTGAGGTTGATCCGGTCTTGTTTGCAGGTGTACTCGAAAAGCCTTTTAGCATGGCTAAACTGATATCTGAGGTACAGAAGTACCTCTCGAAAATCTGAGTTTTGCTGATACGCTTCAGAATTTGTTGTACTATGACCGATTATTTATCGTTATTGTAGTGCAAATCGTACTCTGTTATCAGGTGGTTTCCAACTTTTTGGCATGCAGTAAGGTCTACCTGCACCACCTCGTCTATGCTATTGACACCAGGCCCGCCTACCAGGGACGGTGTGCTATCGCCGCCGATAATATACGGGATTTGAATCAGCGTGATGTGGTCTATCATTTTCCGGTTTATCAACTGCCAGATCAGCGTGGGTCCGCCTTCTACCATCAGCCGCCGGATACCCTTTGAGTACAGGGTATCCATCATCATTTCAATGTCTACCCGGTCAAGGCCGCATGTGACCACTTCTGCGCCTGTCTTTCTAAGGGCCTCAACGCGTTCTTGATCTGCCTTTTCCGAAACGCATATGATTGTCGGTGCATCGTGGTTGAGTACATTAGCTGCCAGAGGTATCGAAGCGTCGGCACAGGGAATGACGCGTATCGGACTTTTACCCGGGGCAAGGCGGTTGGTCAGAATCGAGTTATCGATCCTGATCGTATTACTTCCCACCATGATCGCATCGAATTCTGAGCGTTTACTGTGTAAGAAATAGTGGCTCTGCTCATCCATCAAGCCCATGATGATCTTGCTCGACAGACCCCGCTTCAGCGTGAGCTTGCCATCGACAGTCATCTCGGATATCACTTCAATGTACGGCCGCATCAATCCACTTAAACCTCTGAATAACACTGCCTGTATCGTATATCTCTTTACCGGCTGTCCGATTCGGTCGCATTTACTTTTATGATGATCTCGTCGCCTGGCTTAAGGCCGCAAAATCTGGATGCATGATCTCCGTTGACCACGATCTCCGCCATACCATGGCTGCCCTTCAGCACCAGGAGGTTTCCGTAATCGCCGTCCTGGTATGTGGTGACATAAGTTGCCTTTAACCCGTTTATCTCCAGGATATCACCGAGGAATAGCAGGCCGCCGAGAGCATCTCCTCCTATATTGGTGATCACATTGCCGAATGAGTCCACGAAGATTACCCGGCCATGAATGCCATCATCTTTAATCTCCGGGACGCCAAAGTCGAGGTCGACCGGATCGAAGATTTCAACGAGCCCCGGAATGATTTTACCCGCGACGATCATAGCTGCTGCGGGCGCAAATACGTCCCTGCCGTGGAAGACCGGGCTCACGGTATCTACGTAAAAGTGCAGATCGGTGATTTCGAACACTCTGAATTTGCCCTGTGAACGTGCAGCAGGCATAAGCAGCCCGTTATCCGGCCCGACAAACCTGTATCGCTCACCCATAATCAACAGGGCCCTGCGGTTACTTCCGACTCCCGGATCCACAACTGCCAGGTGGACAGTGCCGGTTGGGAAATACTTACATGCATATTGAAGTGAAAAAGCTCCCTGGCGAATGTCGCCCGGGCGAATGGAATTCATGATGTCTATGGTCTGTATATCGCCGGACACCCCTGCTATTACACCTTTCATGATGCCCTGGTACAGGTCGCTAAAATCGGTCGTGATCGTAATAATGCCTGGCATAAATTCCCATCACTGAATGGTTGCCCGAGATTTTTATAGTTTCGACTGATGTCATCATGGGTATGTATCGATACATAGAGATACCTAGAGCGATGGTTTGGATATGCCAAAATAACCTTTTCATTTGATAATTATGGTTTTCTAACAATTTCTTTAAGTTTACTAGGGATAATACCTTTTTATTCGAATACTTCCCCGGAGGGGACGGTGATTATATGGTCAACCTAAAGAATGTGTCGCTTACCGATCCGCAGTTCACCATTGAAAAACAGTGTGACAGATGTCTCAATATACTCTATTTCACCGAAGCTGTCGTGACTGACATAGAGACCGATCTGGATGGCAACGTGCTTCATTCGTCTATCATATGCCCAATCTGTGGTAACGTAGTTGTCCTGTACTCTCGCAGCATTGATGCACAAAATCCCGTCGTGGATCCGGCTTAAACTCTTTTAATTAGTATCCGGTTATTAATTTTTTATCAGTCTCAGGGCTGACTCTTAGTAGTCCTTAAACATGATGTAGAGATCGGTTATGTTGAAAAACAATAGTGTAGCTGGTATTCCCAGTAAGAGTACCGGGTGAAATACCGGCGAAAAATCGCTGGATATCACGATGATGTTCGCTACGTCCATCCACGCTGATGCCAGGATGATATTAACGATTATGCCGAATAATATTCCTGCAAAGATCTTACTTATCGAAAGGGACATAGCTTATACAAATGTAGTAATCCCTTATACTTTATATTATTATGTGTTATATGACGACCATTGTCACGATGCTATTTTAGCCGGATCAGTGACGAGAAAAATCTATTAAAAGGTTCTCTTCGAACCTGTTGGCGCCTATGACGCCAGATTTGCCTGCTGATCAACCCTTGCACTAAGCACCTGGATCAGAGCTTTATAGTCCTGATTAGGCATTTCGGTCTCGGTATCGAGGATCTTTACTGTATAAAGGACTATTTTTGCACCTCTGTCAGACATGTGATATCCATCCCGGTCCTTGGTGAGAATTCCCGCCGTCAGGAGAGTCTTTAGCAAGCGGTTCAGGATGCCAGGGTTCAGCTCCGTCTCAAACATGATGTCCGTGAATTTTGTTTTGCCTTTACAGATAGTAAATAGCACGTCCATCGTCCCTACGTAAGAAAGCGTTTTAAGAATTTCCATCTCATTTCCTCCTTGTTGCTCACCATTAACCTATATTTTTAATTTTATCTGGGTCGATGTCACGCCAATACTGGCAAGATAAGTCTTCTTTCTAAATATTATTGGCGCATTCAGCTTTATTAAGGTATCTCTTGACTTACTACCACAAATAGTAATTAGTAATTATAGGTATATATAACCGTTAAACCTGCATGTATTGACAAATTGTACAATTATATGGTTTATATGGAAATTTTTTTCCGCTGATTATGCTTTTTCTGTTCCGTATACGAAATCTTTAAGGTCAACCTCTTCATCGTCCAGGTATAGCTTTGGCTCGGTGATGATGCCATCATAGTGTAGCTGTACGCTTACATCTCCGCCGAAGCCGGTATTGTCTCCGAGCGCCACATGCACCGTATTACCGACTTTTTCATCCTCCAGTAATATGCCGCAAAGTTTTGACCTGGGGTTCATACCGATGCCGAGCTCTGCAATGTTGCGAGAGTTATGTCCCATGAGATCAAAAATGCCGTTGAGTTCATTTGCATAGCTTCCTTCTGCTTCTGTGACATAACCATCTTTGACCTCCAGCTTAAGAGGTTTTTTAAGCAATCCGAAGTCTCCAAAAGTACCATCGATCACTACTGTACCACTAGCATTAAATGGTGCGATGAACACTTCGCCTCCCGGCAGGTTTGTAAAGTCGCCGCTGTGGAGTGCTATTCCCTTGTCGGCGTGCCATTTCCGGTGCGCGAAAGTGAACGTTATATCCGTGCCTTTGTTTGTCGTCACCCGGGCTTCGTGCGCATGCTTGAGCCTGGCCATGAGCCGGTCGATGTTGTTTCCCAGTATTCGGTAATCAGCGGTCATGCCACCAGTCGCAAAAGTCCTGATCACCAGATCGTGGTTTTCATCCATAATTGGTATCGATGCACCACGTGCACCGTTTTTACAGGCTTCCTTTCGGGCCTGGGTATGAGACAGGGAGACTTTGGTAGCCAGGACAAAAACGTCCGCGTGAAGTAGTGCATGCTCAATTGCCCGTGGCGGCTCTTCTCCGCTTCGCTGGCGAGGTTTCATTTCGATCAGCAGTGCATCACAGCCAAGATCCAGCGCAGCCTGAAACAATGGCACACCAATGTCTTTTCTCACCTCGTCGGTCACAATGATGACTCGTTCATTTTGCAAAACGCGAAGACAGTCCCTCATTGCTGTTGTCGCGCTTTTCCTCATGTCTGAAACGGCATCCTTCATGATTGACAGGTATGCCGCCGTAGTGAAAGATGTAAGGATTTTTTTTGTCGCCCTCCGGTTCATCAAACCATATAAACGTGTCATGGACATTGTGTATTGCGTGTGAGTGACTATGAAACTGACAATGGACAGCCTGTCTGACGTTGTAGCTGGATGGAAAGGGCAAACGCCCGTATGGGTGGAAGAACTGAAGAAAATGGGCGTCTCTGATGTCGCCTTTTTCAGCCAGCTGCTGGGCAATCCCGTGTATGATAGTACGGGAAAGCCGATCGGAATGCTGACCGATTTCATTGTTAAGCCGGGTGAGCGGTTTCTGGAGGTTTCAGGGATCCGGTATCGCACCGGCTTTTACCAGCGGTTTATCGTTCCATGGGAGCAGATCGAAGATTTCAGTGATCTGATCCGGCTGAATATACCCGTAGAGCGTATACCTCCCGGCGAAATAAGCCCTTCCGAGCTGTCTTTAAAGGATACTGTCCTGGATAAGCAGATCGTCGATACCAGCGGACTGAAGGTAGTCCGCGTCAACGATGTGCTGTTAGCCTGTTTCGACCGGACAATCTCCGTGATTGGGGTTGATACCGGGATGAAAAGCCTGTTGAGAAGGCTGGGCATCCTTGGTGTTATCGACAGATATACGACAGGGTTGCAGGACCATATCATTCCATGGTCCTATATTCAACCGCTACAGCCCGAACTATTATCGCTACACTTAAAGATTCCCAGGTATGGCATATCTGAACTACACCCCGCCGACATCGCTGACATCATCGAAGAGCTGAACAACCGGCAGCGTTTGACCTTACTCAAGTCACTGGACGACGAGAAGGCTGCCGAGACACTGGAAGAATCTGATCCCGCCGTCCAGGTTAAGGTCGCAAGGTGCATGAACAACGTGAGGATGGCCCATATACTCGAGAACATGTCCCCTGAAGAAGCGGCTGATTTACTTGGTATGCTGACCGAGGAAAAGTCATCCGAACTACTGTCACTGATGGATAACGAGTATGCCCTCGAGGTGTCAAACCTGTTGAAATACCCGGTGCGCTCCGCTGGCGGGGTAATGACACCGGATTACATCACAGTAGTCGTCGAACAAACTGTCGGTGATGCGGTAGAAGAAATAAGGGCGCTCAGCGATGAGGTCTGGTCGGTGTATTACATCTACGTCATAGACAAGGATCATAAACTGTTAGGGTATATCTCTATGAAAGACCTGCTGCTGGCCAGCCGCAGCGAACCTGTATCGCGAATCATGTCCAGTGATACCGCAAAGGTCAGTGTCGACACTCCTGTGGAAGAAGTGGCAAGTATCATGGCTAAGTACGATCTGCTCGCCGTGCCTGTGGTCGACGATGAAGACCAGCTTCAGGGAGTGGTAATCGTGGATGATATCGTCGATATGGTGGTACCTCCTAAGTGGAAACAACAGTTTCCCCGGACTTTTCCCAGACGAGTAAAAAGTGAAGCTTAGGTCGGGGCATTAAAAAAACGAGGTATTGAGGAGCCGAAACACTCATTTATATTCGGGCAGCCAGCCATTCTTTGGCTTGTTTTACCGCGCCGCCATCGTAAGACTTCATCTTGATCTTTACGATATCGGACGGGTACGAGCCAAAAGCCACATCCGGAAAGAGTTTCACGGCTTCGTTAAGCGTCGGCACGATCTCTGTCTCCGGCTTGCGGGTGATCAGCCAGTCGACGATTAGTTTTTGTCCTTTGAAGTGATCCCGGACCAGTTCGAACATGGCTTTCATTTCTGCCGGTACTCCGGGGAACACATATATGCGTTTGTTTACGATAAATCCGGGCGCGGCGCCTACCGGATTGTCGATGACTGTGGCGCCGTCAGGGATATCTGCCATGACATATGCTGATGCTGCTCGTCTACCCCTGTTTTTCTCCACGACTTTTACGGCTTCCGCGTCTCTATGTAGTCCGACACCGGCTGCCCTTGCCACCGCAAACCGGGTGATATCATCGTGGGTCGGCCCGAGGCCGCCGGTTATTATGACTTTGTCTGTCGAGGCCTGCTTTATCTCCGATATGATGATATCGTTTTCATCCGGGATGACTATGATCCGCTTCAGGACTGCTCCGGTTTCTACCAGCTGGCGGGCGATCCAGGTCGAGTTAACGTCGTCCACGTCGCCCGTCAGTAGCTCGTCTCCGATGCAGATGACTGTAACGTCCATATTAGCGCCGGCTGTTGAGGCGGTTGATAAATACATACACAGATCCCAGACTTACGAGTGCGAACACCATCTCAAAGCCCGGTGCGGGTGCCGGTGTCGGTGATTGCGTTGCAGTGGGAGTCGCCATCCGGGTCGGTGTGACTTCCGGAGTCGGTGTGATCGTTGGACTGGATTTAATCTCTTCTACCAGGGTGATAGTTGTCGCAGTTTCGTTGTTCCAGTACCGGTCTATGTGCCTCCACTTGAGGTGGACGTCCGATGCATTTCTATATACGGCGAACTCCTTGGGCTGTAACGTCGATCGATCATTCGGATTCAGCCATTCTGCCAGATTGTATTCTTCAGATGTAAAAGATCGTCCTTTGTCGTCTACAAAGTTGATATTGAACTGGAATCTGATTCTCTGGTCAGTCGGGTTAGATAGCGTATAATAAAGCGTATAGAACTGGTACTGGGTCGGAGGGTAGTTGAATATCGAGTATCCCTCAGGCAAATCGGAAACTTTCACGTGGTCGATTGTGATGACGACGCCGGTATCGTCAGTGAGTATCTGGGGTTCCGTGTAATACGTTTTGTCTGCCGCATAGGCAGGCGCGGCTAGCATCAGTGCTATCAGCGCCATCAGCGCTGCGATGATCGCGATTCTCAGCTTCATGCTTACCACTATCCTCTCAATTACATGCCTGTGACATGTTTCTTTATCTGGAGACTATAGAGTACAAAGGGCTATTTTATCTTTATCTAATCATCGTAAGGTAAACTTCAGGTTGTTTATATGATGAGAGTGTCATTTCGCAAAAAACTCTCATCATATCAGATTAGCTGAATGATCACATGAAAACTTTTAAGGTCACTATTAATCGTTATGTTTTTCAATTAAGTTTATAACTATTTAACTTCATACCCGTTTACGTACTCCGATATTTGTAGTTTCAACGTATATTTTTAAAGCCAAAAACCCGCTAATACACTTGGATTTTCGACAATTGACTAGCAATATCTTTATCTATAAGGAGTTTAATTTATCACAGTGATACTGTCTATAATGATTATATATTATATACAGTTTTAAAAAACTACCGTAGGAGACCTACAATGAGCAAACCGCAGGTGAACCTTGTGAACACGGTCCTCGATGGCCCGGTGCGTGAAGTCGCCCTAGAAGAGGCGAATGAGAACCTGTCCAGGAACCAGAACACCATCATGATCGATGAGGAAGCCTGGATCACGATCGAGATGATCGCCACAGGTGCATTGAGCCCGTGCAGCGGCTTTATGACTCGAGAAGATTATTCGACGGTTCTTCATACGGGCAGGCTTGCCAATGGTACGCCCTGGCCCACTCCCCTCTCGTTTGCCATGTCTGGCGATAAAAACCAGGAAGTCCTGAGAAACCTGAAGCATGGCGAAATTGTCACGCTTATCAACCGTAATAAGGAGCCTGTGGCCAGAATACACACCGAAGAGGTCTTTGAGTACGATCGGGAGGAGCGAGCCCAGTGTGTCTTCGGTACGACTGATAAGCGACATCCGGGTGTCCGTGGCATCTATGATCGAATGGGTGACCGTTCACTCGCCGGTAAGGTAGAGTTACTTAACCGTGCTTACTGGGGGGCATTCGAGAAGTACCGGATGACTCCTGCCGAATCCATGGATTACTTCTACAAAAAGAAGGGTGCACGGTCTGTAGTGGGCTTCATCACCGGGGCAAACCCAGTCCACAGGGGCCATGAGCACATCCACCGGGTCGCACTGGAAAACAATGACATGCTACTGATCCAGCCGCTGGTCCAGCTAGCTAAGCCGGAATACATCCGGTCCGAACACCGTATCCAGGCCTACGAGACCCTCATCAACCAGTACTACCCGAAAGACCGGGTGCTCATGAGCCCGCTACGGGTCACCTACGTCTTCGCCGGCCCCAGGGAAGCAATCCTGCATGCGATAGTATCTCGTAACTTCGGCGCCACGCACTTTGCCATCGGCCGCGACCACGCAGGCGTAGGTAGCTACTATGGTGACTACGAATGCCAGTCGATCTTTGACAGACTCTATGACGGTGGCTCCAAGGAACTGGGTATCGAGCTGCTGGCGTTCAGCGAAGTGTTCTACTGCTGCCGCTGCGGTACCACCGCCACAGAAAACACATGCCCTCACGGTAAACAGTACCGCATCAACATCAGCGGTACCGGCATCCGAGAGCTCATGAGGTATGGGTATCTGCCACCCAAAGAAGTATCCCGTCCCGAGGTTTCCCGGATCGGTATGCAGGGCATCCAGCCGAAAGGCCTGGACGAAAACGGCGGATCTATCTACCCCGTAGGCTCGATCATCAAGAAGATGTTCCCCTTCTACCTCGTGGCAAAACGACTGGGGGGACAGCTCCGGGAGAAACCACTCTCCTGGGAAGATCTCACGCTGGAAGATGTCGAAAAGGCGCTGATGGATGTCCGCGAAAACTCTGACCGGATCCTCCGCGATATCGCGAGCGAGATCGAGTTCACCATGGATGTGCGCAGGGATCTGACTCCCCAGTGGAAGTATGAAGCACTCGAGTACGTCCGAGAACGCCAGCAGAGTCTGGTAAAAGCCCTCGCGGAAAAAGTAGTCTCCGCAGATCCTGCCGCGGACAACAAGATGTTCCAGAGTAAAGCCGAGTCCGAAAAAGAACTGGAAGTGGCCAAAGAGCTCTACGAAAGCCTGTCGGAAGGTAAGTTTGACAACCGCAAGCTGGTCTGGAATCCGCTGAAGTACGAGGAGTATAAGTAAGGCTCCTCAACTTTATCATTACGACGTACTGTGCTCTCTAGAGAGCACAGAGGGCATAGGGGGCACGAAAGCCTATATTTCCGCATCCCTATTATTATAAGCGTTCGTGCCCTCTGTGAACCTCTGAGCTCTCTATTGGCATAGTATTGCTACATATTATTTTTCATAGAGCGGCTTCCCAGCCCGCTACTGGCTGGGCACTTCCGACAGCTTAATACCCATCTCTTGCTTGACAGGGCCCCTCTGGACGATCATGATCACGTCGTCTCCTACCTTTTTCGATCGTACCTCTTTGCTAAGCTGGTCCATATCATTCATGACCGTTCTATCGACGGATATGATCAGGTCTCCGGCGGAAATTCCCGCAACCTCTGCAGGGCTGTTATTAAAAACACGGGTGACGAGTATGCCTTTGTCTGAGGGCAGATCATAGTAACGAGAAATCTGCGGGTCGACGCCGACACCAAGGATGCCCAGCCACGGCCGGATCACCCTTCCGTACTGAATCAGCTCTTCCGCAATGCGCCGGGCCACATCGACCGGCAAAGAGAATCCTATCCCTTGTGCAAAGGGAATATTGGCCGAGTTAATTCCGATGATCTCGCCGTTGGTATTGACAAGCGGACCACCGCTATTGCCCGGGTTAATGTGGGCATCGGTCTGCATCAGATCCTCAAACACACCCTGCTCCGCCTGAATGGTCCTGTGTAGTGCGCTGATTACCCCTACCGTGACTGTTGGCCCTCTGAGTAAAAAGCCGAACGGGTTACCGATGGCGATGGCTGTCTGGCCAACGCGAACATTGCCTGACCGGCCCAGTTTCGCTTCCGGGAGGTTATCTGTAGATAATTTTACCACAGCGACGTCACTGGTTGAGTCCGAGCCTATCAGTTTACCATCGAACTTTCTACCGTCGAAGAGTGTGACCTCTATGCTTTCTGCCCCATCTATGATGTGGTTGTTCGTCATGATGTAGCCATTTTTACTGTCGAAAATGACTCCCGATCCCATACCCCGCAGCGGCACGATATTCATGTAATAATCGTGGACAAGACGCACCGTATTAATATTGACGACCGCGGGACCGACACTTTCGATAATCTTAATCATTTCATCATCAGAGATAGACAAGGCAGACACCCTGATATTTATTATTAAATAATCCATATAAAATATCTGTCACCGTTAAGCACAGGTGGGAAATACCCCTAAAGTATCTCTATTCCGTAATGCCTGCCGAGAAAGCATTTATCCGGGAAGCAGCAGTACACAAATATGTGATGCAGAGTAACGATGAAGCGCCGGAATTTAAGTGCAAATGCTGCGGGCTATGCTGCCGCCGGGACCCCTATTACGCGGTTTCACTGCTCGACATTCAGAACATCAGCATGGGCCTGAGCTTGATGCCCAATGAGTTTTTCTCCCTGTACTGCGATGTTGTGACGACTCCCGGTGGATTTCGTTACTCGGTGATTCTCGCTCCGGATGGTTGCCCCTTTTTAAAAGAAGGCCTCTGTGGCATCCACCTCGTAAAGCCAATCGGCTGCTGGGTGTTCCCTGAATCATCACTGCTGCCGGTAAACGATTTGAAAAAGCATGTAATCGCGATCCCTACCTGTGGTATCCCGGAGATGCCCGATAATGATCAGGCACTCAAAGCGGATTACGAGTTGCTGGCGGCCAGAGACGTGCAGTTCGAACACACGAAAAAACACTTCGAGCAGCACGATGGTTTTGAGGAGAAAACCTGGCGAAAATCGACAGACCGGCTAATCGAGAAGCTGGGTGATGCCGAAGAGATTGCCCGGCGTGCTGAAGAACTCCGTGCCAAAGCCGGCGCTTTAATCGATCGATCTAAATAGCCTGTAAGCACAAGGAGTGATGGCACTGCATTATGATGATATAGAAAAACTGCTCTGCAAACAGGGTGTTACGATCATCCCCCCTGAAGCACACCGCATACGTGGGTATACCGTCGACAATTACCGGTTGCTGGCAAAGCAAACCGAAACCATCGACTACGACTGCGATTTCAGAAACGGAGTCTGTCGGAGCCGGGAAAGTGACGATAAAGTCTGCTGCTGCGAATGCGCCAGTACCTTCGGGCACTGGCTAAAAGAAGAAGGGCACCTGGACGAAGACACGTTGAACAAAGTAGCTGAGTATTACGAGCCGATCAACGGGTTCTGTCGAGAAGACGGGGGATGTGTATTGCCCAGAGAACTACGCAGTCCGACCTGTCTCTACATCTATTGCTCTGACGCTAAGATGTCTGGGGAAGAGCTGGATCTACTATATCGAATACGCAATGGCTTAAGCTGGGGCGGGGACAGGACGTAAGACTCTATCGCCATTGTATATGGGCATGTGGGGGAAAACGATCGCTGCGCTGTGCCAGAGACACAGATTCCACGGATTACTCTCGATTCCACGGATGAAGGTGGATTCCACAGATACACTTCTAAAAGAAAATGGTTAGACACTATCCCTTTTTTATTAGGGTATCAGTGAAATCTGATATAATCGGTGGAATCTCCACGCATCTGTGGAATCCACCATCATCCGTGGAATCTGTGTCTCTGGCACAGCGCAGCGATCGTATTGTTGTCTCACCCAATCTGAGCAATCAGAAACGCACAGCACAGCGTTCGTGTTCTATCCACATACTTATACAAGTAATATTTCCAGCGCCAGCACTGCCGCAGACGCAAGGATGACGATCGGTGTGACTGTCACCCCGATCTTTATAAACTCCGTCACCCCGGTACTCCATTTTTCAACTTTGGCACACTCGATCCACAGGATGCCTGCGAGCGCCCCGGTAATGGTAATGTTCGCCCCGAGGTTGCTACCTATGACCAGCGAGTAAGCCATTGCCAGGGACATGTCCGGCGTCGTGGCGATGCCAAGCGATACGGGCACCATCATGGCTGTCATCGGTATGTTATTCACGACATTGCACAGGAAAGCCGATGCCATGGACATAAAGAACGTGGCTATCACTGGATTCTGCCCTACAATCGACAATATGAAGCTACCCAGGTATGCGTTGACGCCGCTTACCTCCAGCCCTTTGACCACGATGAACAGCGAGATGACAAAGACGACTACCCGCCAGGCGATTCTTTTCGTCCGTAGCAGGGGCTTTCTCTCAACCATGTATATGACGATCATACCTATTGTGGTTACTACTGACAGTGGGATGGCAACTGCACTGGCAAATCCGCAGGCGATCAGTACAAAGACCAGTACGGCAAGGCCGACAGCTACCATGGTCTTATTCTTGATCAGGCTACTGGCATTCACGTGATCCGGAGGCGGGTAATGAGCTGTTATCGCCTTCTTGAACATTAACCGGAAGATCACGTAGTTGACGACCAGGGCAGCCATAGTCGGCAAGAACATGTAGGCTGCGAAGTCAACATAGGCTAACTGGAATGCGTCGGCGATCATGATGTTGGTCAGGTTACCGATCAGCAGGAACATCGACGCGATGTTGGCCGCGAAGAAGAACGCGTACATGAACGGCTTCGCATCCAGGTTTGCCCGGTGGCAGAATTTAAGTATGATCGGAGTAAGCGTCAGAATGGCAATATCGTTAGATGTAAACGCTGTGATGAGGCAGGTTACCGCATAGGTATAAGTGAACAGCTTTCCAGCGTCCCCGCCGGCCAGTTGCATTGCTTTTACCGCGCACCACTCGAAGAACCCGTAGTCATCGAGAAACGTGCTGATCACCATCAGCTCGATCAGGATGATGACCACGTTCCACGTAGTGACCTGCGGGGTAGCGTAAGCAGTGGCAAAGCCCAGCGCTTCAAGCACGTGGTGCGGCTGGAGAAAGACCATCATCAGCAGCGCGCCCAGCAGGGCACCGGTCGTCTCTGTAAATTTCCAGGGACGGACCATGATCAGAAAATAGGTTAGGAGAAAAATTAGAATTATCAGGATCTCGCTGATCATACCGTATCGGCTACAGGATATGATCCTATTACTTTAAGCTTGCTGGTCTTACCCTGCAGAGCTTTGAGGGCGCCAGACATGACCTCGTCATGACAATGGCCTTCTACGTCGATGAAGAACCAGTAGTCGCCCAGCGTCAGCTTGGATGGCCGTGACTCGATGCGAGTCATGTTGATTTTTCGCTTCGCGAATTCGCCGAGGAACTCGTACAGTGCACCGGGTCTGTCTTTATCCAGATATACGGCCAACGAGGTTTTATCATGTCCGGTAGGGGTCGGGAGCTTTTTTCCTATGATCAGGAAGCGGGTATAGTTTGCCGATCTATCCTGAATACCCTCTGCCACGATCTTTAAGTGATACTTATCTGCGGAAGCAGAACAGCCGATGGCTGCCATCCCAGGGAACTCCTGGGCCAGCTTCGCAGCGTGTGCAGTGCTGCCGGTCGACCTGATCTCCGCGTGAGGGTAATGCTCCCGGATATACTGCCGGCACTGGCCAAGGCCCTGGGGGTGTGACAGGATCACTTTGATTTCTGTAGCATCTGATCGGGCCATCAGGCACTGCTTGATTGGGATTACCACTTCTCCAATGACTGGTGACTTCACCTCAAGCAGACGGTCGTGGACAACGCCCACCGGCCCCTCGACCGAGTTCTCGATCGCCACGATGCTCTCCTCGCAAGTTCCTTCGTCGACAGCCATTGCTGCCAGCTCCATATCGTCGAAAAACACGAGCTCAGCATTCTTCCGCCATTTCTTCGCGGCGATCTCCGAGAAAGTGCCTTGAGGTCCAAGCAATCCCAGCTTCATTACTTTGCAATTAGATGTGCGAGTATTTAATGGTATGCGAAAAATCGGCTGACAGGGACTCGTAGGTACAGACAACGCCGTACTTGACACCCCACGATAGACTTTCCGGTGTCAACATTAAGTAAATCACCTATGCTTTCATTCATATTTAGAGCGGAGGCTGCATAGTTTCATATACCCAGATCACTTTTATTGCAGTATCAGGCTGGTGTAAAGGTATGGATAGCAGGATCAAAAATCGCCAGATCATCGTGCTCGCGGTGGGCATGTTTATCTTTACCTTAGGTTTTGGTGTCATCATCCCCGTCATGCCCTATTATGCTAATACGCTCGGGGCGACTGCACTTGATCTCGGCCTGCTGATGGCGACGTACTCGGCGATGCAGCTCATCTGTGCTCCTGTCTGGGGTACTATATCAGATAAGATCGGCCGGAAGCCCGTGATGATGATCGGCCTGACCGGCTTCGGTCTGTCTTTTACCGTGACTGGCCTGTCATCTACCCCCATTGCGCTGGCTATCTCAGAAGTCATCGGCCACTGGATCGGACTGACGCCCCATATCGGGGTACTGTTTCTCTCAGAGGTCATAGGAGGCACGCTGTCCTCTGGTATCTACCCCGCAACCCTGGCGTTCATCGCAGATATCACTAAACCAGAGGAAAGGGGTAAACTGATGGGCCAGATGGGAGCTGCCTCTGGGCTAGGGATTATTGTAGGCCCTGCCATTTCGGGCTTTTTAACCACCTGGGGATTGACGCTTCCCTTCTTCGTGACTGCAGGCATAGGGCTTACGATGGCGGTTCTCACCTTCGCTATGCTGCCAGAATCACGGGTGCCTGGACAGCGGTCCGAAGCAGTTAAAAAATCATCTATTCGCGGGGCGTTGAAGTCTTCGCTGGGCTTCATCTTCCTGCTGATGCTGCTCATCGGCTTCGCTGCAGCCTTAATAGACGGCACATTCGGCTATTTCCTCATGGGCAAGTTCGGCCTCTCCGACCAGCCGGCTTCCGTACCTATCGGATACTGGACCGTACAGATGACCGGCCCCGGAGTCATGGGCATCGTCTTCACCTTCATGGGCATCACCGGCATCGTCTGCCAGGGCCTCCTCGTAGGAAAAACCATCGCCCGGCTGGGGGAGGAAAAAACGATCATTGCCGGACTGATCATCTATGGCATAGGCATCATAGCGATCTACTTCTCGCTAGGGCTGGTAACGCTTGCGCTGTTCACCTGTGTCATCGAGATCGGCTTCAGCCTGGTCTTCCCAAGCCTCAACACCCTCGTCTCCAAAAAGACCGATGCCGACCACCAGGGCGAAGTGATGGGCATCATGGGCTCCTTCAACAGCCTCGGCCGTGTGGCGGGACCACCAGCCGGCGGGCTGATGTATGCCGTAAGCATGGGACTGCCGTATTTCGTATCAGGCATACTCGGGCTCACCGCCGCCGCAGCCATGGCAATCATAACCATGAAAGAAAAACCGACAAACAAACCATTGCCGATTCCACCAATCAACCCGTGAACCACGACGGCACAGCTAATTATTTTTACCACAACGGCACAACGGCACAACGACTTTTACCACAACGGCACAACGGCACAACGACTTTTACCACAACGGCACAACGGCA
>CAZJRS010000020.1:0-5870 GCA_964548585.1 uncultured Methanocella sp. | reverse complement strand
TTTTACCACAACGGCACAACGGCACAACGACTTTTACCACAACGGCACAACGGCACAACGATTACTACTAAAATGATTGGGGTCTTCGCCAATTTTATATAATTTTTAGATTTATCCCTATGCGTCAACGATATCAATATTGAATTTTGGCAAAATCGGGAAACTCCCATTATTTTAAGCGTTATTAAAAAAATCGTTGTGTGGTTGTGTCGTTGTGGTTGATGGGTGGTCGTTGTGTGGTTGTGTCGTTGTGGTTGATGGGTGGTCGTTGTGTCGTTGTGGTTAAGGTGGTTTGTAAAAACAGTAGCGCTGTTGTCGTTACTATAAAAAGGGGCTGGCGCAGGTCAATAAGACCTGGCCATCGTAATGATCTTATCCGTCGTCTTGCCGCAGACGGGGCACTTACCAGCACCCTTCAGACTCTGTGGTTCCCCGAGGAGCTTGCAGTTGACTACATTCTCCATCTCTAAACCGCAGGCCTTTTCGCCGCACCATGGCATGGTTGCCCAGCCGATCTCGACTTGCTCTTTGGCTTCATCAAGGGTCTCGCAGGCTTTGAGTCTGGCCATCATGAGTTCGCCAGACTTCGCTAGTAGTTCTGCCTGGAAATCCATTAGCTTATTTCTTATGGTTTCGGGCAGCCCATCCATGGAGATCGATTCTTTCTTGCCGTCTCTTCTGACCAGCATGACTGCGTTGTTCTTCAAGTCCCTCGGACCGATTTCAATGCGGAATGGGACGCCTTTCATTTCCCACTTGTAGTACTTAGCGCCGGGGCGTTCGTCCGCATCGTCGATCACCGAGATGATATCTGCGGTGCGGAGGATCTCCTTGACTTTCTTACAGGCGTCGCCGACTCCGCTGTCGTCTTTCTTGAAGATGATAGGGATGATGACTGCCTGGGTCTGGGATGCGTTGGGTGGCAGGATCAGGCCTTTGTTGTCGCCATGAATCCCTATCACTGCGGCGATGCAGCGTTCGGAGATGCCATAGCAGGTCTGGTTGACGTACTGTCTCTCGCCCTTGTCATCTTCGTAGGTGATCTCGTAGGTCTTAGCGAACCTTGTGCCGAGGTGGTGTACCGTGCCGATCTGCAGGGACTTTCCATCTGGCATCATGGCGTCGAACGCCATTGTATAGTCAGCACCGGGGAACTTGTCCCACTCCGGGCGTTTGTGGACGACGAAGGGGACTGCGAGCTTCGTGAAGAATTCGCTGTACAGGTCCATTGCCTCGTGTACCTGCTTTTCCGCATCGTCCCATGTCGCATGGGCTGTGTGGGCCTCTTTGAATGAGGTGATTTCCCTGAGCCGGATTAATGGGCGGGTGTGCTTAGTCTCGTACCTGAACGTGTTGACGATCTGGTATAACTTGATGGGCAGGTCTGCGTGTGATCTGATCCAGAGCTTATACATCGGATAAATGGCAGTCTCGCTAGTCGGCCGCAGTGCCAGGGGCACTTCCAGCTCTGACAATCCACCGTGAGTCACCCAGTATACTTCATCCTCAAATCCCTTGATGTGCTCCGATTCCTTGAGGAGCTCGGGCTTCGGGATGAGCATCGGGAAATAAGTCTCTTCGTGATCGACATCCAGAAGGGACCTGAGTAAGTTGTATACCTTTTTACGTATGGAGAACCCGAACGGGTACCACACGTAGACGCCCTTGATGGGGTAGCGCACGTCCATAATCTGCGCTGTCATCAGCAGTTCGTTATACCATTCGCTGAAGTTGTCCTTCGGTGGCAGTGTTTTCGACTCTTCTACCATACTTAGATTCACCTGGTTATATCAGGCATAATAGGTTTTGGAATATTATAGTTTACTGTGAAATGGTGGTGCGTATTTGCAGGTTGACGTTCTAATAATGGAAAAATATGTTGACTTACAACCCTGTTTACATCAGGGAATAAATTATATCCAATCAGGCTTGTTATAGAGTTAGGTTTTCGTAGTGGCGATCGCAGTCAGGCAGGCAAAAGACATCTACCAGATTAGTGCTCACGTGGAAAGTGGCTTCTTCAACGGTAAATGGCACTATTCGTTTGATCATTACTACGACCCGAACAAGATGGGCTTCGGCCCTATGAAGGCTTTTAACGATAATTTTTTGTCTCCCGGGGCAGCCTATACCGGCCAGTTTCGCCGGGATTTCGAACTGGTTACCTATTGCGCGACCGGTGAGTACCAGTTTGTCGACGAACTGGGAAATTACGATACCTTGAAAAAGGGCGGGGCCCAGGTGGTATCGATGGGCAAGGGGCTAAACTACCGGGAGGTTAATCTCCGGAAAGATATGCCCGTGAGGTTCATTCAGATGTGGTTCCTGCCGGCCACCATGGGGCTGTCAACTCGCATGGAAATGAAAGCCATAGAGCGTGATGCCCGCACCAACCGCTTCTATCCCATCGTATCTAACAATCACCAGGGTGCAATACGGATTCACCAGGATGTTTCCGTCTTTGCAGCCTATCTGAAAAAAGAGACTCCCTTACTCTACCAGTTCAAAGCCCGAAACGCTTACTTCTACGTGATCGAAGGCGGACCGGTACTGCTGAACGGACTGGAAATACCACCATTTGCTGCCGCCAGGATCGAAGGCGAGGCGCTAATCCGGGTGGAGGCTATGGCTGACGCCGAAGTGCTGCTCGTCGATATGCCGGGCAAGACTGTGAAACGCGAAGAACGGCGTTGAACTACCTGATACGGGTGCTTTTTCTATACTAATACTTGCCAATCGTGGAGATAACAATTAAATAATCCAGTGACTATTACTCATCGGTGTTAAAATGGTAATTGGCGTAACAATGATCAACGTGGTGCCGGGCGAAGAGCGCACTGTCTACAACCAGCTGACGGGCATCAGTGGCGTCCGGGAAGTGTTCCACGTGTTTGGTGAGTACGACTTCATTTCTATTATCGATGTCAATGGTCTCACTGACATTAATAAGTCCGTAGATACCATCAGGGAGATCGAAGGGGTCACTTCGACCAAGACGATCATCGGGGCAGAGCTCTAATCTTTTTTCTTCAGATTCCAGTTCCAGCAGTGGCTTCAGTACTCCTTTCAGTGTCACCCGCCGGGATCGAAGTACTGCGAAAACGGCTGCTGCATCGGTAGAAGATACGATGGCACCCAGCCGCAGGACGGGGATGCCGAGCTTTTCCGAGGTCTTGCTTGCGAAGATGCCGAGTAATAAGAATACGGACGCTCCTATGAGAAGATATTCAATCGGTAGCATGTGTCATCCTCGTGCGGCCGTCGCCATGAACTGTCGGAATTATGTATGCAATCAATAATTTTATATTATTACACAAATATCATTTTTAATGACTGTAAGTGATTCTCTGTTTATCTGTATACCGATGTTTTTTCTTATGGTAAATATAAATATCGAACTTATTTTTATCGTAGACCGATGTTTTTTTATAGTGTGTTGCTTTTTAGTTAACTGGCATTTTATAAGGAGTACTAAAAATGGAATATTCTCTCGTCGGCAGTATCAGCATCTTGCTCGCGTTCGCCATTCTTGTTCTGCTAGTATGCTACCGTTTTAAGATACCCGAAATTATCGGGCTTCTGCTTACAGGAGTACTGGCCGGTCCGTATGTGCTGGGAATATTTAGTAATACTCACGAAATTGAATACTTTGCTGAAATCGGCGTTGTTTTGCTCCTGTTCACCATCGGTATGGAATTTTCGTTCAAAAATTTGATCGAACTGAAGAAAGAGTTCCTTATTGGTGGCACCCTTCAGGTGCTATTGACATTTATTGCCGCGATGGTCATCGGCTGGGTATTCGGCATTTCGCTTACCACGGCGATCCTTGTAGGTTTCCTGCTATCGTTGAGCAGCACGGCAATTGTCTTGAGGGTGCTGCAGGAACGAAGTGAGATGGAGAGTCCTCATGGGCGTATCATTCTGGGAATCCTGATCTTCCAGGATATCGTGGCGGTACCAATGATGCTAGCCATACCTTTCCTCACTGGCAATGCAGGCAACCTCGCTCAAACCATCCCTCTACTGCTTATAGAGGTCGTTGCTGTCATTGCACTGGTTATCATAGGCACAGTATGGATTGTCCCCCGGGTATTACACAGGGTTGCGCGCACCCGGAGCAATGAGCTGTTCCTGCTCAGCATCGTTGTCATATGCCTGGGAATGGCGTGGCTGACCTCGAGCATCGGTCTATCTCTGGCTCTCGGCGCTTTCCTGGCCGGTCTGATCATTTCCGAGTCTCAGTTCAGCCACCAGGCACTGGGTGGCATTCTGCCATTCCGGTATGTGTTCACCAGCCTGTTTTTCGTGTCGATCGGAATGTTGCTGGATGTCAATTATCTATTAGCCAATCCGATCATCATACTGGCTGCGGTCATCGCCATTATCGTGATCAAATCAATCATGGGCGGTGCAGCTACGTTCCTGCTGGGCTACCCGATCAGGACCATCGTGATTGTCGGCCTCGGAATATCGCAGGTCGGCGAATTTTCGTTCATTCTTTCCAAGATCGGCATGGACGGCGGCTTGCTAAGCTCAGATCAGTACCAGATGTTCCTGTCTGCATCCATCCTGACGATGGCATTAACGCCGTTCCTAATCACGGCTTCACCGAAAATGTCCGATCTACTGTGCAGGCTGCCGCTGCCTGCAAAACTGATCCTGGACAGATGTGCGGTTCAGCCGGAAAAATTCCAGTATAAAGATCACCTGGTCATCATCGGCTATGGGCTTAACGGACGTAACGTGTCCAGAGCTGCAAAGTCCGCCAAGGTGCCCTATGTGATCATAGAGATGAACCCTGATACGGTGGCCAAGGAGAAGCAAAAGGGAGAGCCGATCTTTTACGGTGACGCCACCAATGATAAAGTGCTGGAGCACGCAAATGTCGGCGAAGCAAGAGTCATTGTCATAGCTATCTCAGATGCCATAGCTACACGCAGAATGATCACCGCGGTCAGGCACTTTAACTCTCAGGTCCACATTATCGTCAGAACGCGGTACCTGAAGGAAATGAAGCCCCTTTATGCGCTGGGAGCTAACGAAGTGATTCCTGAAGAGTTCGAAACATCAGTAGAGATTTTCGCACGTGTCCTGAAAAAGTATCTGGTTCCCCGGCCAAACATCGATTCGTTGACGGCAGAGCTCCGCTCGGAAAACTACGAAGTGCTGCGGTGTCCGGCTAAAAGCTACCCCCTGAACGACCTGAAAATTCCTCTGTCGGACGTGGATATCAGTACTATACAGATAAAGGGAGGAATGCCAGTGTGCAACAAATCGTTGAAGGATCTTGAACTCCGTAAAAAGTTCAATGTCACGATCCTGCTGGTTCAGCGAGGGCAGGATATGCTGTATAATCCCGGTCCTGATATGGAACTGCTTCCGGGGGATACCGTCTTTATGTTTGGTACTCCGGATAAGTTGCTTGGCTCTATGAACCTGTTTAGCGAGGCGAAGCCTGTGCAGGGAACTTGAGCATATAAAAAACAACTTACCCTTTTTTGGCTTAGGTCTATGTGTTATTTACCTGAGCAGAAGCATGTGTGACCGCCATCTTTATATACTGCCATTATCTCTCGTGCCCATGACTATTTATATCTAAATACAGAAAACTGAAAAGCCGTCTCTACGGCTGGTGTGAAATTTGTATATCATCGTTGTAGGCCTTGGTGGGATAGGTCAGAACCTGGCACGAATTGCTGTGTCCGAGAAGCATAACGTCGTAGTGATCGACGTGGACCACGAGCGCTGTAAAGATATCGCGGCTAAGTATGACCTGATCAGTATCCCTGGCGATGCTACCTCAGCAGCTATTCTCGATGAAGCCGGTATCTCGGAGGCTGATAGCGTCATCTGTACGACTGGCAGTGATG
>CAZJRS010000019.1:40630-43774 GCA_964548585.1 uncultured Methanocella sp. | reverse complement strand
GACTCCATCTCGTTAATTCGTGCCGGGTGACTTGCCAGCCATGTACTCGACTACTTCGTCATACAGGGCACCTTTTCTGACGATCTTGTACTGGCATAGGTCTACGATGGTAGACGAGCCGGCATACCTGGACCGCCCGCCGTCGAGCAAGTAATCCACATCAACCCGGACTTCGTCAGCAGTGACTGGATCCGGCTCACCGTGCAGGTTAGCACTGGTGGATACGAGGGGGCCGGTCCTGTTTATCAGGTCAAGTGCCATCAGGTGATCAGGAAACCTGATGCCCAGGTAAGACGACCCAGCTGTCAGTACATCTGGCAGCACCGGCTTCTTTTTCAATATCACTGTCACTGGGCCGGGGAGAAATCTTCTGATAAAATCCAGATGCTCTACCTCAGCGACTTCATACATCATATCCAGGCTTGAAACCGCTATCGACAAAGGCTGAGACTCAGGCCTACGCTTAACTCGAAACACCTGTAAAACCGCTTTTTCATCGGTGGCCAGGGCACCGATTCCATAGACCGTCTCGGTCGGGTAAGCAATGGTACCACCGCGCCTGACAATCTCCGCCGCACGGCGCACGTCCGTCCCTCTTAGCATAATACTACATAGGATAAAACTGCTAAAACGTTTTCCGTTCATCTCTTTGTATACCGTTTACCGGCCGGTGATCTCATTGCTCTCCAATAGATACGTTTATTATACTTTGTAACAATACAATTGGTATCTTCAACAAGGGGTAAAAATGGAATCTTTTGCAGTAATTAGGGCCGATGATCAGACAAAGTTAAATACTGCAATCTCAGATTTGCAGAGGCATGGCGGGTTAACTTTCGCGACAACGCCAAAGGAGCTTAAGCCTGCAGCCGCAGATAAAATCCTTGTGACAGTCATGAAAGTGCCGCTGAAAAAGTCATGCAGGGCCGCAGCCCTGGTGTCTCTCAGTGACGACCCGGGTGTGGCGATCGATGTGCTAGGCAGGATTCATCCTCCCGCGCATGTGATCATCGTCAGTTCCCGGCATGATATCTACAGCAGGATTACAGATTGCATCGCCAGACTTCCTGATCTTAAAGATTATATGGCACCTGTCATCCAGAACAAAGCATAGGGGAAAGTAAAAACGAAAACCAGTTTTTATCAGGTCGGTTTAGGGTATACTGTACCCTGTAACTGTGGATCTGAAATTCTTCAATTCTTTTTTAGAACGCTTTGCTGTGCGTAGCACAAAAAGTTGGTATTAAAAAATAGATAAAACGGGTGTTTGCCCTAGGCAAACATTACCCCGCTTTCTTGTGTCATGCTGCGGTTACGCTCGCCCAGGACTTTCGCGACTGCCGCATTAAAGTCGGCAGCCTCCACGATGTCTCGGTTGTTGCGTATGGCAAACATGCCGGCTTCCATGACGATCGCCGAGAGGTCCGCCCCACTGGATTCCTCCGAGATGATAGAGATCTTCTTGAGGTCCACATCGTCGGCCAGATTCATCTTGCGGGCGTGGATCTTCAGGATCTGTTCCCTGGCTTCCGCGGACGGCATCGAGACTTTGATCATCCTGTCGAACCGGCCCGGCCGGAGCAGGGCGGGGTCGAGTATGTCCGGCCTGTTGGTGGCGGCCAGGATGCGCACGTTGCCTCTCGGGTCAAAGCCGTCCATCTCGGCCAGAAGCTGGACCAGGGTTCGCTGGACCTCGCGATCCCCTGAAGTTATACTGTCAAGGCGCTTCGCACCGATGGAATCGATCTCGTCGATGAATATGATTGACGGCGATTTTTCTTTGGCAAGCTCGAACAGTTCCCTGACCATCCGGGCTCCTTCGCCTATGTACTTCTGGACAAGCTCGGAACCGATGATCCTGATGAACGTCGCATTAGTCCTGTTTGCGACTGCCTTGGCCAGCATCGTCTTACCCGTACCAGGAGGTCCGTAAAGAAGTACACCTTTAGGTGGTTCGATACCTACTTTCTGGAATAGCTCAGGTTTTAAGAGTGGTAGTTCCACAGTCTCCTTCAGCTCGTTGATCTGTTCTTCCAGACCGCCGATGCTTAGATAGTCTACGTCAGGTGAATCTACAACTTCCATGCCCAGAACAGAGGGGTCTTTAACCGTAGGCAAAACCTCGATCACTGCGAGGGACTGCTGGTTCAACGCGACCTTAGCACCGGGAAACACTTCTTTCGAGTTGATGAACTGTGAAGAGTTGACAACGAACTTGGGTCCGGTCGAGGATTTGATGATCATTTTGCCGTTGGTCATCACGTCCAGTATAGTACCTACGATCAACGGGGGCGTCTTCAGCCTGTCCAACTCCGAAGTCAGCTTCCGTATCTCCCGCTCGTATTGTACCTTCTTGTTTTCGACCGACTTTTTCTCCAGCTCGATCTTCCGGTACTCCTCCTTTAAGCGGACATTTCGTTCTTCTAGCTGCTTCACCCTGTCAAGCAGGTACTTGGAAAAGTCGCTCAGAGGCACTTCTCCAGTAAAGTCGAGGCCAGATCCTTCCGCCATAAGTATCCTTTGTAAAGTTAATTTTCTTGGTATATATGCTTAACTTACGGACTTATCGGAAAGGTTTATTGATGAAAACATGTCAGTAATATCCAGATACGTATGCAATGTGAAATTTGTGGGGCCGAAATTCGCGGCAAATCCTACCGGATCATGGTGGATCGGGCGGAGCTTGACGCGTGTGAGAAATGCAAGGGCTTCGGCAAGGAAGTCCCTCGGCGGGGCGTCGCTCCCGGAGCCCTCGCAGGTGTCCCGGGCGCTTATGGAACGCAGCCTGTCACAACGAGGCATCGCAGTGACCTCTTTGACAAGATCAAAGACGAACTAGTCGAAGATTACGCGGAAAAAATCAAGAATGCCCGCGAAGCCCGCCGGCTGACCGACGAGGCTCTGGCTGCCAGGATCGGCACGAAAGTCAACATCCTCCTTAAGGTGGAACGTGGCGAGCTGGTACCAGAAGACGCGCTTGTCAAGAAGCTCGAGCGTGAACTGGACATCAAGCTGACCGAAGGCGTTGCCGAAGCGGAGCGAGGTCAGCGTAAAGGTGAAGGCCGTGTCATGACACTGGGCGACCTGATCAAAGTGAAGAAGGATAAGAGGTAAGCGTACAGCTTATCTTTCTTATTTTTAACA
>CAZJRS010000019.1:30013-40530 GCA_964548585.1 uncultured Methanocella sp. | reverse complement strand
TTACTTTTTAACATTTTCACCGCTGAGTAGCTGCTTCCGGGTATGCCAGATGCGCTGGAACGCTGTGACATGGCTCAGTATGCCGATTACGAGCAGGCCCCAGCCGAGTATGGTGAACTGTATACCATAAGCCCCAATCTCTGCCGGATATACCAGCTGTAGGCAGGTGGCTACGACTATAATGATCATCCGGTCTGCCCGGCCCATGATGCCGCCGTACACGCGGCCGATGCCGACCGCCTGTGCCTGAGTGCCCAGGTAGCTCGCCATGAGTATGCCCACAATGACGACCGCGCCCAGGTCCGGCCGCAGGTAGCCTCCCAGAAATATGCCGCAGATCATGAATACGTCAGCGTACCGGTCAATCACATGGTCGAGAAAATCACCATACTTCGATGCAGTCCCGTTTTTTCTGGCAAGAGCACCATCCATCCCGTCGAGAAACCCGTTGAGCAGGACAAACAACAGCGCAGCGGCCAGGATGATCGGCTGGCTCGGGAATGAGAAGAAATATGCGATTCCGGCGATAGCCGCACAAACCAGCGATGCCATGGATATCGTATTGGCAGATACTTTGAGCCCGTCAAACAGGTTGACAAACGGTTCGGTGATGAATATGAACGTCGTGCGTAATGAGTCCAGCGTCATAGGAAATATGCCTCACTAAAATCGACGGAGCCCGGCTTATAACTGTCGGTGCCCGCGATGATCTCTCTGATAGCTTCTGCCACCTGCTCCCGGGTTTTTTCCGTCGTATCGATTTCATACACGGCATCGTCCATCTCTAGCGCTTCCATGAGGATTACGTCCAGTGCCTCCGCCTCCAGGTTCTCCGTAATCTTCCCTTCGCTCCAGCCCCGGTCTTCCAGCCGCTTGCGCAACAGTGGCGGAGACGCCCGGAGGACGATGATCTTATCAGCCGGCAACAGGTGCGCAACATGGCCCTCCAGGACGATGTCACCTTGCATTTTTTCCACATAGTGGCTAAGACCGTCAAGATCGGCGATCACTGAGCCACGTTCCTCATCCTTACCCAGGTTATAACTGTCTTTGATGAGGGAGTTCAAATCTATGACGGTGAAACCGGCATCGACCAGCCTGGCGACCGTAGACTTTCCTGTACCTGGCGTGCCGGTCAATGCGATCTTCATTTGCTCCCCTTGATCTCAGCCAGCACTTCCACAAGTCTGACATTCTGTTCTCTAGTACCTACTGTGATCCTGACATACTTGTCCCCCATCTCTCTGAACGACGCGCAGTCACGGAGGATGACACCTCTCTTCATCGCCTCGTTCACCAGGTGTTTTGATGTATAAGGCGTAGAGTCCATAAGCACGAAGTTAGCCTCGGACGGGTAAACCTTGAAAGGCAGTTTTTCCAGTAGATACTCCCGCTCGGCAGTCACAGTCTCCACCGTCCTGCGGTAGTGCTCTTCATCCTTCAGTGAAGCAAGGGCCGCTGCGATGGCGATCCGGCTTAGCGCAAAAGGCGTAGACACCTTCATGTACTCTTTGAATATCCAGTCCGGTATGACTCCATAGCCAATCCTCATCCCTGCCAGGCCCCATGCCTTCGACATCGTCCGGCCTATGGCCACGTTATCATACTCTTTCATGATCTCCAGCGCAGACTCACCAGATCCGGCAAAGTCGATGTAGGCTTCATCGACAAACACGATACCTTCGATCGCCTCGGCGATCGATTTGATGTCTTCCACCGGGGTCAGGTTGCCAGTCGGGTTATTCGGTGACGTAATAAAAACAAACTTGGTGCGGCCAGTCACTTTTTCCAGCACTGCATCCACATCGAGGCTGAAATCGCTTCGCCGGCTACAGTAGACAGGCTTAGCCCCGCAGAACCTCGTGACATTCTCGTAGTAGGAGAACGCTGGGAGCGGTATGATTGTTTCGTCGCCAGACTCTAGAAAGGCTCTTAGAAGGGTTTCAATTACCGCGTCCATGCCATTGCCACAGACGATGTTGTTCACCGGTACGCCGTGTCTCGCAGACAACGCCTCCCGTAGCTCGATCGCATCCACACTCGGGTAGACGTGGGCATCGCAGGCCGCTTGCCGGATCGCTTCGATTGCCCCGGGGCTGGCACCAAGACAGCTCTCGTTAGACGCGAGCTTGATGATGCTCTTCTCGTCAATCCCAAACGACGCGGCCACTTCCTCGATATTCTTGCCCGCAACGTATTCTTTGATCTCCTGAACCGACTGTCTGGACTTGATCATCTGATCACCGCAAATAGACGAAAAGACTTCATGGTTTAAAGCATTTTGCGTGAGCCGATAGGCGGATGGATAACAAGACTGAAATGCTCCCATGGGAATGAGCCCCGGATGAACCCTTTGGATCTTGAAACGTAAGACGCCAGGACGCCAGGAATTTTCTACGCCGAGGAAAGTTCTATATTCCAGTTAAGCGTATCTATCATAAGGCTTACAAAGGCCGGAGTTTGCAGCATGCCGGAGGACAATGTCATCTTCGTCGGCAACAAGCCCGTCATGAATTACGTGCTCGCCGCCGTCACCCAGTTTAACGAGGGAGCGAATGAGGTTACTATCAAGGCGCGTGGGAGGGCAATATCGCGGGCGGTAGATACGGCAGAGGTCGTCCGTCATCGTTTCCTGACGGATGTGGTGATCGATCGAATCCAGATCAGCACCGAAGAACTTGCCAGCGAGAAAGGGGAGAAAATCAACGTGTCGTCTATTGAAATATTTCTAAGGCGCCCCTGAAGCGACATTTTTGATAAATCTTCAATCCACAAATCTTCTCATCTTCTTTGCCAGGGTCTCCCGGCCTGGGAAATCCGACTGTTCTACCGCCCTGATGATCTCATCGATAGACCGTAGCTCACCGCTGGTTTTTTCCAGAAATTCCTTTTCCTCGTAGGTCAGGCTGATGCCTCGATCCCGCCAGAACCCGGGGCTTCTGTACAACTCCGGGGAGTAGGCTACCTTCAGCGAAGGTTTGACCGTCACACGTAAGAAATGCTTGTTTTTGAACTGTACTACTATGAGTGTATATGCCCCGCTTTGCCGGAAGATCTCTTCGCCGGTCAGCCACCTCCTGCCTGCGGCATCGTAGGCGCGGGCTGACTTAATCATGCTCTTATTTTTCTTGTAGTACGCGACGAACTCATCCATGCCCATCGCTACGTCACTGGCAGCCATCAATATCTGCAACAACGGCGACGTACAAATATTTATTGTAGCGATACCGCATCTTGAAAAGTAAAGATTAGCCTTATTTTTTAAGGGTGAGCGGGTTGGTAGGGGATGGATTGGATTGTGCAGTTATAAAAACGGCAAATCACCCGCTCAAATGCTTATTATGTAATATGGTATAATAAATACTTTGCTGGTTAAGCTCGAAATTTTTATCCACTGAACGAAAAAAGTATGATTTCTCGGCATAAAATGCATTTTTTAGCGAACTGTAGGTTATGCAACGCTTCCAATGTCGGGGACGTCTGATTCTTTTAATGGTCTATCCTGGTGTCAATGCTTGATCTCACGGTACAGCTGCCGGATTTGTCCTGCCGCATCCTCGGTGACCGGGTTGCCATGGCCCGGGAGCAACACGTTAAAATCCAGCTCACTCATCTTTTTTATCGACGCGATCGCCTCCGCCATGTCTGCCGTGAACTTATCATTCGGGGGTACAATATTGCCATCGATCACCCGCACCGAATCGCTGGAAAACAGGATTTTCCCGGATGGGCTGTACAGGCCCATATTACCTTCACTGTGACCGGGCAGGCTGACTGCGGTAAAGTCCCGGACGCCTGGTACCTGTGCTCCGTCTTTCAATTCTACGTCTACCGGGACGGGTTTGTACTTGTAAAAAATACCCACGATACCTGAGATCCCTCCAAAGATTCCTCGGGGCTTATGTGCCTGCTTCTTACCTGATACGAAGTCCGCAGTGTGCTCCCCGGTGATGATCTCCGCGTCTGTCTCCTGCTTTAACTGGTATAGACAGTTCACATGATCAATATGAGCATGGGTGATCACAATCCGCCTGATGTCATTCAGCTTAAAATCCAGATTGTGTAAATACCTCTCGATGCGAGCTACGTTGCCCCTCAAGCCGGTATCCACCAGCGTCAGGTCATCATCCACTATCAGGTAGGTGTTACATCCGACCGAACCATCGATGAGGTGTATGCCGGGAACAATTTCCATCAAGAAAAATAATAAGCCCCGGATATTTAAATTATCGCACCACGGACGGCAAATAAGATATTTATAGGTTAGGGGTCAACGCTGGTAATATGCAGGATATCGTGCCATTCGTATCCACTGCGATCGCGGTCATTGCTATGCTCTACTTTCTACTTGAGTTTCAGTTCACCGCAGCCAGAGATCATCTTACCGCACGGTTTCGCTCGTTTATGAAACGATAGTCCTGGAGTTCGTCGCACTTTTCTGCCTAACTCACCTATTCTTTTTCTTACCCTTGGGCGCTTCCTGCTTTGGCTTTTCCGGGTAAAACAGCCGTACCCCGAGCCACAGGCAAAAGATCGTGACCACCGCGCCAAATAAACCCCACGGGTCAAGCTGGATGACACCGAACAAATTCAGCAATAGCACCAGTATTATGATAAGAACTGCTCCGCTCCAGATACTAAGTCTCCATTTCATGTGCTCAGATATTAGGGTTTTAGCGCTTTAAGCATGACGCTGGTTTTTTCAACGGGACACAACGTATTTATCGTTCATCAGCGATATTTAAGGCTACATATCTCCCTTTTACTAGGGGTGTAAGTCTATGCGTTGCTGTTACAATCATCCCAGCATGGGTGCGACAACTGTCTGCGAAGCGTGCGGCAGGGGCATTTGCGCCATATGCGTAACCCATGTAAATAATCACGTGTACTGCAGGGACTGTGCAGTGGAAGAGCGAAAGACACAGGTAGAACCCACCTCATCTGACCAGATCATGCCAGTCGGACCGCTGCCGCCCGCCCAGGAGCCATCCCGGTCTGCTTCGGAACCCAGTTCGGCGGAAGTTCGTCCTGAGGTGCGCCCATCGCCAGAACCTTCCCCCGCAAAAGAACCGGTACCTGAAGCACCGCACGCGCCATCTAAGAATGTCGCTATCGTTCCTTCGGGACCGTCATCCGTGGCTCCTAAAACGTCCTCTCCGCCGCCAGCGATTCCATCACCCGTAGCGCCCCCGGTACCTGGCGAGCATGCAAAAAAAGAATCGCTTTTAGCCGCCGTGCTTTCGCTCGTGGTGCCCGGCCTCGGCCAGGTCTACAACGGCCATAAAAATAAAGGCATCGTACTGGCATTGATCTTCTATGGGCTTTTGGCGATCATCATCTCACTGATCGTGATTTTCGTCATATTCGGAGGTGCCATCGGCGCAATCTGCCTCGCTCCGGCGCTGCTGTTCCCGGCTCTCGTGCTGCTGTACGCTATATATGATGCCTATGAAAGCGCGGAGAAGATCAACCGAGGCGAAGCGACTAAAGACTGGCTCTAATCGTCTTTGCGATATAAAAACTAACCTATTTTTTTTAGAACAATTATCCCGTGATGAGCCTGCGGTATCGCTCTGACTCGTAGAACTGCCGCAGCCGATAGACCCGATCTTTGATGGGCGGGTGGGTGGCGATGAACTCTGAAAGCCGGGATATGCGATCTCTTTGTACTTCCTCCTCATCCTTGTATATGTGATCGATATCTACTGTGTCTGCGAGTCTTTTTCCCAGTGCGAGCTTGGCAAGCACCAGGATCGATGCGTTCAGGTTACGGTTGGATATCAATCCACCCCTGTCGCAGGTGTATTCCCGTCGCTGGGAACTTAGCAGTAGCGGGACTGGTACAGAAACTCCCATAACCTTGATGGGCACAGACCATCCGTATTTCACGTGCGCAAGCTCGTGGCCTATGATAAAGGTCAGCTCATCATCCGTGACCACATCGATCAGCCCGGTGTTAAGGACGATGATCTTTTTCCTCAGCCCCAGCGCATAAGCGTTGATTTGCGGGTCCTGCACCACGTATACGCCTGGAAGGTGCATATCCAACCGCTCCGCAGCTCTGCTCAAAATGGTATATATTTCGGGAAGTGTCTTTTCCCCAACTCTCATGCTGCGGGAGATGACATGATTGTAAAACCGCCACCGGGTAAAGAGTATCAGCAGGATCAGTTGCAAGACTGCGCCTATCAGCATTCCGGCGATAAAAAATGACGATGCCATCAGCCTGGGTATAAAAAATGTTAACCCATAGGTCCAGGTGGCATATCCCAGGATAAAGCCGAGTAACAATATGATCACGATTGGTATGGCAAGCTTTTTGAGGTATTCTGCGGCTTCTCCGTCAGCCCGGAAATCTACCTTCTTCTTCCCAGCTTTTGTTCTTGTTACCGACATGCCCGGTTTAACCTCCTGAGCCCTATTCCAGATAGCCGGCGACGGGGGGACATCCCGTCGCCTACCTTTATACTCTGTATCAATCGGTCTGTTCCGCCCGGATCGCATCGGTGTTTCAGGATCACTGTGCTATATGGGAGATATCGTAGCCCCTTCGGATTTTTTCCGTCATATACCTGTAGGCATCGGAATTGCTCAGCTTGATCTCGGTAACCATGCTAACCGGTTTGCCAATGCCACATGGCACCTGTGATGCACCGTGGCGCCCGCACCTGGTCCGCCTGGCCAGCAGCGTCTCTTTACCTGTATCCTC
Source organism: uncultured Methanocella sp. (assembly GCA_964548585.1). GTDB lineage: Archaea > Halobacteriota > Methanocellia > Methanocellales > Methanocellaceae > Methanocella_A. Next base: position 33,821 of record CAZJRS010000019.1, on the reverse strand, counting down.
ATTGATGTATGCGGCTACTGGCACCGTTTCCTGTCCGCAGCATTCGGGACAGATCGTGGTTGCTTCATATTCGTAGACGTGGTACATTGTACCCCCCGATCATTAATATCAATATCAGAGAAATATGGTATTGTACGCTTTATAGCAGCAATCCCGGTATTTTTTTGGAATATTATTAGCATCTGGCACAAGTGGGTTCCGGTAGCAAGTATTAATGACAAGAGTGAAAAATCCACCAATTGTATGTTTGCAGTTACCTGAGCGCTTGCGAAATGCCAGCTACCGAAGAATTGATTTTGATTCTAAAAAAGAATTTGGGCATTTCAGCCCGTGTTCACAGCTGAGGCTTGTCTGAACCGCTTCCTGTGGTGGTTGGCACGTTGCCGCTTCCATCCAGTCTCGGCATTGTTACCGAGCCTTGTATGGCTGACTGGGTCAGCATGTCATACTGGCCATCCAGGATTGCCGAGATGACTTTGCCTTTCTCTACCGTGATCACTGCCTCGTGGGGGGTAAGTACCGTGGCAGTCATCATTCCTGCGCGGTCACCATAGCCGGCATTCCGGCAGGTAAACTCTGCAATGATCTCGAAGGTGTCGGCTGTCTTAGCGGTCTTGAGCCTGATGCTAAGCGAGTCACTCATGCCGTCGAACTTGTACGTGTTTTCTGCCGAGACGAAGTCACGTACCGTCTTGAGGGCGTTATTTTCATTATACTGGGTGCCGCTATTCGATGACGAGTAAACGACCGCTCCGCCTGCGATTATCAGCAGCACCGCGGTCACCAGGATTGTAATGATAATGAACTTATCCATTTTTTCACCAGCTTCCTATTATCTGATCAATAACCATAAACCTTGTTTAAGCTACGAATGCTACCGTAGTCTTTTATGTAAAAATCACCGCGCTCAGAATCCTTAAATATTTTCCCGGTCACCTGCGCTCTCGAGCCCGCAAGCGTAAGGCGGCTACTATTGCCGTAAGTGCACCCAGTAGTGCCACAAACCCCATCGTGATATAGGGGAGGTTCATGTTGACGTCGTACAATAGTCCTCCAGCCGGTGGTCCTACAATCCTGCCGAGGCTATGGTACGAGCCCAGTACGCCCATGGCTACACCCTGGTGTTCCTCGTCAGTACGTTTGGATACCAGTGAGTTGAGGCACGGGATGATAAGGCCTGTGCCCAGCGAGAGCATGCAGGCAAACAGCATCAACGAGGCCAGTTCCGGGGCTGCCAGGATCAGGAAGAATGCGGTCGCTGCGATGATCAGGCCGGCGATGACTGTGTACCGTTCGCCGATCATTTCAATGGCTTCTCCCAGGAGCACTCCCTGGCACAGGATTCCTGTGATTCCCATGACTGCAAAGAGGATCGCCATGATTCCCGGTCCTGAAAACGTCATGGTCGTTCCGAGGACCGGCATGATCGAGGGGGCGTCTGTCACATGAAAACGGCCCATCATATAGTAGGCGAAGGTGCCCTGGAAGCCAGATATAAGCAGTGTGACCACCAGTGCCAGTACAAACAAAATCCACTGTGACGAGCGTAAAGGGGTCAAGATCGAGATCTTCAGCGGACGTAGCCTATGCACGTCTACTGCCCTGGACTCCTTCAGCAGGAAGTAACCCATAATGCCGAAAGCGAACGACGCGACGGCCGTAGCAAAAAATGGCACGGCGAGGCCCCAGGTGGACAGAACGCCAGATACCACCGGCCCGAAGATCATACCCAGGCCTGACGAAGCTCCCAGTAGTCCCATAATGCGTCCCCGGTCCTTGTGATTTGTGATGTCTGCGATATAAGCCAGTGAGGCTGGATAGATGCCTCCTGAAAGAATGCCCCCCATCATACGTGCGGCGAACAGCATCCACAGCTGAGTGGCAAAACCGTAGATTAAAAATGATGCGCCATACCCGAAAAGGCCAATCAGGAATACCGGTTTTCGGCCAAACCGGTCCGATAATTCACCCAGTATCGGCGTGAAGATCAGCTGCATGACCGAATAAGATGCCATCAGCAGGCCAAGGTCGAACGCTGATGCGCCCATGTTCTGGGAGTAGTAAGGCAGCACCGGCATAATCACACTGAAGCCGAGATTGAGAAAAAACACTCCTGCAACCAGGATCGCCAGCTGTTGCCGCTCCGAAGCCATCTCCACCACACAGGTTTGGAGTGCCGGGATGATATGCCTTATTGAAAATTGTCGGGTAGATCGACTGTAGTTTAGTCTCTTTCAGGTAGTCACTTTTACTCGAGGAGGACCTTCTATTTGTCATTCTTTTTTGATGTTATAAGCCGCTTGCATGCCGACTGGTAGCAAATGGAGGCGTCTTTCATCCCCGGGTCTATCCTGAGGGTTTCCTGGTATTCGATGATCGCTTTGTCTAGTTTTCCGGCGCTGTCCAGCGCTGTGGCCAGGCGGAAGTGGGCTTCTCCATCGTTAGGCGATGTACTGATTGCTGCCTGGTATTCTTTAATCGCTGCTTTCAGGTTTCCCGATTTTTCCTGTATCATCCCAAGGCGAATGTGGTACATGAGGCGGCCGGGGTCAGATCGGATTGCCCGGTGGTATTCCCGGGTGGCGCCTGCAATATCTTCTTTGTCTTCGCAAATTCTGGCAAGGAGGTAGTGGGCATCAGCATGTTCTCTGTCAGCACTAAATGTTGCTTCCAGGTCCCTCACTGCTTCGTCGATACGCCCTTGATCGTAGTGGAGCGATGCGAGGGAAAAATGTAAATCGCCTTTGGAATTACCAGTGGTGCGTCTTTTTTCGGAAGGCTGCACAATGGCTTGAAGAGCCGATATGATCCTGAAGAAATATCCTGACGCTGGCATACCGATCTATTAATATATAATAATTAATATATTAATATTAGCATACATAGATACGGTCAGCTTCACCGGCATAAAAACGTGTATACAAATTTATCTGATTCTCGTCCCAGACAATGCGTCCATGACCAGCTGAACTTTTTTCCCGGCGTCTTTATGATCGGGATTTAACCGCAGGGCTTCTTTAAACATTCGCAGAGCGTCAAATAGGCTACCCTGCTTATAATATGCCAGTCCTGTGTAATAATATGCCTCTTCGTCGCAGGGGCTGATCCGGATCGCCTGTTTAAATGCCTGGACCGCCTCCGCATTCGCACCTTTGTTCAGCAGCAGATTGCCCATCCTGAGGTAAGCATCCTTATAGTCCGGGCTGAGCTTGATCGCTCTGGAATACACCCATATGGCCTGGTCAACCAGATCCTTCTGTTCCAGATTTCTGCCTATGTGGTAATATGCTTCCACATACTCGGGCGTGATTCTGATTGCCTCAAGGTATTCTTTGATCGCATCATTTCGTTTTTCCAGTATATCGTACACGGAACCCAGCGCGAAGTGGGCTTCTGCGTCCTCTGGCTTGAGCCGGACAAGCTCTTGGTAGCTGTGCATGGCCTCTTCATATTGTCCCATGGACTTCAGAAGGGTGCCTGACTCCCGATGTGCATCGGCAAAATCCGGCCGCAGTTCGATGGCCTTGCGAAGATCAAGGATGGCGTTGCCGAGCCGACCTTCACCTAAATTAACCAGTGCCAGCCGATAATAAAAATCTGCGCTTCCCGGTTCACATTCGTCGTCCGCGTGACGAATAAGATTTTTATCCTCGATATGTACCGCGCCATTTAGAATATCTATGATAGTACTATTCAGGGAAACCCGGGGCGGTAACGGTTTGAAAGCATTCGCTATTCTTCCGTTCTCCTCTGCAGCCTTACTAGCCTCTTTTAATTTTAAGAGGTGTTGCAGCGCATCTGCTATACT
>CAZJRS010000019.1:25594-29913 GCA_964548585.1 uncultured Methanocella sp. | reverse complement strand
TATTTAATTGTAAAAATATACAGAAACCCAGTAATTACAGTTTCCAAATTTTTAATCTATTAGCGAAGTATTATCTTTCACAGCATATTTACATTATCTTTGTGAGTGTGAATGCGGACCAGCGATAACTCTACTCCTGAAAGCGAACGAACAACTGGTCTCATTACCGCTGACATCCCGGGGGAGATGAGCGGAGAGCCAACAAATGCCCTTAAGGGCATCGAAGAGTGCGATCTGAATACTGTCCTGGAGATGTACCACTATACGAACGGTACGATCCTGGAACTAAACGGTTTTCTGGAAGACGGAATCCGGGAGTACCGGGAAGCGATCCGCCTGAATCCCGGGGAGGGTTTCTACCATTATAACCTTGGGGTGGCTTTGCTGAAAAACAACGAGTATAACGAAGCGTACAAAGCGTTGAGTGAAGCGATCTGCCTGAATCCGGACGACTTTGAATCCCGGTGCGCGCTGGGCGATGTTTTCTGCGCGATCGGCCGCAGCCTGATCGCGGAAGGAAGATACTGGGAAGCCGTGGAATCCTTCAGGGAAGCCGTGGCAATTGACCCCGAATACCCAGACTATCATACTGGCCTGGGACAAGCTCTGCTAGAGGTGGTACGTGCCAGCAGATCGGGTGACCATGAAGAGCTGCTGGGAAGTGCCATCGGCGAGTTCCAGACCGCCCTTGGTATCGACCCGGAGAACCGGGATGCCCGTGTCAACCTCGGTGTGGCACTAAGCTTCAGTCGGTCGGAAAGCCAGCGAACCGAAGGTATGAGACTACTCAATGAAGCCCTGATCGCAGACCCTTTTAACGACGATGTCAGATCCTGCATCGATGCTCTGACCACAACCAGTTTGCATATGGCTTGACAATCGCGATAAACTTTTCATCTGTCCGGACAATGAACTCCCGCGATAAAAAAATTCCTTTAAAATAAGTATTTAATACTTTCTAACCACAGAGAAAATTATTTGTAAATTTGTAATTATCCGAAATATACAAAACCGATATATACTTATAAAGTATACAATTTATTGTTAAAGGCGGGCTAAAACTAATAAAAACCGCCAATTTCAGATTATCACCATCAAGTCAAAGCTAACTCCATACGGTTTGACTCCATCAACTAAGCACCAGTAAATCATAAGGGGCAAAACATCAAAAGGTCTGCGGCGAGCCTGAAATCGCCGCCCTCCCATTTTCTGTCAAAAATTTTAAACGGAATACATTATCGTTTATAGGATTGCACAGCGTTGACTGCCACGGATCGCATTAACCAGATATCTTAAAAAGTGCGTGTCGGTCCTGTACACAGCTTATTTTACAGTGACCAGCACACTCGGCTCCGACTGTGACTTCAACGGGATTACTTTTAAGGACATCTTAAGCGGCATGTGGTCTTTCCCTGTAAATATCACATCGTCCGAACCGGGCAGACCAGAATCCATGGCCTTATTAAATATCAAAGCTACCTTCTGAGCTTCATTATCCTGGAGCACGCCTGTGTCAAACAAGTTCTTGCCCGTCAGATCACCTTTCGGTAAATGCAGGATGCTGGCTGAAGCCTGGTTTCCGTCAATAATGACTCCCTTTAAGTCACACGTAAAAATCGGATCAGGGGAAATTTCCATCATGGCACGAATTTGCTCTTCTGCTGCTGCCAGCTTTTCCTCGGCCAGTTTCTGGCTTTCCCTAAAGTCCCGTACTCCCCTCAGCTTATCGGTAATATCACTGAAGATATACACTGTTCCGGTCACTTTACCCCAGTCATCCTTGATTGGGACATGCCTGTATTCGACCGGCATCTGGTTACCTTCTTTGTTTACGATGGTCGCGATAATGCTGCTTCTGCCGGGTTCGCCATTATTGTCATTTTTCCCGTCTCTCAACGAGAACGGTGTCCCATCGAGATGTTCTATCTTAAAAACCGACTGGAAATCCTTTCCTGCCGTTTCCCCGAGCCCCCATCCCGTCATATCTTCGGCCACGGTATTCAAAAATTTGACCACTCCGGATTCATCGGTGCCGATAATGCAGTCACCGGTATTTCGAAGGGTCGCCGTCAGCCACTGGCGGGCATCGTTCAGGTCTCTGTCCATGCGGTGCTTGTACAGCGCCATCTCGATGGTTACTCTCAACTCACGCTCGTCAAAAGGCTTGAGTACATACCCGAATGGCCCCGTAATCTTCGCACGTTGAAGCGTGGTGATGTCCGAGTTAGCGGTCAAATATATGATTGGCGTGTCCTGCGTCTTCCTGATCGTTTCCGATGCGGAAATCCCATCGATGTCGCCTTTGAGGCCAATGTCCATCAGTATTACGTCAGGTCTGGTGGCATTAGCCTTGACAATTGCCTCATCACCAGTCGAAGCCGTACCTACGATGCTGTACCCGAGCCCGGCAAGCCGGCTACGAATGTCCAGCAGGACAATAGCTTCGTCTTCGACAATCAGGATACGTTCGTTCATAACTACTTTTGTACTATTATCCAAAACCATAAAAACGTTGCTGTAATCATTTTTTTGTAATTGGATAATGGAAAACCGCTGTTGATTGAATTATTACCGCTTAAAAATACCACCGATCGAAGGAGAAGCTAATTAAATCTTCGGGCGCCAATTCTTCTATAGTGGTATCATGACGATTGATAAACCAAAATATTCCGAACACGCGCAAGCACCCGGTGCCAAATCCGTCAAAGAGACGGACATGATGAAGGTACAGATTGTAGAGATGGTCGAAGGTGCAGGAATAAAGTTTCCCATCACTAACAAGGATGCATTGCTAAAAGTATTTCCAAAAGCCACTCCTATGGCCTGTTCCTACAAGGGTAAAGAGTGGACTTTGAACGAGCTGATCGAGCACCTCAATAAGAGTGACTTTCCCATCAATAACGCAGGGGATCTGGCAACGATCCTAACAACCAGATGCGTCATATAACCGCATTTATCTATCTATAAAATAATAAGAGAGCCCGCCGGGGCTCTTACAATTTTTTTCCGATGGCCATCTGACGGAGATTGTACGGCCAGGGCAGCCACATCTTTTTCTCCTCCTGTTTCTGTTGTTGCGCATAAAATTTTCTATCGGATTGGAAATTTATCGGGTACTGTCTACCCAGACATATGCAAATCATCCGAACTTAACAAAAAAGGTATAAGACTTTGTTTATTATTCCTCGTCACTATCGCCAAGGAAATACATCTCCGCAGCTGTTAACGCATGGTCCACAATATCGGAGTCATTCAGCTCATCCGGGTCCAGACCGCTTGCCTTCATGGCCTTCCTGACCAGCTCGATCTTATATTCGCTGACTGCAACCTTCTTCATAGTCTCACTACCAGACTATTCGCCACAGTATCGCAAATATCTTCCGCTGTCCAATCATCCGTCGTATACCTCAGTCTCTCGACAACTGCTAGGTATATAAGATTTTAAGTAATTACCACCTTAACAAGGTTATTATGCGACTGATCTCCTGGAACATCAACGGTGGACAAAACGGGCACATGTCCTTGCAGGTAGACCAGTTAAAAAGCAGGGAGCCTGATGTGATCGCCCTTCAGGAAGTGACGGCGAAGACCGCCCCTGTCTACAGGGGGTTCCTGAAAAGCGCCGGTTTCTATAGCATCATCGACAGCTTTCAGTCCTCTAAATATCTCACACGGCTCAAGAGCCAAAGCTTCGGAGAACTGATCGCCAGCAAATGGCCCCTGATCTCTTCGCCGATCAAGTTTGACGTTCCCTGGCCGGAAAAAGTCCTGTCCTGCTTCGTCATCGGCCCATGGGGCGACATGCTGCTTCACACCGCCCACATACCATCCGGGGAATACAACAACATCAAGAAAGTCGAAACCCTCGAAGGCATCTACAAAGCGCTGGCCTACAAGGCCCAGTACCCCCGGATATTGTGCGGCGATTTCAGCACCCCCCAGGAAGAGCTGATCGACGGCCGTATCGTCACCTGGGGCCAAAAGCGGAAGCGCACCGGGGAAATCACCCTGCAGAAATACTGGGGCCATCGATGGGACACTGCCGAGCGAAACATCCTGGAAAAACTCGGCCAGTTCGACCTCATAGACGTATACCGGAAAATTCACTCCACCCGCCCCGAGTACAGCATTCTCGAAAATACCGACGGCCTGCGCACCAGCCGCAGGTACGACCATGTCTTCGCCTCCGAGTCGCTGAACCCCACCGAATGCCGGTACCTGCACTACCTGCGAGAGAAAAAACTCAGCGGCCACGCCGCCATCGAAGTGGACTTCAAACCACATCTCGCCCAGACCAACCCACGACAGCTCGCGAATAT
>CAZJRS010000019.1:6896-25494 GCA_964548585.1 uncultured Methanocella sp. | reverse complement strand
GTTAAATCGAGGTCCACGACTTCGACACCGTGTGATTCCATGAATTCTCTGGCGCCGGGGAAGTTCTTGGATTCTCCGGCGATTACCCTCTTGATGCCGAACTGCACTACTGCACCTGCGCAGAGGTAGCACGGCATCAGGGTCGAGTAGAGCACGGCGTCTTTGTAGCGGCCGATACGGCCTGCATTGCGCAGGCAGTCGATCTCCGCGTGCAAGACTGGATCGCCCTCCTGTACTCGCTTGTTATGGCCTCTGCCGACGATCCGGCGGTTGATGACCATTACCGAACCGATGGGTATTCCCCCTTCAGCCAGGCCTTTCTTTGCTTCTTCGATCGCCGCCTGCATAAAAACGTCTGTCATTCCAACACCTTAGCTGTCATGTTTTTTCCCTGCATACAGTCCATAACCAACGTATGATCTATACTTCAATGCGACTGCCAGTACCTTCGGATTAATCTTTACGGGTGCCACCGGTGGATTTAAAAATTGCCAGGCGGTAGCCATGGTTCTTCTCAGCCCGTCGATCTTCATTTTGTTCAGGAACTGCCCAGTCAGGCGAATCGAGTATGTCCCGGAGATCACACGGATAAAGCCCGTCATTTTCAATGTAGCGATCCACTCTCTTTCCTGGATCGCGGATACTCCGAAACCCCTTCGCATAAACGCCTTCAAAACCGGGTCCGGGGGCCGTAGGCATGTCAGCTCGTTAACGCCCATTGCGCCTCCCGGTTTGATTACCCGGAAAGCTTCCCCGCAAACTCGGCCGGCATCGCAGTATGCAAGGACCGATTCGGCAATAACGACATCGAACGCGGAATCCTTAAAGGGTAGGTTGTGAGCATCTGCCTGGATCCAGATCACGCTTTCCGATACACCTCTACCAGATGCACGGGCTTTAGCACGTGCCAGTACGCCTGCGTCGATGTCCATCGCGACGACCTCAATGCCTTTACCAGCCATCAGGCAGGTAGTGTAGCCTGAACCGCACCCAATCTCCAGGGCTCGCTGTCCCCGGGACAGGCCGGTCATACCGAGCAGCCGTTCAGTAGCCCGAACGCCTCCCATGTGGCCGCCGATCCCGGGCTTTTCTTGATACGCAGGCTTAGCACTCGTTATGTTCACCGCACCGCAGTTCAGCTATTGTTCTATCGCGCTCACCACTGTGCTATTGGCCTTCGCTGCATTAACGCCCTGCATGCTGTCCGGAAGCACCATTGTAAAGCGATCTGTCTGGTCGATCACCAGCGTACCATTATCCATTGTACAGTCAAGCAGGTGCCCGCCGAACTGTCTGTCATCCGAGATAAAATGGCAGTGGTATCCGGCTACGTTGACTCCGTCCATGTATGCCGGGAACCGCACACCTACAATCGTACCAGTGACATTATCATCTTCGAAAATCGACTGGTTCTTTACGGCTTCCGCTAATGCGGGATAAGGTTTCACCTGGGCAGGGACACTTCTGGTCTTGACGTGTGAAAAGTTACCATGGACTTCGAAAGCGTACATCGTCGCGTCAGACGGGATTACGCTGTCGATCAGCGCGGTCAGGTTGCTCAACCCCTTCACATTATTGAGCGGCTTTACCAGGTCTGCATCGAAAAAGGTCACCACGGCAAACGGAGATGTGACTTCATCACCCATGGCCACGATCGTCCCGTCAGCCTTAACCTTGTATATCTGCCCCTCAAGGCACACCATTTCCCCGTCCAGGGCATCGAAAGTACCAATTCCCATATTGCCATATTGTTTCAGCGTACCCACCGAAGACACTCCATCAAATACGCCCTGCGATAAGGCGCTGAAGGTTGACACCTGGTACATGGAATCCTGATCCTGGTCCTGCGTACCGCTGCCCGGCTGGGTACATCCCGCAACCAGCGCGATTAACAGGATAACAAGCAGGATTTTTCCCCGACTTCCAATCGACATAACCACTGACTATGGCGAAGCGGGGTATAAATATCTTGGCACCGCTGGTATGCGAGTCGACGGCTGCTGAGGCAGCCTCACACGTTCTTCAAGTATAAAATAAAAATAGGATGATTACTCGATCATGTCTTCTTCGTCTTCGAGGATCTCCTCAGCGGTGTCCTCATCGACCTCTCCGTAGCACTCGGCAGAACAGCCCACAATCCCGCGGATGTCCTCTGTCGTATCCTCGGTTGTCTCGTGCAGGTGGTTCAAGAACTCCTCATACTTAGCCAGACAGATCATCAGGTTATTATAAGCCTCACTATCGAGACCAATCATATCGTTGGGATCGACCATCGCATCTTCGATGAGTATGCTGACTCGCTCGATCTTCATCGACAGGTTTTCCAGCCGCTGGTTCAGTTCTTCTCCCTGCAGCTCAATGGTTTCCTTGGCCATACGTTGTCCTCCTGTGGTGAGATCTACCTGTTTCCTGCTCATTATATAAATGTTAATCGGACTGTGGCTATATAGTCTTCGAATCAAAACGGCGTGGTACGGGTTGCTCTGATACGACCTGGCAGACCTACTCAGAGCCGGCTCTGCCCCGATCTGAGATCTTTTAGCACGCTTTCATAGCCCCGGAAGGCGTTGGTAATTCCCACATCCTTGTCTTTGTAAACATACACACAGAACTCGGTGGGCTTATAGTCGCAACGTAAAACGACACGCTGCGAGAGCTCATTGCAGAAACGTATCATCTCCAGAGGATCGGAGTGGTACATCTCATGGATAACACAATCTGACGGTGATGGGCCCAGGAAATCTGCAGCCACTCCTATCGAGGCCATTTTGAACATCTTGCGCAGCGTATTTTCTACAAAAGGCTGGTGTTGTTTGACTCTCAGGTTAAAGATGCCTGACTCGAATGCCCAGTCGAACCGGCCGGAAATTTTCATATCCTCAAAATCGCCTACGATTAGCCTTATATCTGGATATAGCTCCTGTGCTGTTTCGATAAATTCGGGATTCAGATCGATCCCCGTGTAGTCGACATCAATGCCGCGATCCTTCAGGAACCTGTATAGATCTGCAAAGCCGCAGCCTACGTCCAGAATGCTGCTTCCCTGCAGGTCCCCAATGGCGGTCAGAACGGAAAAGCGTGTCTCCTGGGTTCCCTCGATCCAGCCGAGGCTCTTCGGGTCATAGCCATACCGTCGATAGTGTTCCTGGTAAAAATCTGTAAGGATCTTTTTGTCCCGCTCTTTCAAGATCGCCATCCTCAACTGCAATATCTGAGGACATGATGATAGTCATTTGGGAATTGTTTTGGATATCCATAACATTGTAATCCTGACCTACCCCCAGCTTCTGCCTTTTCGCCACTCGAAATGCCTGATTTTAGCAAGTGTTGTCGAGATGACACTTCTCGACCCCACGTCATTTTCCTTAAAAATATATACACAAAATTCTTCAGGCCTGTAATCCCAGCGCAGGAGAACCCTGGGGGATATTTTTTTACAAAACTTGAGCATCTCTCCCGGATCCGCATGGTACAGGTGTCCGACCACGTCAACTTGCTTAGGGCCCAGGAAATCGGCTGCCACACCTTTCTTTGCCACGTCGTACATCTGCCGGAGAGTGTGCTCTATAAAGTGCCGGTGATCTGACACTTTCCGGTTGAATACCCCACATTCGAACACCCAGTCGTACTGCCCGTCGATACCTTCCTCCTCGAAGTCCCCGACCACGAACCGGGCTTCAGGGTGCTTCTCCCGGGCTACCTTTATGAAATCAGGAGAGAGATCGATGCCTGTATACTCAACGCGAATCCCCTTTTCCTTGAGGAACTTGTACAGATCGCCAAACCCACAGCCTACATCGAGCACAGAACAACCGTCCAGGTCGCCTATCGACGCGAGTACGGCAAACCGGGTCTCCTGGGTTCCGACCGTCCAGCCAAGGCTCCGGGGGTCGTAACCGTATTCCTTGTAATTGCCTTGAAAGAAGTCGCTAAATATTTTTTTATCCTGATCGCGCAGTTATAGCTCCTCCATAGTTATCTCTAGCTCAAATCGGGATAACCTTTAGTCGTGAAAACAACGCCTAATCCATCATACTTCGGGCAAATCAGCAATAGTGTTGCCATCGCTTACTAAGCATGCGCATACTGCCATTTTCTGAAAATATTTAACCGATGGAAATCCACCATCTCACAACAGAGGTTACTATAGACAGTTATGTGCGAATTATATGGTATCAGCAACAGTACTCCGGGCAAAGCTGTGTCCGGGCTCCACCGGTTCGCCGAACACTCCTGCCGTAACCCGCATGGCTGGGGTATTGCATTTTATCGTGACGGCGAGGCTATCCTGGCAAAGATGCCCGAGAAAGCCTTAGATAGCAAGACCTACTACCAGCTGGCGGAATCCATCGAAAGCGACGTGATCATATCTCATATACGCAAAGCCTCACTGGGAGAAAAGCACGAACGGAACTGTCATCCATTCACACATCACCTGGACGGTCGGAACTGGGTATTCGCACACAACGGCCACGTAGACGGAATTACCCAACACCCGAGGGCTAAAGGCGAAACTGACTCGGAATCAGTATTCCACATGCTGCTGGACCACCTCCGGGGATCAGTTGACACAGTAACCGGGCTGCAACAAGGGATCACCAGCCTGTTCGAGGAATACGAGTTCGGCAGACAGATCCGGCTGAACTTTTTACTGTCCGACGGCGTGAACCTCTACGCTTTCAGCCATCACTCCGAAAAGCCCATGTACCACCAGAACGGCAACTGCTGGCAAGGCGCCCAAACATTGGTCTCGACCCAGACACTCGGCAGTATGCCCTGGGAAAAGTTGCCGGAGGACCATCTGATGAGCATCGCAAAGGGGCAGATACAGTCGATCACCGGGCCCATCTGATTTCGGAGTCCATGCATTCAGAAAAATTTAACACTTTTATAACGACAACCAGTATCGGAAGCGGCGACTACTCCATTAATCTCAACCTGCCGGCCAACCGGTCCGTTCTGGCCTCACAGCTAGGGCTAATATATGGGTAATCGCAATCATACTATTTTTGATGAGACTCCTCACCTGGAACATCTGCTTTGGGGGCATCGGCGCGGGCAAGGTAGACTACGACCCGGCGACTTCACCCGAGAACCTGCGAAACATTGCTCTGGCTATCCTGGACAAAGCAGCGGACATCATCGTGCTGGAGGAGTACCGTGATGCCGCCGAGACCGGTGGAATCATAACGGCAAAGCTGGGTGAAGCGGACTATACCTGCTTCAGATCCAACCCCGGGCTGGACAAGAACGGAATACTAATTGCCCTGAGCCATAAATTGACTTCGTCCTACTCAGTTTCCCTGTCTAAAAGCTTCTCAATAAGTGAAAAGCGCCTGGACGAGATCTACCGGTACCGCTGGCTGAACCTGAAACTGACCTCTGGCAGTGAAGCCTTCGAGCTTCTCGGGCTCCATATCCCTGACGTCAGGCAAGGCAGAAAGGGCGGCCCGGAGGCATTTGTAAAGTCTCTCGGATACAAACAGCTCATCTGGGACGCGCTGATTGAGTATGCAAAAGGACAGTTGAACGCCGGTGGAGAAACGATCATCACGGGTGACTTTAACACGGGCATCAACGCCGAAGACCAGACCCCGGGTGCCGGAAATTACTACTTAAGCGACCGTATGGCCACATTGAAACGACTTAAAAATCCGGGAAACCACAAACTGGTTGACGCATGGCGAAAATTCCATCCCGTCCCCGGACACGAAGACTACACCTGGTTCCACGGGAATAGCGGGTACAGGCTGGACTACCTGTTCCTGACGCCAGGTCTGGGGGAAAAGGTCCAGACTATAGCATATTCCCATGAGGAACGCTCAATCGGCTTATCCGACCACTCTATACTACTTGCAGACTTGAATTTACACTGACTGCACCTCAACAGCTATAAATAACCCTCTTTCTTTACTATCTTATAATGGAAGACATCCAGACATACCTGAAATTCTTCGACGTCGGAGAAACCGTCACCGAAGCAGAACTAAAGCGGGTGCGGAACGTCTTCCTGAAGCGGTATCACCCGGACAGCGGCTCCCAAAACGAGGAGCTGGCGAAGATGACTAACATCGCATACGAAAAAGTTGCCGCCTTCATCGTTTTCCGTGATGATTTCCACGCAGCCGGCGGCTATGACAACGGCCATCCGGGCTATTCTGAGATATACAACAAATACCATGATACCAACAGCCGCGAAGCTGCCAGGGAATTCTACAGCGAAATGCGGCAGCGTCAGGGTGTAGGCCTGCAAAAGCACGCGTTCAGTTTCCACGGTATCTATGAAGATCAGACTCCTTCGGCGTACAAGCACTACTTCGTGGATGCGGTGCTGAATTACACCTACCTCACCTCAAAGCAGAAGGACATCGGCTACACCTGCGGACAATACCTCGAAGTCTTCCCGCTGAGCGTCTTCGCCAGCTGGGTAGAGCAGGTATACCCGGATTACCAGGCCGAGCGGGAAAAAATCTGGACCGAGATTCGGGGTAAGAGCTATAAACAACTGTTTATCAACGCTGTTGAAGAATATGTGAAAACTAATCACTGCGCAGACCGGGATGCACTGCTCGCTTTCAGAATTCCGGAGTCGAAGTACTATTACTGGAAGAGTTGTGTTTAGGGCTTAATTTTCAAATCTCTTTATTGTGTTGTTTGAGCCCTCCGCGATACCATGCCACAGGTTCGGCCTATCCACCTATCTGGGTAAAATTGGTGTAACGTCAAAAAGCTTATATCTGATTACAGCTTACTTAGTTGCACGTCAGTGTAATTATAGTGATACACCGGCTTTACCCCGGAGCACCATACAATGAAACCACCAAGGATGCATGCGGTTAACCTCTTCGATGACAAAGCCGTCTCAGAAGCACAGGCAGCACTAATCCTGCTATTAATAGTCCTGATGCTCGCCGTTGTGGTGAAGGTCACGGTGGGTGACAGCATTGTTGCTGCCGCCGATCGGATCACCAAATTCCGGGTGTGGGGCGGGGAGAATGTCGTGATCGCTCCGAGCGGGGACAAATCGGTGATTTCGATTACTACTCCAGTCGACGGGGATATCCGGTACATCGATGAAAGTATCGCCATCTCAGGCCGGCTTACTCCCTGGCAGGGGAGAAAGGTCATGCTCGCCTTCTATCGGATCAACGGCGGTGAATGGGTTAAGGCACAGATATCCGAAAACCTGTGGACCGGAGAGTCAAAGCGCTTCCCCCCGGGGAGCTATACGATCGAGGCTGTGGCATATGACGATACCGGTGCCGAGTCTGAACACCCGGCCACGCACTTCACGGTTCTGTTCAGGTATTATTCAGACGCCCGGTATGTAAGCGACAACATCCCCCCATCAATGATCGCCGGAGATCGTTACCCTTGCCAGATCACCTTCGATAACACCGGCAACACCATCTGGACAAAAAGCCAGGGCTACGCGCTATCATCCTACGGAGGCGCCTTCAGCCCCGACACGATCTCGGTCCCTGCCACCGGAGTCGACCCCTCTGCCCGAAGCACTTTTAGCACGACGCTAAACGCCCCGGAATCCTCGGGCAGCTACACCGTCACCTACCGAATGAACGGCGGAGGCTACGGGTGGTTCGGCGACGAGATCAGCAAGACGATCCGTGTCGACCCCCTGGTCAGAGATGCAAAAGTGGTATCCGTAGACATCCCCTCAGAAATGACCGAAGGCGACACCTACCAGGCGAAGATCACCATGAGAAATACCGGAACAGGCACCTGGTATGCCAGCGGAAACAACCACGTCGATTTTGGCACGCCAGACGGCAACACCGGAGATGCGTACCGGTTTAGCGGATGGAGCAGCAAAGCACTGAACGAGGGAAGTATGGTAAAACCCGGTGGAGAGTATACGTTCGAGTTCCGGATCACCGCACCAAGCCCGAGAGATTATGATCTGAAGTTTAGGATGGTGGCTAAGGATGGTGAATGGTTCGGGGAGCAGGTGGGGAAGGGAGTGAAGGTGAACGCGAAGGTGGTGCCGACAGCACAGCCTACGCCGGAGCCTACGGAGAAGCCATATGAGGCTTATTTGGCGAGTGGGAATTTTAGGATAATTGAGAGAAATGGTTACGAAAGAACTAATTGCATGTGTGTATGGTGCTATGACGGCCCCTTAGTAAGACATAACCTTCGATCCAGTTATGTGAAGAAGGATGGGTATGCCGACTGGGATATCGGAGGCCCAAATGGGGATTATCATATTTACAGCGATGAATATAATGGTGGGGCTTCATTCGGCATGAATAATGGTGGCAATAAAGGTACAGTAACCTTTTATGTTCGATAACTGGTGATGAAATGAAAATTTTTCCAATAATTTTAACCCTTGTAGTTTTTACAGTAGTTATTTTTGCATTTTTACTTTTATACTTTGGACCATCTGTAAACCTAACCCAGCCATTAACAAATAATACCACAGCACATATTACTAAATCTAATAATGATTCAACGTTTAATCCATCATCACCTCCTGTAAACATTACAATTATTGAGAATAATAGTAATAATTCAAATGATTCACAACTGATTAGTGGGGATATCATTTTCAATAAAATTAATTGGTCGATGTATCCACATGTGGAGAAAATATGTATTCATGACTATGAAATAGCAGAGCCAAATAGTGTTATTAATCACACATTCATAGTGTTTTCAATTGATGTTACTGTTAAAAACCCTGAGAATCCTCGTGATCTCTACTATGAGATGGCTGGTATAGTTATAGAAATTCGGCAGCTTTTGGGTCCAAATAGCTCTCCAAATGTTTGGGGTTTAGTAAATGGAATCGATAGCTACAATGCAATAATGTTACCCTACGATGATCGAATTTATGTTTCTGATCACTACCACCCACAAGCCTACAAAAACGAAATTTACCTAATACCAGGAGCCGACATCTACGATTACCACAGCTATACCTTGATCAACAATTCTGTTGTGGAAAATTAATTCCTTTTTATCAAAGGTACTTAGCGATCAAACTGCGTTTGTAAAGGCTTCATCAATCGGGCGTGACTCTGTTCGGGGCCGTTTAAGCGCCCGGCTTGCCAGTGACGGTCAAACACTCAGCGGTGTAACCTGGTTTTCAGGTATCGTCTATGAAAGTAATGAGGTCAAAGAGTGCACAGAGTTCGAGAGGATTGAGGTCGTGGAGGTAAAGGGGGTCAGGGAGAACATTTTAAGTGGGAGGTCAGAGAGGTCTGGAGGTCAGAGAGGACGATCTAAAAAGCCTATGATTTTTTTACATGCCTTTGTTCTCTGATAATTTAGAAGTGAGTCCTTTTAAATTGAATTACGCTATCTGCCGACCCTAAGTTTTTTAGTCATCAGACCATAATAGCACGCTTCGCCTCAAGTATATCTTGTGTAACCCGCAGAAATTCCTCTGCGATTTCAATCGCTCCTATCACTTGATCGATGCTGGCGGAAACACCTCTGGTTACGATATCATTCTTTATCCCTGTGTACTGCTCGAAGGACCTGATCAGTAGTTCTCCATAATATCCCAGGTAGTGTTCCTCCAGAAACGTGACGATATCCTCCTCGGAATGTGGTGCACGCCCGTCTGCGGCCATTAGTCCTCTGGCGCATTCCTTCATAACCTCGTAAATCTCTTCGAAGAGGAACGGTGCGGTTGCGGGGTTCAGTTGTTGGGATTTGACGTATGCGAGTTTATCGGCGGCATGGATGATCATTGTCCTGGCTGAGTTCAGATCTATAGCCATTATCCTGGTCGCGTCTGATTCCCGGCTGTGTTTGGACGGGTTCATCTGGGCCACCTGGTGTAACTGTAATCTGTGGCGCCTGTCGTCGTTGTTCTACGGGTAACGCTTATGTCCACGTCGTGCATGCTCCTGTTCTGATGTGAGCCGGTTGTCTTTTTGAGCTTTTGCACTGAACTATCCGGCTTTGACGGGCTGCAAAGGGGTGGGCTGATCAAGCGTTTATCTTTACGGTAACGTTATCGGGGAAGAATTCGAAGAACTGAAAATAGTGGGTGATGGCATGCCTTTGCCATTCCTGTTTATACTTCTCGCGGCAGGGGAATTGTTTTGCACATGGCTTCTTCGACCTGTGCTACGATCTCTTTCAGGCTCACGGGTTTCTGGATGAACCCTGCGGCACCGGTTCTCAGTGCGTCATCCCTGGCACCTGAGTCTGCGGTGATAAAAATTATCTTCACCCCGGGGTCATGGCCAATAATGATCTTCGCCGCTTCAACGCCGTCCATTCCCGGCATGCGGAAGTCCATCAGGATGACTTGTGGCTTCTGGCTGCAGCACTTAAACTTATTGACTGCATCTTCCCCGTCATAGGCTACGAATGCAATTGGGACTGCCATCGTCTCGAACACTTTTTTGTAGAACTCGACGATTACTCTTTCATCGTCAACGATGGCGATTCCGCCTTTCCATTTCACATCTCGCATCCTCTTTTCCTCCGACAGGCGGGCAGGCAGGTAATGACTGACATACCCTTGAGATCGTCCTGGTCAACTCCGGCATTTTCAATCGATTTATACTCTATAAAGCCTTATCAGCTTCTATATATTTTTTATCTATTTCGGACGGAGTTTGTCTGTGATCTCTTACTCATGAAACCGGTTATATCTGAACTGTTATCAATTCTTTCTATCAAAAATTGTATTACTATACGTTAACTTTCATCCTTCGGTAGTACTCCGATCTACTCCAGTGTTACGAGAAAAAAAGTAGTTCAATGATTCGAATTATTGATGACGCATTCGACTTCCTGGACTATTTCCCTCAGGCTTGCGGGCTTCTGGATGAATCCCGCGGCTCCTGCTTTTATCACTTCTTCTTTGACTCCTGAATCAGCGCTGACAATAATGATACTGGTTGTGGGTTCGATCTGCCATATCATCTCCGAAGCTTCCAGGCCGTTCATCGATGGCATACGAAAATCCATGAGTATGACCTTAGGCCTGGGCATGGAACTGGTGAATTTGTCGACTGCTTCTCGGCCGTCATATGCTATAAATGCGATTGGGATATTTTTTGTGATGAGTATTTTTCTATAAATGTCGACGATCGACCGCTCGTCATCGACAATGGCAATGCCACCGTTATAGCCTCCGTTTTGCATGATCACGCCTCCGCAGCTGGTAAGGTGATGACGACTTTGATGCCTTTGGTATGATCTCCCGGGACTCGGTTTTCCAGCTGAAGCCTGCCTCCGAATCTTTCGACCAGTACTTTGGCAGTGTAGAGGCCTAAACCCTTGCCTGGCAGCTCTGTCGGACTTTGCCGGAACCTGGAGAAAAGAGTTTCTCTGACACTGTCGGGGATCCCAAAGCCGTTATCAATAATTGTCGTCTCATATGATTTTTTTCCCTCCCTATAAATCTCAGCGACGTTAATCCTGACATCAACTTCGGGACCTGAGTGCTTGATCGAATTTTCCAGGACATTATAAAAAGCTGTTATGATGGACGGAGCCACGTTGACTATTATGCCTTGACGGGGCTTGTAATCTATATTGACTTTCTTGTTTTCCGGTATATGTATGCTGTTGATGCACTTTTTTAATATCTCGTCGAGATCGATGGCCTGGGTTTCTATCTGTCCCGCGGAAGCTACCTGTATTGTTTTAACGTTCTTGATCAGGTTCGCGCTGTCTTTGACTGCCTCTATAGCTCCTTCCAGGTACTCCTTTTGCATATTGTTCAACGTGGCGTTATTCCCCAGCATCTCTAGGTTGGCCAGGATCACCTGGTTGTAGTTGTTGATGTCGTGGCCCATGACATCGATGTATAGGTCAGCGCGTTTCTTTTCTCCCGAGATTTTTTCTCTGGCATCCATGATCCTGTCTGACATGTCCTTGAATGACCGGGCGAGCTGGCCAAGTTCATCTCCTCTGTCATACGGGAGATACCTGGCAAGGTCGACACCTTCCCCTACTTTGTTAGTGGCTGCGGAAATCCTGGCGATCGGGCTGGTGATATAGCTTGCGACAACCAGGGCTATGCAGGTAGCTAAAAACGTCAGCAAGAGTAGTCCCACCAGGAATGCTCTGAGCGAGTCGTTCACCGGCTTGTATGCCGTTTCGATCGGGAGTGAAATGAGTGTTCCCCATCCGTTCGTCCGCATAGGTGTATATGCACCGAGCCATCTGCCTCCCTGGATCGGGTTGTCGTACTCCTCGGTCCCTTCCTGGCCGTTCACCAGCTTTCCTATCGCCGGTATCCCTGAAATGTCGGGTGCCTGGCGCATAATCTCCTTATTATTGTGTAGGATCACATGGCCGGTTTCATTTACGATGATGACGTTTTCAAGCGGTGAGCTGGCCTTGGTCTTGTAGATGATGTTAAGGTATAGTTCCTCGTCCAGTCCGCCAACTAGTACTCCGATGGGCGTACCGTTTGAGTATACGGGGGTACCGATGAACAAGGTCGG
This sequence comes from uncultured Methanocella sp., assembly GCA_964548585.1. Classification (GTDB taxonomy): domain Archaea; phylum Halobacteriota; class Methanocellia; order Methanocellales; family Methanocellaceae; genus Methanocella_A. Next base: position 13,054 of record CAZJRS010000019.1, on the reverse strand, counting down.
TTTTCCCGTAGCCGGATCAGTGATCGGGCTGCTGATGAACGTTTTACCCGTTTTAAGGGGCCGAGTAATAAATGGCATATTACTCTCATTCATCCCGATATCGCTGTCAGCAGGGTCGCCGGATAGCACATTTCCTGACGTATCCGTGATAAAAATCCGGTTAAACAGGTAGGTCGAACTATCGATCCACCGTGTCTGATCATTCAGCGATGCAGTGTCACCCCGGGCGAGAGTATCGATCAGCCGATCGTTACCGGCTTGCATTTCCAGGTACACCATCGCCTTGTCGATATACATGTCCGTCAGCTGCGACATAGACCTTGCATCTTCGAGGAAATCGTTTTGGACGTTTTCCTGAATGATACTGTGGTAGTATAGTATGCCAGCGACACCGATAATGATCATCGGGACTAGCATGATCAGGATGATAAAAATGATTGATTTGGCTTTTAAAGACCTTAACCCGACCATAAATGATGTTATACCTCTCATGTTTTTATACTGATACGAAAATAAAAACGTGTGGAATTTCTATTCCAGTTTCGGATTTAATGTCTGTTGTGAATGTGTCTTTTCGCTTTTAATGACCGAAGCAGCAGTTTGCCAGGCATTTCCTCTGACAACTATCCAACTCTTTGCGGAGCATGGATTGTTTTATATCCTAAACGGGATTCAATGATGTACAGGAGCTTACTATTATGGCAGATGTGTCAAAATTCGGAGCAGATCATTACCTTGAACGTGGCGAATCATTCTATTCTAAGGGACAGATTGAAAAAGCCCAAAAGGAATTCGAAACCGCAGTACGTCTCGACCCCGACAGCTATAAGGCGAGGATGCTTCTCGGTAAACTGTATAACGACCTGGGATTATTTGACGAAGCTGCCGATGAGTTCTCACAGGCTATCCGCATAATGCCAAAAGACATTCTGGCACGTACCTTGCTTTCGGAAATCTACATGGAGCTGGACGAGCTCGATAAATCGATCGCACTGATCCGGGAAGCGATGGACATTGATCCATCTGATGTGGACTTGCATGGCATTTACGCTAACCTCCTTGGCGAGAACGGGCAATACGAAGAAGCCCTGGCAGAGCTTAAAAAGACGATCGAAACCAACCCCGGTGATGCGGATCTCCACATGTCCCTCGGGGATACCCTGTTTGAGATGGGCCAGGAAGATGAAGCCATGGCCGAATACCAGATTGCAGAGAAACTCCTCCCGGATAATGCTACTATTAAACGGGATATCGGCATACAGCTTTACCAGCACGGAGATTTACCCGCTTCAATCGAGAAGCTTAGAGAGGCAATTAAGCTGAAAGATACCGACTCGGAATCCTTTAAGTTTTTAGGAGCCGCGCTGGCTGAAAATGGTGAGTTTGAAGAGGCTGTCAACGCTTATCGCAGAGCCCTCAGGATCGACCCTAAGAATGGCGATCTTTATGCATTGCTTGGAGAAGTGTATGACGAGTGGGAAAAGCCGGAGGACTCAATTCGCGCCTATGTACGGGCAAACAAGCTTAACCCAGAGAACATCGATTATCTCACCAGCCTGGCCTATGCTCTGGCGGATAACGGCAGGGTCGACGAAGCTGTCAAACTCCTAAAAGAGGCTATTAAGGATGATGAGGAGAACCCAGCTTTGCATGCAAGGTATGCGGAACTACTCTTCGATGTCGGCCGATTCGACGAAGCTATAACCTCACTCCAGGACGCAATCAAGCTCGATCCCGAATCCACCGACCTGAGGACGATCGCCGGAAATATGCTGATGGGGATGAACAAAGTTGACGAAGGCATACTGGAATTCAGGGAAGCAATTAAGCTCGACCCGGACTTTATGCTCGCCCGGGTAAGCCTTGGAAAAGCCCTGCAAACCAAGGGGCAAATCGATGACGGTATCGTAGAATTCAAGGAATCAATCCGGTTGTCGCCTGAATCGGCACTACCCCACTTTTACCTCGCCCAGGCATACGAGGCTAAAGGCATGACCAAAGAAGCAAAGGCAGAGCAGGAACTCGCAGATCAACTTTTAAAAGAAGAGGACCCGGATCTGGTTTAGGTTCAGGTTTGAGTTAGGTTTAAACTATGGCGGAAACCGGGCGTAAAACGGTTATCGTGGATGGCAGCGGCACTGGCCACAGTGCCGCCCATTTTTCCGAAAAGGAAGTGTACTTCACCTTCCAGAAAGGCGCTACTAACAACGAGGCAGAATACAACGGCGTCATCCTGGCCTTAGAACACCTGCCAGCCGGAACACAGGCGACTATCAAATCCGACAGTCAGCTTGTCGTCTATCAGCTGACCGGCAGGTATCGCTGTAACTATGAGCACCTGAACAAAAAACGGATGATAATAGAGTCTTTGATTAAAGATAAAGCGCTGGGCATCAAATTCGAGTGGATTCCCCGGGAAGAAAACAAGGCGGATGCGGATATCCGAAATCACATCGGTATGGCTTATCGCCCGAACAGCAGTTCGAAAAAGAACTATTACCGGTAGCCTGATGGCTGAACTGGTGTAGGTTCCGTTATCGTAGGATTCCAGACAACCGCTCATCGACAAAATGAAAAATCAGAATATCAGCCGTGATTGGCTGGTTTTAGCCCGGAACGTAGTTCCTCCACGTGGCTGAGCTGCTCGATAGACTTGACCTGGATTTCGGCCAGCTCCTCGTCAGTCACATCGCCAAACATGGTTAACACTATCCGGCTTAATACTTTTAACATTTGCTATATTCCCCCATTACTTACTAATCTATAAGTGCTTTGGGTGTTTAAATAGTTTATTGCCAAATATACGCTTGTTATTTTGATTCTTTATGATTTTTAGATTTATTTGTTCTGATCAATCGGCCTCGTCGGCGACAATGGTAAAGTCGTTCCAAGGGATTATATCACAAGAAATGCTGTTATCAGATCATGAAAAAGTTATATCCCATTTTCGGAATTATTGGGCCGATGCTCTATGCAGTCGCCGTGATCTTCGGTGCTGTGCTTCGTGACGATTATAGTTCCCTGGCAGATACAATAAGTGCACTGACCAGCGACAATGCTCCAAACCTGCTATTGATGGACGTTTTATTCGGTTTATATAACATATCGATCATAGTGTTTGGGGTAGGCGCTTTCAGGGATTCGAGCGTAAATCTCACTAAGAAGTATACAGCTGCCACATTCATGATCGTGTTGATCGGTGTGCTCGGTCTGCTAATGCTCGTTTTCACCCAGCCGGTACCGATAACAAATGTAACGACCGAAGGAACTATCCATCTCATACTGGCTGGAGTATCTTCCCTTATCACAATGATCGCGATACTTCTGATCGGGCTCGTGTACTGGGGTAATAAACAGATGCGATCGTTCGCGATATACTCCTTTCTATCTGACATAATCATTTTGATATCAGGCGGCATGGCAGCGGTATCTATAGGGGGCAATAACGGCTATGGCGGATTGTTCGAACGGATCACGATCGGCTTCTTTTTGCTGTGGGTTATTGTGTTTTCATATGTAATCCTGAAGAAAAAATAGGGGCAATGGCAAAGAGGGGTATAACAGTAATTATCCGGGAAATCGAGCCACCCGGCAGAGTTTGGGGAATCCACCGGGTATAATAGGATATTGCATTGCCTAACTTTACTTATTTATGATGGCTGGATTGGTTCTTCACCCGGCTCCCAGCTGGGTGGACAGACTTTGCCCTGGTTTTCCCGAACGAACTTGGCAGCCTCAAGCTTGCGGAGCAGTTCTTTTGTGCTCCTGCCGAAACTATTGTCGTTCATCTCTATCACCTTCAGGTTGCCGTCCGGATCGAAGATGAAGGTCGCCCGGTAGGATAGACCATCGGCTTCGTTTAAGGTCCCGAAAGCCCGGCAGATGTTGCCCGTGGTATCGGCAATCATGGGGTACTGGATCGTCTGGAGCTCCGGGGTAGAGTTGTGCCATGCTTTGTGGACATATGCCGAGTCCCGGCTGACGCTGAATACCTCCGCTCCGAGGTCTGTGAAGTTTTTGTGATATTTGGCCATCTCCTCTAGCTCCCTGGGGCAGACGAAGGTGAAGTCTGCCGGGTAGAAGACGAAAACAGTCCATTTGCCTTTGTAGTCGGCAGAGTTAATCTTTGTGATATTGCCGTTATAGTATGCGTCGGCCTGGAATTCCGGTATTTTGTCGTTGATCTTTAGGGCTGGCGATGAAGATCCGGTTCCTGTGTCTGTCGCCATGGTTTTTGGAGTTGCGGCGCATGCCGATAATGGCAGGCTGATTAGTAGTGAGGCGGCAATAAACATAACAGTAATTTTTATCACTATCTTCGTCCCTGACTTCACAGTTCACACCACCTAGGATTTTTTATGCTATTTTTAAAAGACTTGGCAGGGTTAATAACAAAGATGAAATGACGGTATATAATGAATGACGAGCCGAATTACCGGCTATTTTTGAGAAAATAGCCTTGATTATGCTATACAAGTAATTTTATTCGTTGACTGGGCTTATTATTTTAATATGAGCCATAAAACTTGATAAACTGATACAGGTGTAGACAGAACAACAAAAATGTATGGTATCAGGAATTCTTTATGGATTCGAAGCGATGGCGTAGTACTCTAACAAGGTGCTGCTGCTCGATCATCTTTTTATTTGTCTTAGCCATTTCGTCTTCGCTAATATCTTCGTCTAAGAACAGAAATGTTCTTTTTAGATTATCTGGCAATTTCTTGTACCTCTATAGCTTAGTATATTATATATTAATATATATATTTTTTGTTGTCATTTATTTTAAAAGAGTGAGTAAGATGTAACTGGTGGGGTTCTGTGAATTGTCCGGGGGTGTGGGTGGGTTGCATGACCTTATCTATATATGGTACTGCTTAAGTGCCAAGCTTGCCTAGAGACGCCAAGGACACCAAGAATCGTATAATGGCGATGTTCATGCAGTTTAAACCACGTTTTTACTCTTCTCCAGATAATCCGCATAAAACCGGATCGCTTTCCTGACCGCCACTGACTCGGGCACGTTGCGGCCACCATCTTCCTCTATCATATGATTCCTGATGATCGTGAGATGTCGCTGCTCTTCTTCGTTTATGTCGACGTTCAGCCTTTTACTGCCGACACCTGGCTTATAGTCCCTGGGCATTTTAGGCATCTGGAGTTCACCGTTAACGTATAATTTGAGTAATAATTACGTATCTTTTACGTATTAAAAACGTTCTAAAGTTATTTATACGAGATTGTATAATAATAACTTAATCTAATAAGTATTTATTACTCAATTAATCGGTGAGTATCACATGATAGAAATCGCTGAAGAGAACGTTTTTGTTAAAAAAGTAAAGTTCCAGTCCACAGGGGCTGGCCAGAAATACCTCTACATTCCCGGTGTCTTCGAAGAGAACGGGCTTGATGTGCAGGTGGGCGATGAGATCGATCTATACCTGGACAAAAAGAACAGCATCATGTTTTTCTGCTACGGTCAGAATCACGTTATCAAGACCGGGCCTGAGGCAGAATGTGCTGCTGTGAAGGTGGGCGAGTCACTCGTCGAGAGCTGGATGGCGCGGAAGAAGAAGCTGACGCGAAAATCCACAAAGAAATAGGGGTCGGCTATTCCATGATTTTACCTTTCTCGATGTAATCGGCATAGAAGTGTATTGCCTTTTTTACCGCGGCCGTGTCATTATTGACGTAGCCGGAATTTTTCAAGTGTTCTTTAATGATCTCGATTCTGCGAATATCGCTGTCGCTAAGCCTGAAATTGCGGGGTGTTGTCGTTGGCATCTAAAACACCAGGTCCATACGGTGGTTCAGGGATCAGTAGTATCCCGGTATTTTTAACGTATAGATAACTTATAAATATGTGCGTTACGATGTATATACGATTGTTATACGAAAGATCGTGGCGCCCGAGGGGATCGACATTGGAAATCGACGAGACAAACATCCTGGTTAAAAAAGTCAAAGTACAGGCGACCGGCGGCAACCAGAAATACGTCTACCTGCCGGCCGTACTCGATGAGAATGGGCTTGACGTGCATGTGGGCGATTCGATCGAGCTGTGCATGGATAAAAAGAACAAGGTGGTGTTCTTCCACTATGGTAAGAGTACGTGTAGAAATTCTGATGCAGGTGACCATCCGGGCGGCGGGACC
>CAZJRS010000019.1:0-6796 GCA_964548585.1 uncultured Methanocella sp. | reverse complement strand
GGTTGTATTGCCTTGTTTCTGTGGGGTGCTGTTTAAGCACCAAACTTGTGCTGATCTATGTGGTATGATTATTTGTTCTTACTAGTCTCCGGGTGGTATGTGATAATAAAAAGAGGACTCGATAAATTCGAGTTAATAGTCTTTAAACAGTTACTTCAATTGATGTAACCTAGGTTGTAGGCTCAGGAATGGCAATATTTTCCTCTTTCAACCCTTCAAGATGAAATTCAATGGACTCTTTCATCATGTGTATTGTATCATCTGTTGTACGGCCGGTGGCTATAACGCCGGGCAAGTCCGGACAGTAAGCCGAATAGTTACTATCTGCCCTTCCTGATTTGCCCTATCCATCCTTAATAAAGCTTTAGCGGGATGCTCCGAGTACTCGATATCCAATCGATCACATTCTCAATTGCTTCTTCATCTCTGCATGGGAAATTGTCTTCGTTTTACCGCTCTTAATGTCTTCCATATCACGAGCTATCCCCTTGTTGACCAGCTGCACTTCTTCCTCTTCTTGCTCCAGGTACTTGTCATAGTACATAATCGCCTGGCGGATTACCTCTGTCTGGCTGGCTGCATAGCCTTTATTGATAATTTTATTGATTTTTGCCTCGTACGGGGCACCAAGGTTCACGTTGAGCGTAATTGCGATCACCATGCTTATTCAATGCGCATTTAGTATATAGTTATTACTCGTTTAATCGCAATGAAAATGCTAATCACTATACGTCCCTTGGAGGTTTTGGTGGTTTGCATAATGAGACTTTATTACAAAATATGTAGATAAAGTCATCCTGTATCCACAGAAAAAGTATTCTAAGCTATGTCATCCAGAAACATAAAATCAATTTGCCATTTTCCACCGTGCCTTGTATCCTACTCAGGATGAAGTTCACCGGATTATCTGGGGTGGGATTGGGTCGCATGTCCTTATCTCTGTGTGGTGCTGTTAGGCCGCTAATTGTATCGCTTCGACCCTCCGGTCATATTAAGCGTTGAAGTTAGAGTCGGGCTGTCATAGTTCACCTACTACTAATGAAAAACTATATGAAAAAAAGATGTGCAACAATACCATAGGAGATACTCTTGATCATCGAATATATCGAGGCAGCACTTTCTCGGGCAAAATATGAGATTATCGACTCTGAAGATCCCTTTTATGGGGAAGTGCCCGGCTTGCAGGGAGTCTGGGCAACGGGAAAAACACTCGAAGATTGCCGTGAAAATCTCCGTGAGGTCATTGATGGTTGGATTATCGTAAGGCTTAGAAAAAACTTGCCGATTCCACCTATAGATGGCCATACGATAGAGGAGTTATCGAGATCAGAGGTAGGAGTCAGTGTCTAAGCTATCTCCTATTACTTTTTCTAAACTTGTAGAACGGCTTAGGCAGCTAGATTTTGACGGCCCATACCAGGGGGGCAAGCACCCATATATGATCAAAGGCGACCTTGTCCTGACACTCCCGAACCCACACCATAAAGAAATCGGGGTAGACCTTTTATCGAGGATCCTTAAACAAGCCAATATCACAAGGGACGAGTGGCTCAAGGAATAAGGATTGATCAGTGAAAATGGATGGCTAAACATCTGGTTTGTCAAGACAGTATCTTCAAACTCCAAACCTTAGCGTAATCGCCTACTACTAATCCTTCGAGCAAGGTAGCAGGGTACGTGGCAACTCCAGTAACGATCCTGGTGTGGAGGATGAGGTGTTCATCAGCGCAGCCCGGTATGAGAAAGTCAGCCTGGGTGATGTGTTGCAGACGGGGGCGGAGGGGAAGGCGGTTGCGTTGTGGATTGGGGGTAAGGGGGGTGAAGCAGGGCTGCCCGGGTGTGTGGTGGATATAGGGCGGGTGCTGTGAGGGTAAGTTCAATGGCCTTAGTGGTATTGGAAGTGCATCTTGTGACATAAACCATCTTCACGGGCGATAGTGGTTTGTGGGTGTGTGGTGAGGCAAAAAAGCGGGGCTGGTTGATTACCTTTAGTGAGCTTAAGTATGCTCTCCCAGGTATTGAATTGAGGTAGATCCACTTATTCAACTCTTGCTAAGGGATATCTCAATTGCATTTTTACAGTGGGGGCATTGAAGTGTGTTATTTTTATCTATACTGGTACCGCCATCACAACCTACTGTGCCTACACGATCGATTTTATTATTTAATATAGGGGAACTATCCCCATTTTCTTCAATTGTACACTCCTCTTTCATGCGCTTTTTCTCTTCGATAAAGCCTTCACTGATAATACCTGTCGGTAACGCTAACAATGTAATACAAATCACTGTTATAATCGTACTAATCAGCTTACCTTCAGCTGTTACTGGTAGGACATCCCCATATCCGACAGTTGTTAATGGTACTATGCCCCAGTACATTGCATCGAAAATATTTCCGAATTTATCCTGCCCGGGGGCATCATGTTCATAATAATACATCAGACTCGAGGAAATGAACAGCAATAGTAAACCAATCATAAATGTAACGACAAGGTCGTCCTTCTTCGATATGATCACATTCTTTAGGGTTATTGCGGATTCCGAATACTTGAACACTTTCGCGATACGAATTAGCCGAAGTGTTCTAAAGAACCTTCCATCTGGTATCAGGAAGGGTATACTAATTGTCGTCAACTGGAGGTAGTATGGTAAAAAAGATAAAAGATCAATGATCGCAAAGGGTGTGATAATATACTTCAAGTGCCCGATTATTCCTTTGTGCTGGGGATTAAGGCCGGATGACCATACTCTGAGCCCATATTCAACTGTAAATATGATGACTGAAATCGCTTCAAAATAATTTAAGAAGGTACCATAGCTGCTAGAAATTGGCTCAAAGGTCTCAAGGATAAAGGCTATACAATTCAAAATGATGAGGACTATAATGAATTTATTGAACCAGCTTATTTTTTCGTCATTAACCCCTGGAATACTGCAGTGGGGCTCCCTTTTAAAAAAGTTCCAGCTTAGTTCGCTGTCCATATCTAAAAGGTCGTATATCTTCACCTTTAGCGATTTTTGAATAGCAATACCCCCGAATTTTTAATTGGATGATTAAATGTGATAGAATTATAACTAAAGTAAAAAGGGTTTGGTATATAAATATCTAATTATTATGATCAATCATCAGTTTTATTTTTGTTTATTTCAGCGGAGGGTGGGGCGACTGGAAACATCGCCCGTACATCATAAATTCATGATATACGCCCGGGTCCGGCATAAACCATAGTCCGGGGTGGGGGGGTGTGGGCAGGGTTCGTTTTTAGCGTAAAGGATACCTATTTATGCATTAAAATGCAAATAAGTATTATTACTTGGTTGATTATTAAAAAACTAAAAACGCTCATATTGGCCTTATTGAAAAATGGTGACAGGATGTATTAAGCTTGGAAAAGACGCCCAGGATTAATTTGAACAGGATAAAGAAACTGGTAAATGTGGATCGGTTTATTTTCTCATATCATGGAAAGGAACGGGCAGTTCAAAGAAGGATATCGACCGAGCAAATTAAAAGCGCCATATTATGCGGGAAAATAATTGAAACTTTTGATTATGATAAACCCTGTCCAAAAGCACATATCTTAGGGATTATCGATGGTATCCCATACCATGTAATTGTGGCGGAGTGTAGAGAGAATATCGTAATCGTCACAGTTTATATATCAGAAGATGATAACTAAATGATATCAGGAGGGCTGTAATAAAATGACGGAGGAGATCTGTTCTTGTTGTAATGGTAAACTAAAACATGATACGACCGATTTCATGGTAAATGTCGATGGCGGAATCGTCATTATCCGGAATGTGCCAGCCCTTGTTTGCGATAAGTGTGGAGAAAAATATTTCTCAGCCGACGTATCGAGAAAGATCGATACAGTAATGGATCAGTATCATGCCGGAAAGCTAAAATCCAATACGATATCGGCTACAGAAGTTGAATTACCGGCGTAATTCTACCGATCTACTTTTCTCAGGTAAAAGAGACTAGTCTCATTCTATTTTACAGCTTTGTTTTGGTTTATCGCAGCCGAGGCCAGTGCATCATGTAAATTCCACTGACCGAAGCAAATTCTTGATTTCAAGCCCGGGTCCGGCATAAACCATCGTCCGGGGCAGGAGTGGTGCGTGGGAGTGTGATGGGCTGGAAGCAGGGCTTGTGGTTTGTCATGGGTGGGGTTCTGCTGGCCATCCGGGGGTGGGGGTGGGTTGTATGGCCTTGTTTCTATGTGGTGCTGTAAGACCACCAAGCTCGCCAAGGGACGCCAAGGCTGCCAAGAAAAAATCTATTGTTTTTTTATTTTTTCCAAAGATGTATCTAACGACTCTTAAACTATTATCGATTACTCTCAACTTTTTAGTGCATTTATATCGATCCCAAATCCGTGTTTTAATTTCTCCTCATTCTCTTTATTCATCAGAATAAGCGTAAGGCAGAGCAATTTGTAAACATCTTCGAAATATCTGGCAGTATCGTGAGATATGAATCTACTATAATCTCGTATCTCATCTTCTGTTTTGCATGTTTTTACCTTATCAAAGTTGATGGTAATACGCCTGGAAAAATTTTGTAATATATTATATGATTTGATAACCTGTTCCTCTATTTCGGGTTCCAGGTACTTCAACATACCTTCAGATTTTAAAATTTCGTAATACGTTTGATTGAATGACCCAAGCATCATGTACAGCTCACGCCAAACACATTCATCATTGATCTGGTGGCATCTTATTCGACCGCTCCAGTAATGTAAATTAGCAAGATGTGATAATAGTTCTTTTTCAGTGTTTTTCTGGTATCTGCGTAAGATATCGTTGTCTATCGGCTTTTCCTTAACCATTCGGCTCACGTGATCCCTTAATTCTTCTATGGGTATTCCTGACCTTTCGTCGTAAATTAACAGGTCAAGGCCTTGAATATCAAAAAGCGGCATTTGCCCCTGCTTAATTATCGACAATACCTTTTTATTGAGCGCCATCGTCAAACCATATTCGAAATAGACATTACCATTCGGTCCAATTGCTGAGTTGATATCTTTCTTATCAATTCTCGTGTCAGTTAATAAGACTATACAAAAAGCACTACCGATAATGCCCTTACATATTTTGGCACACATAATCTCTTCATTTGGTCTTTTATCCTCCGCAGCAATAACCGGTTCGATAATCATCTCCTCTAATACCTTTTTAATCAACTCCCTCTCCGAACTAACTTCATCCGATGAAGGGCAGACAATAAAACACTTATCCTTTACGGCATATTCGTAAAAATTCTGCCCGCATGGCACGCCTTTTTTGAAGAAACATGGCTTACTGAACATGGGGTTATACTGCATATGTCTTTTTATCCTATTCAGACTGACATAAGATTTGTGGTAACATAGTGATGTAACTGCCGGTTTTAATATAATCAAAAGGGGCGTACAGTGCGGCAGTCGTGCTCTTGATGAGGGGTGAGGATAGAAGTAGGATTGCCCCTGTATAGAAGGTTACAGAGTGGGTATCGTGAGAGATGAAGTCCGCTGATTCGGAGTGGGATAATAAACTCTGCGGAGTGGCATGCCCTGGGTGGGTTGTATGGCCTTGTTTCAGTGTGTTGCTGTTAGGCCGCCAAGCTCGCCAAGGAACGCCAAGGACGCCAGGAAATACTTATTGTATTGGTTTGTTTTCGGGGGAGTGCAACTGTCATTTCTTCGTATTTTGTATCTTCTCTATCGTAACCTTGATGTAATCGCCTACTTCTAATCCTTCGAGCTTCCAGACCTCTTTATCAATCACTATTCTATGTTTATCGTCTTTCAATTCGGTTACAAAGGAACTTACCATAATTTCCCAATTATTGGGAAAGCTGTATATACTTAGCGATATATATGGGAATTAATGGGAAATATTCCCAAGTGTTAACATGTTTATAGTTATTACTGACCCGGATAAAGGGGACATCGCTTACAAGCTCACAATAGTCAGCAGTGTCCGAGGCAACTGCGGTAACGATCCTGGTGTGGGAGATGTGGTGTTCATCAGTGCAGCTCGGTATGAGAAAGTCAGCCTGGGTGATGCGTTGCAGGCGGGGGCGGAGGGGAAGGCGGTTGTGTTGTGGGTTGGGGGTGAGGAGGGTGAAGCGGGGCTGCCCGGGTATGTGGTGGATATAGGGCGGATGCTGTGAGGGTAAGTTCAATGGCTTGAGTGGTATTGAAAGTATATATTGTGGCTTTTCCCGGGTGGGGTTCTGTGAGATACCCGGGGGTGAAGGTGGGTTATATGGCCTTGTTTCTGTGTGGTGCTGTTAGGCCGCCAGGCTCGCCAAGGGGCGCCAAGGACGCCAAGAACTATTGATCGTTTTCTCTACTCCTAGGGTGTAGCTGGTTGATCGAAAAAAGAAGAATCATAAATTTATTGAAGTAAGCAATCCTGTGATCGCCGATTTCAACGCAGTCATTTTAGCCTTGTCCTTCGGATTCCATGCCCCGTTTGCCGCTCCTGACGGATGTGGTAAATAGAATACCTGAACGCTTTTCGCCTCCGAATCAGTTTTCCACTCTTCTACCCAGGACTTTGCATCTTTACCGACGCATATGACGAACTTCGCACCCTGACCAATCGCATCTGATAATTCATCCTTTAACCATTTGTCTGCACATAATTCTGCATTTTTAGTCTTAAATCGAGGCGCTACTATGGACTGTTTATCTGTACAGCATTTATGGATGTGCGTCCAGTATACGTTATTTTCCATAACCTCTTTCAGGCGTTCGATTTCTGTCATCTTTCCGATGTGGGTCAGCACCTCATCGTCT
>CAZJRS010000018.1:0-44874 GCA_964548585.1 uncultured Methanocella sp. | reverse complement strand
GCCCCGCAGTGGTAGCAGTATTTGGCTGCTTCGGGTATGACAGTGCTGCAGGACGGGCATTCTTTCACATCCGTGCCGGATGGCGGGGTCTGGCTGCATTTCGGGCACTGGGAGGCCTCCAGGGACATGGGGGCTCCGCAGTGCATACAGAACCGCTTTGGCATGCCTTTGAATTCTACTTTGCCCTCGCCATGCATGTTGCCGATGGTTGCGACGATGACGGCTGTGCCACTCACTGCGCCGGAAGTGATGCTCGTGCTGGCCGACTGTGATGTTGCGGGTAAATTTAGCGTCGGTGCGATGGTACCAAGGGTAGACTTCAGGTTGATGGTCTTATCTTCAAGTGGCGCGACATAGGTGCCCTTATCGTCCTTGATTTTTACAGTAACAGTGGAAGAGGAAACCCCGTCTGCAGGGACTGCCTCGGGCTTCACGGTTACTTCGAGGCTGCCTTGTTCGAGCACGAAATCGATCTTTGCACTCGCAGTCTTGCCTTTGGCACGGGCTGTCAAAACCACAGGGCCGAACTCCCTGGAGGAAGTAAGTTCCGAGTCTACGTAGTCCTTGCCCTGCGGGACTACAGCACTTTTTATTGTACCGGCAGTGGTCTCGAAGTCCACATCCGTATCGCGGCCCATCTTCTTTGCCATGCCCAGGCCGTTGACAAACTGCACCCGCACCGGCACCTTAGACACGCCGTCTGCCGGAATCCGGGTCTTTTTCGGCAGGACCTGGAGGCGGGACTTCAGCCAGAGGTACACCAGGACAATCAGAACGATGAAGGAGATGATTAACCCGACGGCCAGGCATCCCCCGATATTCACCATGTCGGATGAAGAGAGATTAAGGCCCGGGGTGGGGGTCACAGCTTCGGGACTCGGAGACGGGCTCGGAGACGCCACTGCAGTCACACCGCCAACAACAGGCGTTGCTGTACCCGGTCCCGGCGTAGGAGTCGCTGGCTCTGCACCGGGGGTAGGCGTAGGTGTCGGAGTAGGCGTCGAAGGAGAAGCTGCCACTACGATTTTAACCGTGTTTTTTGCATCGAGGACATTCTCTGAGCTGCCCGGGCTCACATATTTGCGGTAAGATTGTGCGGTGATCGTGTAAGTCCCGGCAGCGCTACTGGTAAAGTCAGTCTTAGCCTGGCCCTTGCTGATCCGGCCCATAATGGAAAAAGTAGAGGTCTCTACCGATACAGGATCTAAGGTGGCTGACGTAGGGCTGGATGTGAACTCAACAGTCATCCCGCCTACCGGTGTGCCATTTGATGCCCAGGTCACCAGTGCAGTAACCATCGAGTGCTCTCCGGCCTGGATTGATGAAGGACTGGCAGACACAGTGACATTATACTGGTTGAATGAAGTCACTTTTATGACATCAGGATTAATCTGATTGTCTTTCGTCGTCTGTAAGTTTGATGGCAGAGTAGCACTGCCAACGGCACCTACGACTGGCGTCAGTGCCATGATTGCAATTAATACGATAATAAAGGTTAGAAACACCCTTTCAAAACGATTAAAACCACGCATAGATCGAACCCCCGGAACAGAATTTTTACGTCCGTTTAACTAGTAAAACCTTACTGGAGGAACGTATAAATAGGTTTCTTATTAAGGCAGTCATTAAAATAAAAATGCCTGAACAGTAACTAAAAAAGCAACCGGAGAACCGGATTTAAATGCCGGTTCTCACCAGATGATTCAGGGCTGTTTTGCCCCACAATGGTGGCAGAACCTGGCTGCCTCAGGTATGACAGTGCTGCAGGACGAACACTGTTTTACATCAGTGCCGGACGGCGGAGTCTGCCCGCACTTCGGGCACTGCGACGCCTCCAGGGACATGGGCGTTCCGCAGTGCATGCAGAACCGCTTCGGCATACCCTGGAAAACAACCTTACCCTCACCACGCAAGCTGCCAATGGCAGCCGTAATCACGGCGATGCCGCTCGCTTCACCTGACACGAGGCTGGTGCTGACAGAGGTTGCGTGGGCCGGCCAGCTGATCGAGGAAGGCATGGTGCCCACCGTCGTCGTCAGGTTGGCGGTCTTGTCCATCAGAGGTGCCACAACGGTTCCCTGGTTATCCTTTACCCTGATCGTGATGCTGGCTGATGACTTGCCATCCGCCGGGATCGCTTCCGGCTGGGCTGCGATCTCGATCGAGCCGTTCTCGGCTACAAACTCGACCTGAGACGTCGCCGACTTGCCCAGAGCTTTAGCCGTAATCTTCACAAGGCCGAACTCCTTCGACGAGAACAGTTCGGTGTCTACGTAGTGCTTACCCGCGGGTATGGTGGCGCCAGAGATCTTGCCAGCGGTGGAGTTCAGTTCAACCTCCGTGGCATTCCGTACCTTTTTCGCCATGCCGAGGCCGTTGACAAACTGCACCCGCACCGGCGTCGACGATACCCCATCCGCCGGTAACCTGGCGACCTTGGGTATGATCTTTAGAGTCCTCTTCAGCCACAGGAAGAGCAGGACCACCACGATGACCAAGAGCAGGAGCACGATCACTGCGATACAGCCCCCGATATAAAGCATCGTGTTGATTGCACTGGAAGTAGAGTCACTGTTTACGGGAGTCACTTTCGGCGGAAATGCGGTCACAATCCCGGCCACGGGTGTCGGCGAACCCGGCTTCGGCGTGATCGTGCCAGCACCCGGAGAGGGAGACGGCGAAGGAGAAGGAGACGGCGAAGGAGAAGGAGACGATGGTGTGCCTACTGTAATGGTCGTCGTGCCGGTTGCATCCACATTGTTGCGATCATCACCCTTTCCGAAGTATGCGCTGTACGACTGAACTGTGATCTGGTAAGTCCCGGCCGTGCTGCTGGTGAAATCGCTGGTGGCAATGCCGCTGATCCACTCGCCTTTAGAAGGGGCCACGCCAGTGCGGGCCAGTACAGGGCTCAGGGTGGCTGTAGAAGGACTGCTGCTGAACTCTACATACACGTTTTCAAGACCTGACCCGTTGGCAGCCGAGCTGACCACCACGCTGATCTTCGTATGATCTCCAGGCTGGATAGCTGCCGGGCTGACAGTTACGGCTACGTTAAAGCTGTTCAGCGAGAGAGGCGAGATTCCGCGACTGGTCACCTGCAGGTTTTCGGAGCTGGGCAGAGTCCCTTTTTCTGCGGCATTGGCAAGCGGTACGATCGCCAGTAGAGCGATCGAGATAATCAGTAGTATTAGTGAGATGTTTGAGATACGTTTAAACCAGCGCGTGGTACATGCCCCCTTAAAATATTGTTCCACCTATTGGTAGTAAGAGCTTACTAGGGAAGGTATAAATAGGTTTCTTAGTTGCGACGGTGGGCGATAAAGTCGGTGTACAGGGAAATCAGATCTGTCAACGGTTGTTAACAAATGCTGAGAGAACCTATATTTAAGCCATACCCGTTACATCCATTAAGGTGTAACCGATGAAAAAGCCCGCATGGATTGGAGGAGTGGCAGTGCTGATAGTCATTATTCTGGCGATAGTACTGTATGCTGGATGGACTGGCAATAGCGCAGTTAAGAACAGTACCTCAACCTCCGGAAATACACCGCCTACAATTTCGGGCTCGAACCAGACAGGACCAGTTCACCATGGAGCTATAACAGAAAACTGGGAGATTCGGGTCGACGGTCCCTTGAACGATCTCGTTCGGGGAGACAACAATACATTTTACGCTTTTACTGGACTGTATGGCAATAAGATATATGCCCTGGACAAGAGTGGCAACATTAAATGGCAGTACCAGGTACCAGACGAATGGCGCTCCGTCAACATGGTTCCTGTATTCGCTGTTGACAACGGTACTCTATACCTGTATATTAGGGAAAACAGGTCTACGCCCTTTAATTCCTTCTATAATATGGAAAGCCCGGGGGAATGGCCTGACCCGAGATTAGACGACAAATTATGGTCGGACCTCAAATCGAGACTGCTAGCGATATCACCCGAAGGCAAGCTTCTGTGGGAAATACCGGTCAGTAATGTGCACTATCAGTACGATGATCCCGATATTACTGTGAAAAATGGCCGGATATACCTATTTAACTTCTATAATCTGACAGTCATTAACAAGGATGGTTCAGAGCTGGGTAAGATCAGTGATGTGGCCAGCCGAGCAGCTGTTGATGATGACGGGTACATCTATGCCGTTACCGCCAAACAACTTCCATTCAAACTTTATCCGGATTATATAGATCCCGGCCCCCTGGTACCTGCTGATGAAATACGGGCATATTACCCCAACGGAACTCTGTACTGGAGCGCGAAGACTCCAATGCAGGTAGTCGGCACTGGAATCTGGGACCAGAATCCGCCGGGCTACCGGCTGGAGACCCTGCCGATATACCAAAATGACACCTTGTATGTGCCATTTGCCAATGGTATGCAGGCCTTCAACAAAAACGGTGGCGTTAAATGGATGAAAAATTACGGCGACCAAAAAATGACGTTACTGTCATCGATGCCGGTTGATAACCAGGGTAAAGTATCCATCTATCTCGACGAAGGGACGGTTTTCGTGAAAAAGGGGGGATACGGGTTCATACTACCTGACGGCACCGACACAATCTTCGATACCACAACAGTAGCTAATTCATGGCAAAACCCGTACGCAGGTGATCATTACTTCGTAGATCACGTTTCAGCAGGTGAAAGATATAACCTCGAAAGAGATACGCTTTCGAACGGCTCTGAGATCAAAAAAATACCCCTCGGACAATACCAGCTATATGCAGAGGTATACCCAACGGAATTCAAGAACATCAGCCTGTACGATGTAGGATATGATGTCATAGCAGCCGAGGACCCGACCAATCCCGGCTATCACCTCTGGAACCGTACTTTCACCCACAATGCAACAGGTGCCATCCTGAACAGAGATAATGAAAAATTGTTGATGACGCCGTATACCAGTAAAGTATTTGCCGGAAATATGACGTGCGTCAACAATGAATCCAGATTAGTAGTTGAGGATGCCGTCATATATGCCAGCCTATACGATGCAAACTACGAGTGGCCGATCGTCCTCAACCAGACCAGATGTGCCTACTCCAGCAACCTGTATGTGCTGGACGCGAATAATGGCAACGGCATCTGGGAAAAATCGCTGGAGTACCCGATCGCTGCTATGATCCCCGACAACGGCACTCTATACTATGCCACCCGGGACGGGACAATTGCGAGGAGACAGGTGGTTGGGCAAACAGAAAATTCGACCATCGCGGGGATAGACAAACCAGTCCAACCTGCAGCCGGGGTGACCGTCCAGGATATCGGCATGGTAGCTGGCGGCGTGGCCGGCGGGCTCGCTGTCCTCGCCATCGCCCAGTATTTATTCAAGTTAATCGGCGCCGCGGGCTCGGTGTCCCGGGCCAGAGACCGGTTGGGCAAGAACGAGAACAGGAACAGCGTACTTGAGTTCATCAATCGAAGCCCCGGTTCGACACTACACGAGATCGCCAAGGAGATCGACATGAACGTGGGCACGGTACGATACCACCTGTTGATATTAGGCATCAACCACCGTGTCTCGACTTACAAAGCCGACGGGAAGTACGTGCGATACATACCCAATACAGGCACCTGTTCGGCCGACGAACAAGTGATCATATCGTTGCTCAAGCGAAAAGCCATCAGAAATACGCTCAACCTCCTCCTGGAGCGACCGGGCCTGTCCAGTAGCGAGATTTCCCGAGAACTGGACATGCATAAGAGTGCCACCAGCAGGTATACGAAAGAGCTTCTTATCAGGGGCATAATAACTAAACACCTGATAGCAGATGGCAAGTCTGTCTATTCGATAAAACCGGAGTACCTAGAAAAGATTTCTGGGGTGATCAGGTGTGGCGATGACAATTATCGATCGGGTATCGATTAACAGCTGTAAAAAAAGAGGCTTGTGATCATACGGCCTTGATAGTAAGGGATTATCCGCTTAGCTACCACTTAGCAGCGAGCGTTCATATTCTTTCGGCAAGTGCAGGACGATTCCCTTGTTTTTTATCAGCGTACCGGCTTTCAACGTGAAATTATCTGTATAGCCGTAATACACGCTGCCATTGAACGGTACTTCAGTCGAGAGGTAAGCATACTTCAGCTCTGGCACCAGTTCGACATTGTCAAAAACGAACTGGCCGACATTAGGCCCATCCTCCTGGGTGGTGGTCGTCAGGTTGTAGACTTCCCAGGTACCACTGGCCTGATCACCAGTATTGTTGTTGCCCATGAGATGCAGCGTTACAAATAAGCCGGCGAGGGGGTGCCCCCACGTATCTATGACCGTTCCGTTTACCGAACCCAGGGGCGGCAGAGGTGCGTCTGTGGGTGGAGATGTAAGTGCAGTGGGTGTGGGTTGAAGAGAGGTAGACATTTGCCCCTGCCCCTGCGATAATGATAATGCCGCAACGGCTAGTGTGCAAATGGCGAACAGTGAAATGAGAGCTCCCGCTATCAGTAGCTTTGAGTGCATAGAATCATCTTCCGGGGCTATCGCCCCATGGAATTAAGCGCTGAAGAAATATTTAAACGTTATATCATAATCTGATAAATTAAAAGATGCGGGGTACAGGGATGTGGGAGATAGGCCAAATCAGTCTTCAAGGAATGCTTTGTGAAAATAGAAAATCAACCAGTTTTTATTTCAGCGACTCATCCCCATCATTGAACTCCGTGTCAATGTGGGTACCATCGCAAAACGGCTTGTTACCCGACTGCCCGCACCGGCACAGCGTAACCCTGTTTCGGGTCTCGTACTTCTTACCATCCGCAGACTCCAGCAGTATTCCGCCTTTAAGCCAGATGGGACCGCTCACCCCTGCGCCAGGGTCTTCGACCAGGCTGACCGAGGGCTCGAAGTGCGGTTCGACTACCTGCTCTTTCTTCTTGTCCCAGATCACCAGTCTGCCGGAAGGGCAGTTGCCCGCGATCTCTTCCGCCAGCGCCCGGGATTTCCCGTCGTTCACCTTCGGTACCAGATCCCAGATGCCGCCTGCCGCGTGACAGAAGCGTGCCCGGGAGCAAAAACCAGGAGCGTCGAGCAGGGCGATATCCTTCCCGGAGATCCTTTCGGCCTGATCCATGAACGTATCTCGGCTTGCAACCTCGGTGCCGTCGAAGTCCACCTTTACGTGAGTTCCGTCACAGTAGGGCTTGTTTTTCGACTCACCGCAGCGGCACAGGGAATATGTATCCTGTTCCTTGCACTTTTCCCCCGGCGCCCATTCGACGGGTATTCCGGTTTTGTCGATGACGGCGATCTCTTTCGCGAGAGGGAGTTTACCAGAAACGATGTAGGGGCCGTTCTTAGATATTTTCACTTTACCGCTCATGTTGAGAATCCTCCGGGTAACAGTATCGATAACCTGTTTTCGCTTTGCCGGTTGAAATACTATCTGTCTGGCGTGCCATCCGATCTATAAATAAGAGACGACGCTCACAGGCTATTCAGGTTTTTAACAGGCAAAGTCAGAGCATCTCAACTACAAAGATCATACATAACAAACCTAACCATACAAGCTTAGCGGAGCCCCGCAGGAGAGACACTTATGACAGGTGATATCCACCAGAGACCCGCAGTACTTACACGGCACTTTCACGATCTCTTTGACGATCTCTCTCGGCGCGATCACGACACCAAGCGCTTTTAGCGTCGCCGCGGCAAAGTCCCGGATCCGGACATCCTCGTCTTTCAACGCCCGGTAGAACAACTCATTGGACCGGACATCGTTGATGTCACGGAAACTCCGGTAGATCAGCAGCCGGATGTCCGCATCGGTCTCGGTGTTCAACAGGTTTATCAAGGTGTCGATCGGAGTGCCGGTGCCGTATTTGGAGAGCATAGTCAGGATTCTGACTTTAAGATCGTTGTCAGGAGACGCTGCGAGTAGCCTGAGGAGACCGTCGAGGACTTCAGCAGGTGGCATACGATCGAGAGAAACGAAGATCGCCGCCCGTAAATCAGGATCACTCTCGGCATTTAGCAGAGTTAATAACCGCTCTGCAGAAAGGGTATTTCCGTACTTGTGCAAAATGGCAAAAAGTCTCAGCTTCAACTCTTTTTCCCGGGTCACATTCACCATGTCCGCGAGAGAGGCTGCTTCGTTTGAAAGGTTGATATTCTCAAGCGAGTCAAGCACTACCGACCGGATATCCCGATCGGCATTCTCCATGTACACCCCCACCAGGGCACATATCCGCCGGTCGTCGGGGATTTTTCCGAGCAGCGTGATGAGCTCAACTTTTATGCTCTTGTCCGTCGCTTCGCTCAGCGATTTCATGACCTGATCGAACGCCGGCTGGCCCATTAAGTTAAGAGCATTATATGCAAACTGCCGAATATCCGGGTCGGGATCGGAAAACAAGATTTCGTACAGATCGCCCTCAGACCTATGCAGCCGCCTGAATCCGCACTCGACAACTGCAAACCGCCTCAACTGGGAATCCTCGCTCTTCAGCGCCCGGATCAGTTTGTTCTCGGTGCGCCGGCGCAGGATAGAGAATAAAAATAATCCAGCATACCCGAGAGCATATGCCGAGATGAGGAGGAACAGTAATACGAGAATCACCGGGGCGATATAGACGAGGTTGATTAAGGCAAAAATGAGGATGTATACGAAGATAACGGCCGGGAAGACATTAGGGTCACTGCCGGTAAACAGAAGAGAAGTCACCAGCATAAGTGCAAATGAAGCCACGGCCGTAATGACGGATAAAGCGAGATACGCCACTACCGCCCCTACAATAACCAGTAATAATATCAGGGCCGGTCGCCTCGCCAAAATCTGCTTCATCATTCAAACCCGGACAGCCTTTATGTCGGGATAAATATATAGAGCTTATTAATCGAACGGCCATCAAGTGGTTAATGCTGGCCATTAGATGACCTTCGGGATCGCTTTCTCAATCCCGGTGCCATAGAACTTGAAGTAGAGGGCCCCCGTAGCTCAGGCTTTTCGACCTCGCCATGCTTACCCGAGCAGGTACCTGCGAGCCACAGGTACTTTGTGAGATCAGTAACGCAGGAGATCTGCGAAACTGTATTCCTGCAGAGACGATACCCCTCGGGCATTCACGGAAATATAGATCAGCCCGCTGCGGGCTGAGGCACCGGTACACAGGTATAAGTGCAGACCATCCGCGTGGTATTCGGCTTATTCACCGGCGCAGCTTTCGCGGTAGGCGTCGCTGCAACCAACTGGATCTCCGTGACTGCAGGTCTTGTGGCAGGGGAAGAAATCCAGCCGGCAGGCCTTGGCACTGACGTCGCCCAGGTGATAGGCGGAGAATAAGGCGGTTTCACCTCGGCCACCGATGCCGCAGTCTTACCGGGCACAGGTGAGGGCGATGACACCACAGAAGATGCCGGCACATCAGCCGCTGCTGCAGAAGGCACGGGAGTACTAACAGCAGTAGCAGCAGAAGGCACGGGAGTACTAACAGCAGTAGCGGCAGAAGGCACGGGAGTACTAACAGCAGTAGCGGCAGAAGGCATCGACACAATGCCAGAAGCCTGATCTGATGCCGGCGCTGCAAATGATTCCCGGGATGAGCCTGCACCTGCGGAAGTTGGACTTCCCGAAGATCCCGGGGTAATGCCGGAGCCACACGGACACTGATACGGACAACCGGACACGCCACAGCCACACCCTGCCGATAGGGCGTTACTTCCTGTGCAAGGTTTGACCCCGCAGCCAACCGGATTACTATTACTGTTCACGGATGTGCCTGTGCCCGTGCCGGTATACGCCACGATCGGGACCGACGAGGTCAGAAGCACACCTAAGATCACTACAGAGAGAAAAAACAGGGCAAAGATTGCCCATTTAGCCCATTTCATCAACATCCACCTGTTTAGTAAAATGAGGAATTGACAAGAAAATCTTTATCGCAATAAAACCGGGCATCTGTCATCTCGCTGACACATATGGCTTGAAAGATGCCGTCTTTGAGGCAGAAGAGGTGAGAAGGGCTTTGAGTTTCGCAAAAAACATCGATTTTAGAATGCCCTTCGGGCTTACTTCGGTGTCGAGACCCAGGGGACTTTTGTAAAAGTCCCCGGGAGCCCTCAAAACAACAAGTGCTCCGGTCGGGCGTAGAACGCTTGTAGTTCAATGCTCCAATAGCTTTTTTCCACAGTCTGTCCCTCCCTCAGTCATGCCTCAAAACTGACAGAGCTTCCACGTACCCGACCAGGTGTCCAGATCAGGCTGCCAGAGCGGTAGCCCACACAGCTTCGAGGACACGGATCAGCTCATCCACGTCAGACGCCTGGAATAACCCCTCTGGTCCCCTTGGCGTGATATCTGTGAATGGCGACTCGTAGAGTCTAGCGGGTTCGATGAACCCTTGCTCAGTTAGGTGATCTACAACCAGATTGATGAACTCAAGCTGGTTCGCAGTGAACGGTTTTCCTCCGATGAAACCCGCTATTGCATTTTTTGCTGCACTCCGATCCATCCCCACAAGGGACCGCACAAACAGACCCAACCCATGGGCTTCTTCTGCCGCTCGGCGGATGTCGTCCGGTCCGCCTATGCCGCTTTCGCCGAGCAATCGTTCCAGTTCGGCGAGGTCCGATGTAGTGAGCGGCTTGTTCATCCGCAGTTTGGCGATCACGACATCGTCAAGGTGCTGGTGCAGGAACGCTCGAGCGAACTCGCCCCTGTAATGCGGGTAGTTAGTGTTAAATCGATCGGCGATGAAGTCGGCATGTTGCTGGTTCTTGGCGAAAATGATCGTCTTGCCTATCCGGTCGCCGCCCGCGACCATGATGCCGCGGGTCATCATGTGCTCCAGTACCTTGTCCACGGTGTCCTTGTTAAAGAACCACTTCTTATTTAATGAGCAGTCAGTGGCGCCCCGCAGGCATCGCAAGCCCGATCGGTCACTTCGACCAAGGATCCGCAGTACTTGCAGGGGACTTTCACGATCTCCTTGACAGTTTCCCCTATATGAACCGTCACCCCAAGTAAGGTAAGTGTTTCTGCTGCCAGGTTCCTGACAGCTATATCACGATCATGCAGAGCTTCCAGAAAGACCTCGGTACACCTGATGTCTTTGAGGTCCCGTAAAATAGTAAATATCCGCAGCCTGACGTCCCAGTCGGTCTCGGTCTTCAGGAGGATGATGAGTGGCTCGACGAATGAGGTTTCATCGTAGCTATCGAGCATTTCGAGCATTTTCAGCTTAAGCTCCCGGGAAACGCTGCTATTTATGGTCGTCATCAGGAAATCCGCGATTTTTTGAGAGTAGAGCGGGCTCAGCGAATCCAGCACCGCCAGTCTTACACTTCGATCGAAATCTTCCAGGTAGGTGGTGATCAAGATGTCGATCAGCCCTTCATTCTTCATTTTTCCCAGAAGCTGCACCAGCCGGATTTTCTCGTCGATATCCGTGACCTCAGCCAGCTTCCGGAGGATCAAGTCCAGCTTTGGCCTGTTCATACTGCATAACGCGTTATAGGCACATAGCCTCACTTCGACGCAGGGGTCGAAAAGCAGGATAGTAGTCAATTCTTTCTCGAACTTAACCAGTCGCCTCTTCCCGCAATCCATAATCGCGCTCAGGCGTCTGGAAACGTCATCGCTCTGTAAATCTTGCAGCAGACACCGTTCTAAAGATTGCCTGGTGTGTAAAGGTATGAATATGAGTACATAGGCGATCGTGGCCGGGATTAGGATGCAGAAGAACAGCGGTGCCACAAACAAGATGTTGATTACCCCCAGCCTCCAGACCAGAGTGAAAATTGTGCCGATTAAGCCCCTCTCGACGTCGGGGCCGGTGATGTCCATACCGGTGATCGCTTTGGCTATCAATCCAAGGATAATTAAGAATATGAAGAATAGTACAGACAGGATTTCGTATACTACCAGAAACCCAATAAGCACCTTGAGAATCTTCAATGACTTACTTTTCTTAATTATGTCCTCAACCATTTCAACCTGGTATAAATAATATACTAAATGCAGTATTTAGAATTTCTGCAAGGGCTTATATAATAAGATCATATGCCTCAACAGAATGAGCGAGGACAGGCCCCCTATCCATCAATGTCACCTGTGATAAGGATTTAAGGGCGCTCCGCAGGAAACGCAAGCCCTGTCGGTCACCTCTACCAGAGAACCACAGTACTTGCACGGCACTTTAACAATCTCCTTAATCGTTTCCTTCGCCTGATAGGTAATGCCTGACGACTTTAGCGTCTCCGCTGCCAGGTTCCTGACTTCGATATCATTGTCATTTAGCGCCCGGAGAAAGACTTCAATGCACCGGATGTCTTTGCTGTTCCGTAAAAGAGTATAGATCAGCAGCCGGACTTCTAGGTCGGGCTCCTGGGGTAGCAAGGCGATTAAAGGTTCAACTATGCGAATATCAGTGGTATTTTGGAACATGTGTAAAATTTTAATTTTGTGTTCCTTCTCGCTTACGACCCCGAGCATCTTTAGCAGGGAGTCAGTATTCGTCGTTGCCATCCTTTCAAACATAGACAGTATGGTCCCTCTGACTTCCCTGTCAAGATCCTGTATGAATAGTTCTGTCAGCGGACCAGTATGCCGATCAGTGCCAGTCTTTTCCAGCAACATTAAGAGTATAATTTTCTGGGTGCCGTCCGACGAATTGCCTAAAGCGTTGAATATTGTGCCCGGAATTGGCTTTCCAAGATCATTTAAAACATGATACGCACAAAGCATTACATCGAGTTCCGGGTCGGATAACACGATCTGGGTTAACAGATCTTCCGAGATTACCAAACGCCTTCTGCCGCACTCCAGAATGGCGTTCTTTCGGGCGCAGGCATTCTCGTTCCCCAGTTCTTGGAGCAGTTTCTTGTCACCGGGATACTTCATGTATAGTGGTAAATAAGTGATCATCCAGTAGATAACCAGTCCCAGCATGCCTACCATTAAAAGTGCTAAGAGTGCCGGAGCAAAAGCTACGAGATTGACTATCGCAATTGCAATATAAACGTAAACAACCCAGCCCAGTAAAGTTTTATCTATACTGGTACCTGTGAGGGCGGTAACAATAATCCCAAGAATAAACGATCCGATGAAGAATACGACGGATAAAATTTCGTAAGTAAATATGATTCCCATTGCGATGGGGAATAGTCGCAGTAGCCGGTTTTTCCTTGGCTGGTCATCAGTCATTATAAACCTGTTCGCATAATAGGAGTGAGTTAATATATAGGTTTTTATAACTCGATCCCTTCACCAGGATGCCAGAGAGGCTAACGATTCAGGCAGTCATTGATCATTAATTAAACTCCATCTGGCCAGATGAGATCGGAATGCGGCCTGAAATAGCGACAGGTATCTTACTCAATGCTATGTCAAGTTGGACGAAAATCCGATCTCAAGCGTAGAAGCAGAAGCAGTATCGCCTGACGGCGCATATCGTTTCAGCAACACCACAAACGACCAGGGAGCCTATGAAGGGTGCGATCATTCCCGGCCATTGACCGGCTTTACCTTCAATGTGATTCCAGTTAATAGCACCACCACGCTCACTCCCGCGATAAAAAGCGATAAGAGTTATTCCGTTGACGTCGAGCACGGCGTCACGTACAAAATAGGGAGAGTCCCGGATGTCCATTTTTACTATCGGAACAGCACTGCTCATGTACAGTCCGTGGCAGTGGGCAAAAACGAGACCGCGCTGATAGATTACGTGGTTGTTTTACCCTACAAATCCGGAATCAACTGGTCTTAGTGCGGGGAAACCTAAACGAAAACTTGAAGTCATCACCCTACGATATCGATGACTTTTTAGTAAGAAAGTCCCCCAGGAGCCAATGTTATAGCTGTTTTAAAGGAACTGATAAAGAAATGTTATCAATGTTCGGTGTTAGGGGGACTTTTTGTAAAAAGTCCCCCTCGTCACCCCTCAAAAACATCGCTTTTAAAATGCCCTTCGGGCTTGCTTTAGTGTCGAGACCCAGGGGAACTTTTTTAGAAAGTTCCCCGGGAGCCCCTCAAAAATCTAGTGCTCCGGTCGGGATTCGAACCCGAGTCGCCGGCTTGAAAGGCCGGCATGATTGGCCGGTCTACACTACCGGAGCGTCTTAAAGTGCGAACTTTAATAACGCATGCCAGTATTTAAAACTTGCGTGTCTCGGACACGCCTACTTCTTCTTTGCAGCAGCCTGCTTCTTAGGCATCGGAGCAATACTCTTTACTGCTGTTTTAGCCGTCTTCACCGAACCCTTGCTCTTAGCCGGCGCTTCAGCGCCAGACATGATCACAGGCGGACAGCCCAGCACCGATATCCTCAGGTCTTCAGGGCCAACGCCCACCAGATTATCGCGAGCCAATCTCGCCACAATGTAGACATAGCCCACGTAGTGCATGGCGTTTTTCTCGTAATAGACATCGATCTCCCGGGCCATGTTCCTCAGGACCTCGGGCGGGAGGCCGCTGTCCCGCCTCATGAATAACTGCCGCATTGACATGTAGTACCGGTCCCAGGCCGACTGGGGCACCATCGATAGGTGGTCGATCTCAAAGCCGGCTTTTTCGAGAAGCCTGCGGTAATCTAGCTCGTTCAGGTAGGCATACGTGCCGTTAGCTTCGTAGATCTCCCGGATCTCTGTGGGCACATCCGCTTTGTCTTTGAGGTAGATCAGATCGGTCAGCGCGAGGTAGGAGCCTTCTTTCATCAGGCTGGCGCACCGCTCGATTCCGGTTTCCCGGCCGATGTAGCTGAGCGCACCGCCTTCGGCGAGGATCAGATCATATTGTCCGCTGCCGAAGTCCATGTTCCGGCCGTCTTTGACTTCGAACTGCATCAGCTCTGCCAGCTGTAGAGAGTAGGCCTTGTCGCTGGCATAGGAGACCAGGCCAGGATCTATGTCGAAGGCTTCGACTTTACACTTGAACATCTGGGCCAGCGCGCAAGCGGCCTCGCCTTTGCCCGAGGCGATCTCCAGCACCCGGGATTTTTCGCTTAAGCGGGCGATAAGACCAGAGGTCAGCGTGAAAGAGCGCCCGCCGGGGGCGAGGTAGTCAAAGTCGTCAGTGATCATGGTAGCTAATCCCAGAATATTGGAACAGGGGCTTAAATTAGTATCGGTGAGGCATGAGATTAAACAGCTGAGGAAAAATAGTACTGATATGTCTAAGTAGTTAGTAGTTGTCTTGAGTTATCACCTCCAGGTAAACGTTACATTAGCTCACAGATCCGGAACTGGTCAACAAAACCGCAGTCACTTCAGCCGCTTTTATCGCCACGTTTAAATGATCAGAGACTGGTTTTCACCTCCTCTTCATTGATTTTCCATATGCACGGCCAGTTCTGCGGGAGCAGGCGTTGTTGCAGGCAAAGCCCTGCCCGGGGCGGAACTGGCCAGCTCTTGATAAGCCTGAATGTCAATTTACAATGTATTATACAATATATAATTATTTATCGTGATAAATAAAATAGTTACGGAAAAGGAGAGTGGAAAGAGCAATTGATTTCCGCAATTTTAACCGTCATACAGCCATACCGACAAAATTGTGGCGCTAGCCGCAGAATAAGAAATCGGAGAAATGCAGGGGCATATGCCCCTGCATAATCCTTAACTGATGCGGATTTGTTAATAGCTATTCATCATCCAGGGTAGCCAGGTCTCCGAGGGGAAGCCCGAGTTCCTGTGCTTTCAGGACGCGGCGCATGATCTTGCCGCTGCGAGTCTTGGGTAGACTGGGGCTGAACTCGATCTCCTTGGGGAAAGCGTGGGCTGCGAGCTTGTTTTTGACGAATTCCGAGATCCCCCGCTTAAGCTCTTCAGTGCCTTCGTAGCCGGGCTTCAGGGTGATGAACGCCTTGATGATGTTGCCATAGAGCGGATCCGGCTTTCCGATTACGCCGGCCTCGGCCACAGCGGGGTGCTCCAGAAGGCCGCTCTCCACTTCGAACGGACCTACTCGCTCACCAGAGGTCTTGATGACATCGTCGACCCGGCCCATGAACCAGAAATACCCGTCTGTGTCCACGCAGGCACTGTCTCCGGTCACATACCAGCCGGGGATACGGAAGTACTCGTTGAACTTCTCCTCGTTGTTCCATATGCCCCGCATCATTGACGGCCAGCCGGGCTTGATCACCAGGTTACCGGGCACTCCGGGGGGCAGTATGGTACCCTTGTCATCGACGACGGCAGCCTGGATGCCGGGAAACGGCTTTCCCATGGAACCGATCTTCAGCGGCAGGTTGTAGAAGTTGGCGATCATGTTGCAGCCCGTCTCCGTCATCCAGTAGTTCTCGTGGATGGGCAGGTCGTAAACCTTCATGCCCCACCGGATGACCTCGGGATTCAAAGGCTCGCCCACACTGGTGATGTACCTCAGGCTGTTCAGGTGGTACTTCTGGACGACTTCATCGCCCGCCTTCATCAGCATCCGAAGTGCCGTCGGCGCGGTATACCAGACAGTGACCTTGTGGCGCTCGATGACAGAGTACCATGCATCGGCGGTAAACCGGCCCGCGTAGACGACCTGGGATGCCCCGCAGAGCCACGGCCCGAAGATGCCGTAGGAGGTGCCCGTCACCCAGCCGGGGTCAGCTGTGCACCAGTAGACATCGTCGTCGCGCAGGTCCTGTACCCACCTGGTCGTGATGTAGTGGCCTATCATCGCGTTGTGGACGTGAAATACACCTTTGGATTTGCCGGTTGTGCCGGAGGTGTAGTGCATGATGACCGGGTCTTCGAGGTGGCACCATTCCATCTTGAAGTCTTCGGAAGCGTATGTCATCTCGGCATCGAAATTGAGTTCACCTTCACGATACTTGTAATTCGCGTCCGCTTTGCAAATCAGGATGGTGTTGAGTGTCGGGACTTCGGCTCTGATGGGATCAATGCCAAGACGCTTCATGTCCGGAGTTGTGATGACCATACTGGCCCCGCAGTCATTCATTCGGTCCCGGACCGCCTCGGCCCGGAACCCCCCGAACAGCGGAGCGAAGATGGCGCCTACCTTTGCGATTGCGACAGCGCTGATGTACAGCTCAGGGATGCGTGGCAGATATACAAAGACACGGTCACCTTTCTTTACGCCGGCCTTCCGCAGCACGTTACCGAATTTATCCGAGAGCGTCTTCAGCTCGGAGAATGTATACTTC
This sequence comes from uncultured Methanocella sp., assembly GCA_964548585.1. Taxonomy (GTDB): domain Archaea; phylum Halobacteriota; class Methanocellia; order Methanocellales; family Methanocellaceae; genus Methanocella_A. The sequence continues at coordinate 27,774 of CAZJRS010000018.1, read as the reverse complement.
TCGTGCTCCCGGTTCGGGCCCTCCCAGTACAGCGCAACCTTGTTCTTTCGCCAGGATGCGGCGTGCCGGTCGATTGCCTCATGGGCGATGTTCACCTGACCCGTGTAGTTCCAGTCAAAGTCTTTCTTTGCCTCATCGAAGCACCAGTTGCTGCCGCAGGTCTTGTGATAGTCAAGGTTGCATGCGCCGAACTTCTCGACTACGTCGACAGAGCCTACTCTGCGTACCTGCCAGCTTTTGCCGCTGATGCCCTTGGTTGAATTTAGCAATCCGTTTGATATGGTGCTCATTCGATGCCCTCAAAAAGCTAATTAACAATCATGATAGATAAAGATTTGTATTGTTAATGATTGTTAATAGGTAGTTTTCACGAATGTGAATAAAAAAGCTGTGGAGAGATAATCTTAATGTGGCGATTTCAATCGCCACTTTTTTAACGGCTAAACCACCAATCGCCGCTAACTCATGCACCCCAAATTATATAACCGAAAATCACATCAATGTACTAACATTAGGTGAAAGAATGCAATTACTACTCATCCACTCCGACTTCATCGAGTACGAGGTGAAGAAGAGCACACCCGTCGCCGAGAAGATCGAGGACATAGTGAAGTCCGGGCGCATGGAGGAGGCGCTCACAGCTTTCATCGCAGTCGAGAAGCCGGACGAATCCAATCCCCAGTACACAATTGAAAAGGGCACTGATTCCATCGTCAACGTGGCGGGCCAGGTCAAGGCCAATAAGGTCATGTTGTACCCGTACGCCCACCTGAGCTCTAATCTATCCTCGCCAAAAACTGCTGTCGAAGTACTGAAAGGTATTGAAGCAGCCTTGAAAGGCAAGGGCTTCGAGGTTGCGAGAGCCCCGTTTGGCTGGTATAAGCAGTTTACCATCAAGTGTAAGGGTCACCCGCTCTCCGAGCTATCCCGGACCATCCGGCCTGAGGGCGTCGAAGCAGTCAGCGTTTCTCCTGCCATCGCAGCAGAGAAGCCTGAGGTCGTTTCCGAGGCTGTCAAGGCAGAGGAAAAGCTCAAGAGCTACTTCTATATCCTGGACACCGACGGCCAGCTGAAAGATCCCAAGACGATCGACTACACCGGCCGCGACAAGCTCAAAGCATTCGTTGATTACGAAATGGCCAAGAAGCGGGCTGTCGACCGGGTACCACCCCACGTCGAGCTCATGCGCAGGCTGGAACTGGCTGACTACGAGCCAGGCAGCGATCCGGGCAACATGCGCTTTTATCCGAAGGGCAGGATGATGAAGAGCCTCCTCGAGAACTACGTCCTCAGCGAGGCTTTCAAGAAGGGCGCCATGGAAGTCGAAACGCCCATCATGTACGACATGGAGCATCCCACCCTAAAGAAGTACCTGGACCGGTTCCCGGCCAGGCAGTACACGGTCATCGCGGACAAGAAGAACCTCTTCCTGAGGTTCGCGGCATGCTTCGGCCAGTTCCTGATGAACCACGACATGACCATCTCGTACAAGAATCTGCCCCTGAAAATGATCGAGCTGACCCGCTACTCCTTCCGCAAGGAACAGAGAGGCGAGCTGGTCGGCCTCCGCAGGCTGCGCGCGTTCACCATGCCGGATATGCACACGCTGTGCACGGACATGAACGGAGCCATCAACGAATTCCGGGACCAGTACGACATGTGCATCCATACGCTTGATACGGTCGGCATCGACCTGTCAGACTACGAGGTCGCCATCCGGTTCACCAAGGAGTTCTACAACAACAACAAGCCGTTCATCGAGAGCCTGGTCACCAGAGTCGGCAAACCCGTCATCGTGGAGATGTGGGAAGAACGGTTCTTCTACTTCGTGCTGAAGTTCGAGTTCAACTACATCGACTCGCTGGACAAGGCCAGCGCGCTCTCGACAGTACAGATCGACGTGGAAAACGCCGAGCGGTACGACATTACATATGTAGACCAGAGTGGCAACAAACAGAGGCCCATCATCCTCCACTGCTCCCCATCCGGAGCAATCGAACGATGCATCTACGGTTTGCTGGAAAAGGAAGCCATGGCAAGCGAGAAAGGAGCAGTCCCTATGCTGCCAGTCTGGCTTTCCCCGACCCAGGTCAGGATCGTCACCATCTCGGAAAAACACGTGCCCTTCGCCGAAGCACTCGCAGACAAGATGTCCAACGTCCGCGTAGACATCGACGACAGGGAGGAAACGGTCGGCAAGAAGATCAGAGACGCGGGAAAAGAATGGATCCCCTACGTAGTCACCATCGGCGATGCCGAGATGAACGGCGAACGCATCCCCGTAGTCGTCAGAGCGGAGTCCGAGCAGAATAAACCGAAGAAGGTCGACATGACCCTGGACGAGCTCGCCAGCCGCATCCACTCCGAGACTGCAGGTCTCCCGTACCGGCCCCTGCCGGTTGCGAGAAGCCTTGCAAAGCGTCCGAAGTTCGTGGGAAGCATATAGATTGTCGATACAGGGGCATATCCCCCTGTATAAGCTTTTTTTAGCCAATAGAAGCTCTAATATTGCTTGCTGAAGTTACCAGCTATTTAATTTGGCAATATTTATAAATGTAAGCGTCCAATCTACTATTCAGACCTCCCGTGTCGCCGGCGATCGGGGCGTATCCCATTACCGGCGCCCTATCAAGATTACCAAAACATGCCTGGCAAATCCAGGGCATGCTACCAACCAAGCAGATAAGCAAGCAAGTAGGCAAGTAAGCAAGCAAGTGACATGTGTGGGTTTGAGGAAGGATGGAAGAGATCGGGGCCGGGTGCACACGCTCCGGCCCGGCGATCACCCGATTTTATGAAGAGAGAATGGTGTAGCAGTAGGCCTCTTTGAGTCAGTCGCGCAAACGGCAGGACACAACATCGTGGTGGGTATTGAGGTCTTGCCGCTTGGCGGCCTGACGGCCAATAGAGTAGATGCAATGGTAGAAAAATTTACTGTGGGAAGAAACCGCCGCGTCCGCTGCAGATATAACCATCCCTGCGCTCTTTTGAGGTGTCATTTTTCAGCTCGTACCGACAATCTGTATCTGTGGTTTTATGGCGGAGAAGCCTTTCACGTTGATCGTTTTCACATCCATGTCGGGGCATACGGAGGCAGTGGCTAACGCGCTGGTAGAGGGTGCGTTGCAGATGAAGAATACGACTGCGGAAGTCAAGCGTGCCCGGAATGTGACTCCGGAGGACGTCGGACGTGCGGCTGCGATAGCGTTCGGTTCGCCGACTTATTTCAGCTATATGAGCGGGGAGCTGAAGATGCTGTTCGATGAGTTTCTGCCCTTCAAGGAAAAGTTTCAGGGGAAGCCTGTGATCGCCTTTGCGACAGGCGATGGCGGGCAGTTGAAATGTATCCAGAGTATCGAGGGTATTTTGGAGTCCTTCGGAGTTGATCTAGTGCACAGGTCGGATATCCTGACTGCGGGGCTCGCCGTGCAGGGGATGCCGGACCAGAAAGCTAAAAATGAGGCAGTGCAGGCCGGTAGGAAGCTCGCTGATGCGGGGGTATGTTTTGCGTGCCGGAAGGCCTCGGAAGAGCAAGGTGTTACCATCGGAGGGGAGAAGCCGAGTATGTAACCTCTGCAAGACTCCCGATTGACTTATTTCCTGACCACCAGGTACACGATGAAACCCAGAGCGACGATGGTAAACAGTACCACCCCGATCATCAGGATCGAGTTTCCTCCGGGTAATGGTGAACTGCTGACAGGAGTACTAATAACCGGTTCGGTAACTGATGGCTGTGTCTGTTCAGTAACAACCGGTAGCTCTGTTACGATGGGCGTCACTTCAGGACTGGTTGTAGTTGGCTGCGATTGCACACGGCCGACCTCAAATAGTATTTTCACCGGAGTACTCTGGTAATCCATGTCGGAGCCACGCATAGTACCAAGCAGACATGCGCCGTTATCACCGCATACGAAAATATAACCATCCGTATCTACCATAAAGGTATTACGGCTTGTACAGTCGATCATAGTGACATTTTTAATAGATACTTGGAAAGGCATATTTCTATCCTTGAACGTTCCGTCACCAAGCTGGCCATACACATTATCACCCCATACCATAGCACTACCGTTACTGCATACAACAGCGGAATTATCCATCTCAGCACTGATAGCGATAGCGTCACTTAACCCTAAAATCTGCACTGGAATACCCTGAAATCTCATACTCTCGTTAAGATCACCAAGTCCCAGACAACCCTGGGAATCGTACCCCCAGACCCACACGGTACCGTCATCCCTCAGCCAAAGCATTTGAGTCTGCCCCATCGCAATAGATTTAACATGGTTGAGACACGGAACTAAACTAGGAGTACTAATGATCTGATCATTTCCACTTCTCTGCATATCACACAATGCAGAATTATTCATCCCCCAGGCCCAAACAGAACCATCATCCTTCAATACGAAAACATTCTGTGTCCCTGGAAAAATAGCTTTGACATTAGTTAACCCTTTAACCTGCACAGGAGATGAAACATGGCTAACATCACTCGTACCCATCGTTTTTGTTACACCGTCCCCGATCTGCCCGGCGATGTTAGACCCCCAGACCCATACAGTACCATCATCCTTCAACGCATATGCAGTACGATAAGTAGTATCGATCGCTATAATATGGGACAGGCCCTGGATCATTGCCGGCTTAGCGATACGCTGGGGACCTGTCTGTGTCATCGTCAAACCACGACCTAGCACACCATCATAGTCCCACCCCCATGACCATACAGTACCATCATCCTTCAACGCAATAGAAAATCCGCTCCCTGCAGAGACAGCTGTAACATTAGAGATGCCTTCTACCATTACCGGAGATGAAATTAAATTACTTAGCGCATCAGTTTCATTGATCTGCTGACCACACCCTCCGCCGACATTATATCCCCAGGACCATACCGTCCCGTTAGTAAGCAGAACAAGCACGTGGCTATCACCAGAACAAATGCCTTTGATATTGCTTGATGAGGCAGAACACACTCCGGTAATCATATACAGGATGACAACGATATCTACTATTAGCAGGATCATTTTTATAGTCGGTAACTTATTTGGAATATTCATAAGATCGTTCCCTGTTCACGCCTCGTTTCTGGTAAATACAAAGCTGGAAATCAGAAAGACCAACACGATTTCCACTATCATCACTACAAGATAAGGGGCTGCGCCGTTCAGCCATTCGTTATATGGGTTAACCGTATCAAACAGGTAAGTCTGGAACCCTCCACTTATAGTAGTAAGACACAATTTGGCAGGTATTGTATAACTGGTTATGACTGCTAAAGGTGCCGGCGTCATGAAAATCCAGTCAAGACAAAGAAAAGCTCCCGCAAAGATTAAAATCGTATATAGGTTTTTAAAAATGACGCCAATCAGCATCGATATGCCCAGTGTCAGTTCGCAGCCGAGGAATAACACGATAATATAGGTGAATGTCCGAAGTAGAAAGTCATCGACTGACAGAGGAGGCCTGTAGCAGATGACTAACGTCGATACGCATAGCATGACCAGGAAAATGGTGATATATAGTAATAGCATTGACAGGCCCAGGAACTTTCCCGCTAGAATATCCCTCCGGTAGAGAGGCTTAGCTATCAATACACGCAACGATCCGCTCTTCTTCTCCTCAGCAATGGATATTACCCCTACGAACATAGAGATAACCGATAAAAATACTGCTGTTTCATAGAGAGGAACACTCATACCAACGGATAAAAAAACATCATTGCCGTCTGCCAGATCAGTTTCCATCTCCAGAAGCGTTATCGCACTGGCGACCGCATTCAAAACAATGATAAACGTGATCAAGCCTATGACTAATAGCACTAGGGGTTCCCTCACTACATCCTGAAACTGATGATTTGCAATTTGTAGTATATTACTCAGGAGATATCCCTCCGTATAAACACTGTGTAGCAAACGAACAGGAGAATAACAACATACAGGAAAAGCCAAACCAGATCAGGCCAGCAAGCATTTAAAACACCTGTAAGGCTGACAGTTGCATCGCTGAGCCCATCGATAAACATCACGTTACCCCATGCATAAACAGGCGATATGCCTGCTACAAGATCACCGATATGATCATTTCCCAGAACGACACCGATATTCCCTGCAAAACTCACCGATGGTGCAATTTGATCCAAGAAGATGAATAGGACAGAAGATAATAATAATGCCACTCCCGGCCTTTTCACTATGATCGAAATAAAAATTGATAGAAACATATAAAACAAAGCATTTAAAGTTACCAACAATAACACAAAGGGTAACCTGCATAGATAATCGCCCATTACATTGCCGACCGCGTCCCCACAAAGCACAAGCATTAGAGCCGTATAAAATATTACGACAAACCCGAAAACGCATAATATAAATACGGTACACGATAGGATTTTACCAGTTATTATCGTATCCCGGTATAGAGGTTTAGCTGCCAACGTATTCAACGCACCGCCTATTGTCTCTCCAGTCATTACAGAAAAGCCAATAACCAGACCGATAATACTACCATAAGACCTGATAGAATAAGAAATACCTAGTAACAAAGCACTTAGAGTATTACTATACATTAGATCACGAGCATATAGTGCCGAACATATCACCATTAGAAAATATACAAATAACACCATAAGAACAGAATGGTTACCGATCAGATCGGAAAAATCCTTCCGGGCAATAATTAACACGTTCCCCATGTATATTCACCAAAAAAATAAATTTTCAAGTTGAAGTTGTTTATTGTATAGTGAGTGAACTCCCCTTAGTCCCTACTTGGCTACCATCATAGGTATGCCAAATATCAAAAGTCTGCGTATACATAGCAGTCCTCGTTTCCTGCTTGGATTGTCTATCACCATAGTTAAGATAGACCCCATGGCCAACTTCAACATTATTCATTTTATTATGTACAGTCCCGAATTGTGCGGATGCAATTGAGCAATCATGTTTCAGGTAATTATTCCATGTAATCTGGTCACCTGAATCAACACCCGGATTAGGGGTGTAAGAGTTTCCATTCCACTGTGCCGCTGGAGTACCACCGTTGCTATATAGCCTAGACTCAATCTTCTGATCTGTTCCCGACGTGATGTCATGCGTTGTTGCAAATGCAGGTGCCACACATGCGATCATCAGACCGCACAATACCAAAGGTATCATATATTTATGCTTCATATGTTTCAATCCTCCTATTTGGAGTTCATGGGCATGTTGATTTATGCGAAAGACTGCATGCCCATGGAAATTAAATGCCTGTTTATTATATAAGCGTTTATAACCTACATTGTAGGTCAAGTTGTTAAAATGCAAAATAAATACTGCAGCTATTGACTTTCAATTTTATACATTGTACTGTATTAATAAAGATCAACTGATTGTGACAGAACGCTTATATTATAAGACATTTTATATCTTGCACGGTGAGGTTAATTGGAGAAAAATATAAAGTTCGATGAAATTTTTCAGGCGGTACTGAAAAGCATGGTCCGCATTAAAGTCCTCCTTTTCCTCGCCAGACACCCGGACGAGGAATTCAGTGCTCAGGAGATATCGTACAGGATTAAATCTTCCCCCGAAAACGTGCTCGGGGCGTTGACAGGGTACGGTAAAAGGTACAGCAAAGCCCTTTCACTGTTAAGCCTCGGACTGGTATTATATAATGAAACGAAAACGGGAACCGGGCATTACAGGATCACGGCGCAGGGTATTGAGTTCGCCCTGAAAATAAAAGACGACAGCATCGATACCTCTGCGAGGATGTCGTTCGTATGCGTTGAAGAAGATGGCGTGAGAGTCATAAGATCAAGATTAGAGTGGTAACCGCTATGGAGTATGACTCAAAGCTCTGGCACACGATTAAATCAGTGCAAAACTGTAAAAACCGCGCCCTTGTATTCGATTTTCTCTACGAGCATAAAGAAAACGCGTACTGTGCGAGAACAATTGTAAAGGGTATTGCTTTAAATTTCATACATGTAAGGGGAGCTTTAGAAGGTGACCATGGGGGTATGAACATCGAATATAGCCTGGTCAGCCAGAACCTGGTAAGCCGTCAACTCCATTCGGATGGCCGGATACAATATAAGATCACTCCACTCGGCATCACCGTGGCCGAATTTTATACGGCATACTATGAGTATCGAGAAAAAAACTTTCTCGGCAGTAGCCTTTGGCACTACTGGCTAGAGTTGAAAATGAACGAGCGGATCAGCAATAGAAATCATATGATTACAAATGAACTGACACTCGTGAAATAGCGTCTATCACAGTTCCCGCAGGTCGAGGTAAGTGAGATTGTATCGCTTCGCAAGCACGTTCGCAAGCACCGATCGGTGGCATTCTTTAGGATCAACCTCATAGCACATAAGAGTCGTTTTACTTTTCAGTATAATCTCCCTCATCGCCTCGAGCTCTACCACTTTCGTGACGATGTGTCTGCGGTAGTTCTCTAGTATCTCTCGATCAGACATGTCATTTTTCCGGTAAACGTTGCCAACTGATGGCATGGATACATATCGTATCCCAAAGCAATATGTCAAGCTGAGCTCGGGCAACTTTTCTTCCATCGTAGCTTTCCTGTAGTCCGATACCTGAGACCACGGCGCTTCCCTCACATCCACCAGACAACGCACGCCGTTATCTTTCAGCAACAAAAACAGATCGTTCAGGCTCAGGCGCTCATATCCCACGGTATAAAAGTCCGGCTCACTACCAAGGAATCCTAATTTCGACTGCACCTGCCGTTTCTCCGTCATGCCACCGACCAGAGCCTGTTGCAGCTCCGGCGATCAATCATACTGGGACATATATGAGAGTACTGGTAGTGGTCTACTCTAAAACGTTAACATATTAAAAGCTGCTATTCTATCCGCCGAAAGCCTTTCCATGCGCTGGATAGATAGATAATTTTAAATACTGAACCCCCTTATTTCAAAAAACAAACGGAGTAAAATTATGGTGGACGCGAACGCATTTATCGATGAAGCCGTCGCAAGCATACAGAAGCAGGTGGGTAGTGGCAGGGCAATGATAGCGCTGTCGGGAGGCGTCGACAGTTCGGTCTGCGCCATCCTGGCGCACAGGGCCATTGGAAGCCGCCTGATCCCGGTGTACGTCGACACGGGGCTGATGCGTAAGGGAGAGACTGACCGCATCAGAGAGATCTTTCAGTTTATGAACCCGCAGGTGGTCGACGCCAGCGACAGGTTCTTCAAGGCGCTCGCCGGACTCACCGACCCGGAAAAGAAGCGCATGGCCGTGGGCGAGACCTTCATCAGGGTGTTCGAGAATGTGGAAGATTCGCTTGACGTGGACTTCCTCATCCAGGGAACCATCTACCCGGACCGGATCGAGTCCGAAGGTGGCATCAAGTCGCACCACAACGTGGGCGGCTTACCCAAGAACATGAAGTTCAAGGGCATTGTCGAGCCCATCGCCGACCTGTACAAGGACGAAGTAAGGGACGTCGCCCGGGCTCTCGGGCTGCCAGAGGAAATTTCGGAGCGGATGCCGTTCCCGGGCCCGGGCCTCTCGGTGCGTGTCATCGGAGAAGTGACCCGGGAGAAAGTCGCCGTGGTCAGGGAAGCGAACGCAATCGTAGAGCAAGAACTTGTCCACCAGTTTAAGCCATGGCAGTGCCTGGCCGCGCTGCTCGAAAAGGGCACCGGCGTCAAAGGCGACAACCGCTGCCACGGCTGGATCATCGCGGTCCGGGCTGTAGAATCCAGGGACGCCATGACGGCTAACCACATGGAACTGTCGTGGGAGACGCTCAACAAGGTCTCGTCCCGCATCACGTCGGAGATCCCGTCGGTGGCCAGAGTTGTGTATGACATAACACCAAAGCCCCCTGCGACCATCGAATTCGAGTGATCATCAAGTCATTATAAGAGTGAGAAAGAATGGAAAAATCAATACTTGGCAGGGCTTCCGGGGAGGAAGCCGTCTCGAAGGACGCGAAGCACGTCTTTCAGACCTACGGGCGCCAGCCCATTGTGATCACCAGGGGCAAGGGTGCCCTTGTGTGGGACGCTAATGGCCGCGAGTACATCGACTGTGTCGCAGGCATAGCGGTCAATAACGTGGGGCACTGCCACCCGCGTGTGGTTGCAGCGATAAAAGAACAGGCAGAGCGGCTTATCCACACCTCTAACCTGTACTATAATGATCTGCAGCCGGTTCTGGCTGAAAAGCTCTCGCAGTTGTCGGGCATGGACAGGGTGTTCTTCGCCAACTCGGGCACAGAGTCGATCGAAGCAGCATTGAAGCTCGCCCGCAAAGAAACGGGCAACAAAGGCTTCATCGCGACCGAGCACTGCTTCCACGGCAGGACAATGGGAGCTTTGAGTATCACCCATAAGGCGAAATACCGCCAGCCCTTTGAGCCCCTCGTCCCCGGAGCTCAGTTTGTTCCCTACGGAGACGCTCAAGCGATCCGGGACACCATGGACTCCGACACGGCAGCCGTGATCCTCGAGCCTGTTCAGGGTGAAGGCGGGGTCAATATACCCCCTAAGGACTACCTGAAGGAAGTCAAGAAGATCTGCGACAAAGCAGGCGTAGTCCTCATCTTCGACGAAGTCCAGACGGGCATGGGCCGGACCGGCAAGTGGTTTGGCAAAGATCACTTTGACGTCCAGCCGGACATCATGTGCGTGGCCAAAGGCATAGCAGGCGGCTTCCCCATGGGCGTCATGATGGCCACCGAAGAGATGGCGAAAGCGTTCGGAAAAGGTGACCACGCTTCGACCTTCGGCGGTAATCCCCTGGCTTGCGCCGCAGCGCTGGGCACCATCCAGGCGATCGAAGAGGAAAACCTGGTCGAGCGGTCCAGAGAAATGGGCGACTATATGATGAAGGAGCTGACAAAGCACTACAAACAAGACTACGTCGACCACGTCAGAGGACTGGGCCTGCTGATCGGCGTCCAGCTCAGAAAAGACGGCAGCGCGCTGGTGCCGAAAGCGGCGGAGAAAGGCCTGCTCATCAACTGCACATCCGAGACGGTACTGCGTTTTGTGCCGCCGTTCGTGATTACGAAAGAGCAGGTTGACAGGGTTGTCAAGGTCCTCGGTGGGCTTACGTTGTAAGCTCTGAGTGCCTTGATAATTCTATTTTTTTTATAGCGCTTGTCCCCCGGTTCTCCAAAGAATCCAAAACGTTTTATGAGATTAGTCTTATTATCTCCTGTAACACCGATTACCACTCGTGTCAGGATGGAATTATCATGCTCAACATCGAAAACTTAACCGTCGAAGTGGATGACAAGCGCATCCTCAACGGCGTTAACATGTCCATCGGCGAGGGCGAGACCCATGCCCTGTTCGGCCCCAACGGGACCGGCAAGAGCTCGCTACTTTTCACCATCGCCGGGATTCCGAAGTACAAGGTCACAGATGGCCGGATCTACTATAAGAGAAAGGATATCACCGATGCGCCTATGGACGAGCGGGCAAAGCTTGGCATAGGTATCCTCTTCCAGCACCCGCCAGTCATCCGCGGCGTAAAGCTCAAAGACATGGTCAGGATCAGCCTTGAGTCCAGAAGCCCGGGTAGAAAGATCACGGATGCAGAGATCACAGAGATGGCCCAGAAGCTAAACCTGGACATGTTCCTCGACCGGGATGTCAATCTCGGTTTTTCCGGCGGCGAGATCAAGCGCTCAGAACTGTTGCAGCTACTGGCCCAGCGCCCGGAGTTTGTCATGCTGGACGAGCCGGACAGCGGCGTAGATCTGGTCAACATCGGCCTGGTCGGGCGTACGATCAACGAACTGCTGGAGAAAGAGAAGAAGACCATCGAGCGGACTAAATCGGGCCTTATCATTACCCATTTTGGTAACATCCTGGACTTCGTCAAGGCAGATAAAGCATACGTGATGATGAAGGGAAAAATGCTCTGCCAGGGCAACCCTGTTGAGCTGCTTGAAGACATAAGGAAAAACGGCTATGGAGAGTGCTTGACATGCATGAGGAGATAATCCGGCGGGCTCAGGCTGCCATCAATAAGAAAGCAGCCTATGGAAACGACATCGACCTGGAAAAATACCAGCAGCAGATACCTGCCAGAGAGAAGATCGTATCGCTGGGCGAACTGTCTACCGGTGTCCAGCAGCGTGCGCTACACGCTGGCGTCGACGCATCGATGAAAGAGCGATCCGGCTCGTTCTTCCAGCACGACCAGACGGTCGTCCATACGGTCAGTCAGCAGGAAGGGCTGGAAGTCATGGACATCAACGATGCCCTCAAGAAATACGACTGGCTGCATGATTACTACTTTAAGCTCGTACAGCCGGATCAGGACAAATATACGGCATACAGCGCAACACACCCCGTTGCCGGCTATTTCCTGCGGGCGTTACCCGGAGCCAAGATCACCTTCCCCTTGCAGGCATGTCTCTACATGGGCAGAGAAGGGATGATCCAGAACGTGCACAACATCATCATAGCTGAGGAAGGCAGCGAGTTCCACATCATATCCGGCTGCACCTCCGACACTCACGTGACCAGCGGTTTACACGTGGGAATTTCTGAGTTCTACATCAAAGATAATGCGAAGCTGACGTTCACGATGGTACACAACTGGGCTGAGCAGGTCGCGGTACGGCCGAGATCTGCCAGCAAGATAGGCAAGAACGCAGTGTTTATGAGCAACTATGTCTGCATGACCCCGGTAAAGGACATACAGATGTACCCCGGCGCAACCCTGGAAGGCGAGAACAGCATCGCCCGGTTCAACACGATCATCTATGCCTCCAAGGGCTCACACTTCGACGTCGGCTCGAAAGCCATACTAAAAGCGAAGGGCGCAAGAGCGGAACTCATAGCCAGGACCATCACCAAAGGCGGATACATCGCCTCCAGAGGCCTCATCCAGGGCGACTGCGCCGGCATTAAGGCACACCTCGAATGCAGAGGACTCCTGCTCGGGGAAGGCGGCATCATCTACGCCGTACCAGAACTGCTAGGCAGCATACCCGGCGTCGACCTCAGCCACGAAGCTGCTGTAGGCAAGATCGCCGAAGAAGAGATCCAGTACCTCATGGCCCGCGGTGTCGATGCAGATACGGCCACTGCACTCATTGTTAGAGGTTTCCTCGACGTGGATGTCAAGGGGCTTCCGGCCCAGCTCCAGGCCGAGATGAAGAAGACTATTGAACTTGGCGAAAAGTCGATGATGTAAAAAGTTTTGAGGGGGCTCCCGGGGGACTTTTTCAAAAGTCCCCCTGGGTCTCGACACAGACTCAAGCCCGAAGGGCACATTAAAAACGATGTTTTTGAGGGGTCGCGAGGGGAACTTTTTACAAAAAGTTCCCCTGACACCCAACATATACAATGGCTAAGGACGGAACCGTCCTAAGCGTTTTGCGCCCCAACTTTTAAAAAAATTTGTAACAACAAGCCTATCGCTACACTATTCTACCATATTCACCAGTAAACATCGATCTGTTTAACCACACCTGGCGGATAGTAGAACGGTCCTAGAGCAGCCTTCTGGCTGGTCAGATCATCCCTCTTGCTATTTAACTGCAACGAAGCCTGTTTTAGATCCATGCCCACGGGTGCGATACCCTGGTTATATGCGCTTGCCAGCCGGTTATACTCTTTCAGATCGTAGACGTAGTCGATGTATTTTTGCCGGTACCCTGAGTAGAACGCATAATCTGTACCCTGGGCATAGTCGAGATCGATCTCGTTGAACTCTCGGCCCTCTGCCACATAGACGATTCGATCGCCTGTAGAGCTCTCGTATATCCCCGATGCGTCCACGTATATCTGACCACGATCAGTGGTGTTGAAAAGGTTGAATCCGTGCCCCATATCGGGTGCCGTTAACGGAGGAGAAAATGAGCCGGAACCATCGTCGTATATGCTGTAGTCGATGCTGCTGCTGTAGAACTCTACTGCCACAAAAGCGGCTTTGATACCCCGGGCTTCGGCATTGTCGTGTAGCTGCCGGGCAAAATCTGCACATGTCCAGTCAGGGTATACGTACTTCGCGGAGCTGGTTGAGTCGGATTTGAGGAAACGGATAAGGTCGTCGTAGGTCGGATCGCTTGCACTGAGGTTATTGACCAGCACCACCTGGACACCCGTAGTGTTTTGCACCGGAATCGATGACGGTGTGGCAGATAGTTGCACAACGATAAAGCTGACTAGCATGACGAGTGCGATGATAATGGACATTGAGATAAGGGCGATAGATATGATCTTGCTTACATGCCAGATGTGCCGGAGTAAATTTGAGATCGAGATGCCCCCTGTTCGGGATTCGTTCGGCGCAACAGTCTGCATGCCAGGCTTCTCAAGGGTACCCGTCTCAAGCTGGTACCGGTATTCGGAGAGCCCTGAGCAGTTGTGGGCTTCAGGGCGGCGGTGCTCTTCACAGTAGATCTTACCGCAATACTTGCACTTGTAGAGCAACATATTTGTGCCACAAGCATCACAGATGTCATCCGCTTTTTTCGAGCCCATAGATAATTGAAGATAGCTTTGTCAGAGTATATAACTATTGGCTTAAACCTATAACAGGTATATTTTGGTATACGAAGGTTAGTATTAAGCTCATTTCAAAAATGGCTGGGAATATAATCGTTATTTTGGAAACGTATCGATATTCACCTCTAAAAAATATCAGATATGGCTCATCCGATCATGATCCCCTCGATCCGTATACGTATGCCCTCCTTAGTCCGGTTCATGAATATGACCATTCCACTGTGCCGCCACTGGAGCATGCACCGTCGGGGAAGGTACCAGTATCGCATGCCGATCTTGAGCTCTTTTCCAGAGTCTTTCACGATGCCCTCGTAGGCCTGCGCCGAATAATATCCCAGGTCCTTGACGGGCTTCCCCCGGTTAGCCAGCGGCCCGGTGACACACCAGACGATGACACCAGTCCGGTGATCGACATCCATGACGACCCCGCAGTGTGTGACAGGGCACCCACAGGACATGCCAAGGGGCCGACCGATCAGTATGTCGCCTTTAGTGATCTCCATTTCCCGGGTCAGAATAGGATTGTGGGGTATGATCGTCTCTCTCGGCCCGGGATCTTCCGGGAAGGCGTCGAGCACGAAGTCGTACTCCCGGCCAAGCGAGTCCTTGCCGGCGGTGGCAATTCCCGCGGATGAGCACTCCCCGCACTGTGCCTGCGAAGACCTTGCAGTAGGCGCTTTGCTGATCTGTACACAGCGTTTACGCTCACCGGGCTTATCTAGAACGATCTGTGCGAACTGTTCACATGTCTTTGCACCGCACAGGCCGCAGTCAAGGCCTGGCAGCTCCATTTTGTCAGCGAGGTTTTCAGCCATATAAATGACCACCAAATTTCAAGGATGATATGGATTTCAGCGAGCCTACTGCAGACGGTAGTACGTCTAACAGATGCTCGATCTCTTCGGCCGTATTGAACCGTCCGGGGCTGATCCTCAATGCCCCTCTTGCCTCAAGCGGGTTCAAGCCGATCGCGGTCAGCACGTGAGAGGTGTGACCAGTGTGGGAGGAGCAGGCAGAACCAGTCGAAACGGCGATACCTTGCCGGTCCAGTTCCAGAAGCAGCTTGATGGCTTCACCTTCATAGCCATGGAATCCCAGGTTCACGTTGTTCGGGAGCCTGAGAGTCCGGTGGCCATTCAGGTAGGCGACTCCAATTCGTTCCGGCACAGTGTCGATAATCAAGTCGCGCATGGCACTGAGCCGACGACTCTCGGCTTCCATCGACTCGATCGCCAGTTCTGCCGCAGCAGCAAAGCCGACGATACCTGGGACATTTTCAGTGCTGCTGCGAAGCCCGTCCTCCTGGCCGCCTCCGTGCTGCCAGGCTTCGATATGCACACCATCCCCGAGGTAAAGGGCGCCGATGCCTTTAGGGCCGTATATTTTATGGGCGTTCAGCGTGATCAGGTCACAGTCGCCGGCGTTCAACGGGACCTTGCCGAAGGACTGGCAGGCGTCCGTATGGAAGTACACCCCGGCATCCTTACATATGGTACCGATTTCGCTAATCGGCTGTATGGTGCCGATCTCATTATTGGCGTGCATGACTGAGACCAGGATGGTATCCTGGCGGATGGCTTGATGTACGTCGACCGGATCTACCAGCCCATAATTGTCCACGGGGAGATACGTGACATCGAAGCCCTGGCGCTCCAGCCACCGGCAGGAGTTGAGTACACAGTCGTGTTCGATGGCTGTCGTGATGATGTGTCTGCCTTTGTGGCGGTTGGCGAACGCGATCCCTTTGAGAGCGAGATTGTTGGACTCGGTACCGCCGGAGGTGAAAATGATCGATTCAGGCCTTGTGTGTAACGTTTTAGCCACCTTTGCCCGGGCCCCCTCGACCGCGTCACGGGCGTCAGCACCGAAGGAGTGCAGACTTGAAGGATTACCATAGCCCTTCAAATAATAGGGTGCCATAGCCTCGAAAACCCGTGGATCCAGTGGGGTAGTTGCCGCGTTATCAAGGTAGATCCGGTTCAGCTCACTCCCCCCGGTAGAACAGATCGCCATCCAACGGACGTAGCACGCCGAAATGCTCCTTCCAGCCGATCTCCTTTTTACCCACGCAGATCGTGCAGGTGCCTACGGGCGGATTGCCTTTCAGGAACATCGGATACTTGAGATCCGGAGACGCCTTGATGCTTTTTATAATGCGGTCGACACCGATGCCGTATAACGCGTTGGTCTCCACCACGCTCATGCCCGGAGAAGTTTCAAGGATTCTGGCCCTGAAGACCTCTCTTTCCGCCTGGGAGATCAAATCGATCTTAGTCACCACGGCAAGATCAGCCAGCGACAGCATCGGGCCGATCTTGCGAGGCAGGTTCATGCCGCTGGTCGCTTCGAGGACGACCATGCCCATCGCGCCTTCGATGTATGGCGAACACCTGAAGCACAGGCCTGCCGTCTCGACAACCAGGAAGTCGGCTTTTTCCTGCTCCGCCCAGTCCACAGCATCGCCGAGTACCATGACGTTACAGTGGTCTGGGCACAGCTCGCCCGAGTAGACCTTTTTTACAGGGATGCCGAATTCTCTGGCGAACATCTCGTCTTCGTCGGCATACTGGACGTCCACTTTGAGGTAGGCAATCTTGAAGCCTTCCTTCTGCATCCTCCGTACCACATGCTTTAGCACGGTAGTTTTGCCACTGGTGGGCGGCCCTGCGCAGATGACTGCTTTCATATTCCTCCAAGGTAGCCTATCGCTTGCAGACGACGGTTCATCTCGCTTGCGGTAACTCGGCCGCCTGATCGGATGATACCACGGAGCTCGAGGAGCAGGTCGTCGATCTTCTTGATCTCGCCTACGGCCTGCTTCTCATCGTGGTCGGTTACGATCAACTGCTGCATAGCACCGTTACTGATGACAATCCGGTAATCGGACAGCAGAGCGATCCGCGGGTCGTGGGTGACAAAGACGAAGATCTTCCGGTATTTCTTGAGCAGCTCAAGCGCTTTAGTCCGGTGTATGCCGGCATTCTCGATCTCGTCCAGCAGGATGATAGGCGCGTTACCGATGATCACGGCATCTGCGATTAGCAGAGACCTGGTCTGGCCTCCGGACAACTCGGTCATCGCGCTTGCCAGGTTCAATGGCTCCCCAGTCAGCTGATTGGCGAACTCCAGTGTCTCCTCTACGAGGACGTCAGGGTTTCCGCTCTTCCGGATCCCGGCGTGAATGCGTAGGAACTCACCCACTGGCAAATCCGAAAGAAAATTTGTGTGCTGGGAAATGAGGGCGATAGGGTTCTTTGACGGGTCCATCAGAAACTCTTCAGGCCGAGGCTGGCCGTTGATCAACACTTTTCGCCCGGAAGGCGTATCGCCATCGGCAAACAGCTCGATATCATTGATCAGGGTAGTCTTCCCGCAGCCAGTGGGCCCGACAATGCTTACGATGTCACCCATCCTGAACTCGACACCGGATAGCGTTTCAGGTTTTCCGTCTTTTCCCACCCCGCCACAGATGGTGATCTTATCAATTTCCATGTCAGTCTTCCTCGCGAGATAACAATTGTTAAACCGTATCAGCGGTGGATTGTTATCGTCTGCGCACATAAAAGTTGCCACTGATTGTCTAAAAATTTAAGATATTTAACACAAAAAGGATTGAAAATAGTACAATAAGGATGATGAATTATGTTAGATGATATTAACAAAACAAAAAGCAACCTACCACAGAGATGAAAATCGGGCACGTCAAGGCGATTTTCAATAAGAAGGCTGAACAATAGGCTTTACACTGCGTCAGATCAGGAAAATGGCATCTGGACAAGATTGAGATTGCAAAAAGAAATAAAGAATCAGGGAGCACTACAAAAAGTGCTGCATATGGAGAGGGACAAAACAGGAATCCAGATACTATCCACCAGATACTGGCGGAAACAAAGCGATCTCGTCGCCATCCTTAACCTTGGTCTCCAGACCGTCCTCGCCTTTGACCGACAGACCGTTGTGTAGCACGTTCACATAGGGCT
Source organism: uncultured Methanocella sp. (assembly GCA_964548585.1). Lineage (GTDB taxonomy): Archaea > Halobacteriota > Methanocellia > Methanocellales > Methanocellaceae > Methanocella_A. The sequence continues at coordinate 9,297 of CAZJRS010000018.1, read as the reverse complement.
TCAGCTTTCCATCCTGGAAGAGTAGTGGCTCTATGTTGGGGTACTTGGTCGTCAGGCTTTTGATGGAGGCCCCTACGTTATCGCCTTCGGGCGAGACCTCTACTTCTTTCTGCTTCGTGGCCTCTCGGAAATTGGCAAACAGCTTTACCTTGATTTTCATGACATAGTCTCCGTGAAAGTGATCACTTGCCGCCACATACCGGGCATTTTGGGTTCTTGCTAACCTTGATCTCGTGGAAGTCCATATATTCTCCGTCGTACACCAGCAGCCGGCCCTCCAGCGGGAACCCGAAGCCTACCGCGACCTTGACGGCTTCCGTGGCTTGCAACGTCGCCATAACCCCTGGCGTGGCTCCAAGCACAGGAAATACCTCTTTTGGAGGGGCGTGCGGGAAAATGCATTCGAGACACGGGGTCTTACCTGGCACGATGGTGGTAAGCCGGCCTTCCAGCCCCCAGATCGATGCGTGGATGAATGGTATGTTGTGTTTTAAGGCGGCGCGGTTCAACAGGAACCGGGTCGGAAAATTATCCATCGCGTCGATGATGAGATCGTAGCCTTTAGTCAGGTCGTAGACGTTGTTCTCGTCGATCCTGCCCTCAAATCCTTCTACCTCGATCTGAGGGTTGATCTCCCGCAGTTTTTCCAGGCCACTCTTGATCTTGGTTTCTCCCACATTTTTGTCCCAGTGCAGGATCTGCCGGTTTAGGTTAGAGAGGTCGACGACATCCAGGTCGGCGATGGTGATGTGCCCGAATCCGGCCACGGCCAGGTATGTAGATACCGGGCAGCCCAGCCCACCCACCCCGGCGACAAAAACGCGGGTATTTTTCAGTTTCTTCTGTCCGGGTTCGCCGAAACCGCGGATGAGCATCTGGCGGTGATAGCGTTTCCGATCATAGTCAGTTAGTTCTTTGATAGACATGCTTTCCCCGTTAAGTAAGATATTGACAACTGTGTATCAGCTGTAATATATATCAGCTTCATGATCGAGGCAAAGGATGCCCGGATGATATGCCTTCCCGATAGTGGGCTGGCTCAGGGTGAGTCGCCGAGATAAACCGGAGGTCGAAGACATCTGCCTGGCTGAGAGTCTTTGAGATATAGCCCAGACGCTGGAGGGTACCGGCAAAGCGCATGGTGGAGTTGAGATATTCACCGGGCAGTGCTGCGCAGTACTTCGGGGAGATCAGGTAACTTTCCAGCACGTAGGCTTCGTCTACGATGCCGGACACCCGGGACACGATCTTCGCAGCGGCATGCGGATCATGCCTGATCAACTCGGATGCTTCCTCATGCGCCCGCAGGAACGCTGTAACCGCTACGTCATTATCGAGGAACTGAGTGGCAGCCACGAGTCCGTAACTGGGATTCCATGGCCAGAGCATTTTAGGAGGTACGATGATCTTCCCGCCGGCAAACCGACGGACTCCGACAGCGAGTGCCGGAGTGCCGATCGCCGCATCGATCTCACCATCCTGCAGGGCTGCCAGCGCAAAATCTGCCCACCCGTAGTTCCTGACTTCGACGTCGAGACCATCTTTTTCTAGCAGGTCCCGGATTATGATGTCGTGAATAGAGCCCTTTGCCGGACAGCCGATCGTGCCGCCGGTAAACTGCTCAAGAGCTTCGTGGGCACCATAGGACTCATCTGCAGACCGGTACTTTTCACCGGCCACTAAAACTGTACCTTCGATGTGACCGCCTGCCACACACTTTAGCTCAAGGCCTTTGCTGATGCCGATCATAGCAGGCGGTAAGCCGATATAGGCAAGGTCGATCTCGCTTCGAGTGAGGGCGTTGACGATATCTGGCCCCGTGGGATAGAGCGTCCAGGATGCATCGATGCCTGCCATGGCCAGGTGGTCCGTACCCATCAGGATAAAGGCCGTGTGATAAAAAGTAGAAAGATGGCCGACTCGCAGCTTAGCCATAAAAAACTCCGGGGCCTCAGGCCCCGTTATTTCTTGGCTGCCTGCTTCTTGCGGTAGTCCGCTATGGCCGCGGTCAGCGCCTCTGCGGCGAGGTTGGAGCAGTGCATCTTCTGAGGAGGCAGGCCGTCCAGCTCTTTCGCCACGTCGTCCCGGGTGATGGCCAGCGCTTCGTCCAGCGTCTTTCCCTTTGCCATGACCGTGACCATACTACTGGTTGCGATGGCGGCACCGCAGCCGAAAGTCTTGAATTTGATGTCTTCGATGCGGTCGTCCCTGATCTTCAGGTAGATCGTCATCATGTCCCCGCAGACAGGGTTTCCGACCTCTCCGATACCGTCGGCGTCGGGGATCTCCCCCACATTCTGGGGGCTTGAAAAGTGGGTCATTACCTTTGGAGAATACATAACAGTTACCTCTTATATAGTGGCGACATTTCCCGTAGGCGGTTTATGATGCCAGGGAGCGTCTCGATCGTATAGTCGATCTCTTCCTGAGTGTTAAATTTAGAGTTCGTCATGCGTAGCGAGCCGTGGGCCGTCTCGGGGTCCAGGCCGCAGGAGATCAGCACGTGGGATGGTTCCAGCTTTTTGGACGAACAGGCGGAACCGGTGGAGACTTCGATGCCCTTCATGTCGAGCAGCAGGACCATTGACTCGCCCTCGATAAAGCTGAAGCTGATGTTCACGTTGTTCGGCGATCTCAGGACCCGGGAGCCGTTCAGGCGACTGTGCTCGATCCCGAGTAAGCCATTCATAAGCCGGTCACGCAGGCGGGTCATGTGAGCGGTATTCTTGTCGAAATCGCGAATGGCGCTTTCACAAGCTACGCCAAGCCCTACGATGCCCGGCACGTTTTCGGTGCCGCTTCGGATGCCTTTCTCATGGCCACCGCCGTAGACCAGGGACCTTACCGGGGTGCCCTTTCTGAGGTAGAGGGCTCCGATGCCCTTAGGACCGTGAATCTTATGGCCGGAGAGGGCAAGCATATCTACACCCAGGTCATCCACGTTCACGGGGACTTTGCCTAAAGCCTGGACCGCGTCCGTGTGGAAGAAGATATCCTTCTCGGTGGCGATCTTTCCGATCTCTTTTATGGGTTGAATGGTACCGATCTCGTTGTTGACCTGCATGACGCTGATCAGGATCGTCTCTTTTGTGATCGCCTTCTCGAGTTCATCCAGCTTCAGGATGCCATCGCTGTCGACCGGCACGTAGGTGACCTTAAACCCGTCTTTCTCCAGATGCTTGCAGGTCTCTAGCACGGCCGGGTGCTCGATCTCCGAAGTAATGATATGGTTACCCTTTTTCCTGTTTGCCAGGGCACCACCGATGATCGAAATATTGTCTGACTCGGTTCCCCCGGAGGTGAAGATGATTTCTGCCGGAGTGGCGCCAATGGCTCTGGCTATCTGGTTACGTGCGACCTCAATGGCCTCACGGGCTTCTCTCCCTGCGGTGTGGAGACTCGACGGATTGCCGAACTTTTCTGTAAAATAAGGCAGCATGGCAGTGACCACTTCGTCGCTGACTTGCGTGGTCGCGCTGTTATCTAAGTATACCCTCTTCATAGTCATCATCGTGTTCAGGTCGTTATAATATTTGTACCAGTTTATTTAAAGCCTTGCTGGGAAACTTAGGGCGATGTCTGTACCGGGCCCTTGTTATCAGTAATCCCTGTACGCTCGGCTTCTATCTCACTCATGTCCCGGAGTTTGATCGGGTTCTCGCAATACGGGCAGAGGAAATCACAGCTATGACCTTCATATGGGCAGATGGTCATGGATAATTCCGCTAACGGGTGGCCCTTACTCTTGATGTTGTACTCTTTGTACCACCCGAACGGCGCCCGCTTAACCTCAATACCTGCCTCACCCAGGCCAGTACCAATGCCCTTCAAGATCTGCAGGGCTACTGCCGGAGAGCTCAGCGTCGAAGTTAAGTGGGCAAAGGGAAAGATCAGGACTCGCTTAGCCTTGAGCTTCTCCAGCCGCAGAAGCACTTCTTTCACTGCGGCCTCGATCACCCTCGGAGGGTTGACCTCATCCAGCTTTTCCACCGACGACAGGAGAACCACGCAGTCCTCCATCGAGCCCTCTTTTACCTCGATCTCCTCGGCGATCTTGGTCTTGCGGTTAGCCTTGTAGCTCATGCTGTCCGCGTGTATCGCGAGAATCCTCATGACAGTCCCTCTGAATTAACAATTGTTAATTCGCAGGTGAAGTGATATAAAGGTTTTGGAGCTGAAACAGGATGAAACAACGAAAGAACCCGCCATATGGATCAAAAATAGGAAAATCATTATACGATTTTAATCGTTTTCTCAACTTTACCGATGGCTTTTCCATCTGTAGACAGCCTGCCGATGAAACGGTATTTTCCCCTGGCAAGAGGCGTATTTGGGATAGTGAACGGGGGCTGACCTGCCGGGGGGAACTGGAACTCTTTAGTCAAGCCCGGAGGTATCTGGAAATCCCGGAGGAAATCAGCCACGTTATAATCGCTACGGTGAACCTCGATCTCTCCCAGTAAGGTCTGCCTCAGTACCTGAACGCTGACGATCATGTCCCGGATCACCGTGCTTCCCATATTTTTGATCTTGATGAAGCCCGAGACAGTATCACCGGCTTTATATTCGTCTTTATTTGTACCCCAGTCGAGGATCTGCGCGCCGGACGTTTCCGAAGCCGAAAAAGGTGCCGGACATAGAATCAGCCAGAGGTTCCTTCTGAATGCCGCCATTGTGATCAATGAGTCTATGCGTGATCAGTTAAAATGTGTCCCCGCCATTTTCCCGGAACATACTCATGGTTTGCAGTCCGTATAAAAAATTGGCCGGGGAGTGCTGTAAACTATACCCCGTTACAGCCCCGCTTTCGCTGGCCGATCAGCTTGCTCATGCCGTCGCTGGTCACGATTCCCAGCACCTTATTATCAGCATCGACAACGGGGAGCGCAGAGATATCGTGTTTTTCCAGTTTCCTGGAGGCCGCCTCGATGGACACTTCAGTGCCGATGGTGAAGACATCCCTGCTCATGATCTGGTCCAGTGTGGTGTACTTCATGGCGACTGCTTTGGAGATATCCCACGCAGTCACGATACCGACCAGCTTCCCTTCTGCAGATATGACAGGCAGGTGCGTCACCCGCTTGTCAACGATGATTCGGGCAGCTTCCTCGATGCTGGCGTGCTCGATGACGGTAGCTGCGGGTGCCATGACATCCTTGACCTGTTTCGGGCAAAGGAAATTGTTGATCAGGTAGTTCATCTGCCCGGACTCCAGCAGGAATGCATCGTGGCCGTACATGGACTTGATCTCGCTGTAGCTCACGTCGATGTTATTGGTGGTCAGCGCCATGACAATTTCCTTTGACTGGTAGGCCGGGTATAGCCAGTCGGAGGAGACTGAGATGACCAGGAACCGGCTGGTTACTTCCTTTAAGCCTTCGTCCAGCGATCCGTTTTTTGTCAGATCGAAGTAGTCGATCGCCTTGGTGATATAGATGTATGAGTTGGCATCAAACCGCTTGACAAACGAGTCGCCCTGGTGCTGCAGGTAGCTCTCCACCTGGAAATCGGTACTAAAGTCGAAGCCGTAGTCTTCCTTGTCCTTTAGCTGGCGGCCGAACTTCTGCTTCATAGACTCATCGCTGAGGTAAGTGATGTGGGCTACCATTCGGGCAAGAGCGAGGCCGTTGATCGGTGACGTTTTGCTATAATAATCGCCATTGCTCCAGTTCGGATCACAGAGGATCGCTCTCCGCCCGACTTCGCTAAACGCGATCTGCTGAGGCGTGGAATAGGCGCAGGTGGCAATGGCGATCGCGTTGCGGACCATGCCAGGGTAAGAGACGCTCCACTGGAGCACCTGCATACCGCCCATGGACCCGCCCGCTACGCCGAAGAGTTGCCTGATACCCAGGAAATCGATCAGGGTTTTCTGGGCTTTGACCATGTCACCGATGGTGATCACGGGGAAGCTGAGGCCGTACGGCCTGCCGGTCTCCGGATTGACCGAGGAGGGCCCGGTCGAGCCTTTGCAGCCTCCGATGAAGTTGGAACAGATGATAAAGTACTTGTCAGTATCAAAAGCCTTACCAGGCCCGATGACAGTATCCCACCAGCCGGGCTTCTTATCACCGTCATGCCAGCCAGCCGCGTGGGCGTCGCCGGAAAAAGCATGTTCGATCAGAATAGCGTTACTCTTGTCCTTGTTTAGCCTACCGTAGGTCTCATAGGCTATCGTGACATTTTTCAGGTGCTGCCCTGATTCCAGAACCAGATCTTCGGGCAGGTGGAAAAACTGAGTTTCCACCGTGCCCAGGTCGTTGCCCATCTCGTGCACTCTCGACAGGTATAGCGTCTACGTATTTTATATTTTGCCCAGCGCCTGTTCGAAGTCGGCGATGATGTCCTCGACGTTCTCTATGCCGATGGACGTGCGGACCAGGCCAGGAGTGACTCCAGTGGTCTTCTGCTCGGCTTCCGTCAGTTGCTGGTGTGTCGTGGACGCCGGGTGAATGACCAGTGTCTTGGAGTCGCCGATGTTGGCGAGATGGCTTGCCAGCTTAACGTTCTCGATGAAGATCTTGCCCGCGGGGACACCACCCTTGAGCTCAAAGGCCACGATGCCGCCGAAGTAGCCATTCAGGTACTTCTTAGCGTTCGCGTGGCTGGGGTCATCCTCGAGGCCGGGGTAGTTTACGAAAGCGACCTTCGGGTGGTTCTTGAGCCACTTTGCCACTGCGGTCGCGTTCTCCGAGTGCTTCCTGAGCCGGAGCGGAAGAGATTCGGTACCCTGGATGAACTGCCAGGCGTTGAACGGGCTCAGCGCCGGTCCCAGGTCCCGGAGCAGGTGGACACGTGCTTTCAGGATGTAGGCGAGGCTGCCAAGCGCTTCCCAGTACTTCAGGCCGTGGTAGCTCGGGTCTGCATCAGTCAGCTCGGGGAACTTGCCGTTGCCCCAGTTGAACTTACCGGATTCGACGATAATGCCGCCGATGGAAGTGCCGTGGCCGCCGATGTACTTGGTCGCCGAGATGACGACGATGTCTGCACCGTGGTCGATGGGCCGAACCAGGCCACTGCCTACGGTGTTATCGACGATGAGAGGGATACCTGCATCGTGGGCGATCCTGGCGATGGCCTCGAAGTCGGGAACATCGTTCTTCGGGTTCCCGATCGTCTCGATGTAGATACCCTTGGTGTTCGGTCCGATGGCCTTCTTGAAAGCTTCCGGATTCCGCGAGTCGACGAACTTGACAGTCCGGCCGAGCTTCGGTAAAGTGTAGTGGAAGAACTGATAGGTTCCGCCGTAGAGGTTGTCAGCAGATACGATCTCGTCTCCGATCCTCGTGAAGTTGAGGATCGCCAGAGAGATAGCGGCCATTCCCGAAGCAGTAGCCAGCCCACCTACACCGCCCTCCAGCGCAGCGATGCGCTTTTCGAAGACGTCTGTAGTAGGGTTCATGAGTCGGGTGTAGATGTTGCCGAATTCTTTGAGCCCGAACAGGTTAGCCGCGTGCTCGGTACTCTTGAACACGTATGAGGTGGTCTGGTAAAGCGGTACTGCCCTCGCCTGGGTGGCGGGGTCCGGAGACTCCTGCCCGACGTGCAGTGCGATGGTGTCTACTCCTGGTTTTCTTTCTGTCATTGTCAAATCTCTCCTGAAGGATATTTAATGTCAGTTGATCGGTAGATCATATTTCCGGGCGATGTCGAGGAACGCCTCGCTGAGGTATTTCGTCTTGTCCCAGGACAGGCCGTAGGTGTTTAGCTTCCAGGTCTTGGTCGCCCCGGCGAACTCGCCGATGATGCCCTTTTCGGTCAGCTCATCGTTGAAGAAGTAGCCCCGGCGCTTGTGCGTCTCGGCCACCTTGTTGTAGCTGTTGGTGGTATCGACCTTCGTCAGCGTGTGCTTTCTCGGCCACTCGCTCAGGACGTTGCTGCCCTGGACGCGCTGGAACTGTTCGAGGAAGTAGTTGGACTTCTTGACCTCGTCTTCCCAGTTCTGGCTCTGGCTGCGCTTGGCAACTGCCGGGAACGATGCCATCATCGACAGCAGCGTGGCGCCCATTAGAGTGCAGCCCATGTTTTCGACTTCCTTGATGCCGAACTTGCGGTTGGTGATGTCGCCAACCATCTGGGTGGTACGGAATACCTTGGCCGCGTACTCGTTGGTCGTGGCCAGGACACCAGACGGCGCTACCGAGGCCATGCTCTTGTGGCCGCTGCCCACAACGAAGTCCGCTCCTATCTTTTTGCCGTCCACCGGGGCGATGCCCACGGTGTAGGCACCGTTGTAGAGGAACGGGATACCGTACTGCTTCGCGACCTTGGCGATGCCGTAGACGTCGTGCTCATTGGCGAACATGTAGTCGAAGTGGTCGATCATGATCAGCGTCGGCAGTTTACCCGTTTTTTGTTTGACATCTTCGATTTTCTGGGCCGTTGCATCCGCTGTGATCAGGTTCTTCTCGTTCTTCGGGACCTCTTTTACTATGCCGCCGGCCTGTTCTACGGCCAGGAACTCGGTGTAGTGGGCGAGGGCTGAGACGATCACTGAGTCACCTTTCTCCACGAGCGCAGATGTCACGGCCTGGAAGCCTCTCCGGGCCCCCGGAACTACTCTGGCCTGGTCCATGTTCAGCCAGGTTGCCAGTTCCCCGTGGAAGTCTTGTATACCTGGTTTGGTGATCTTGTCGAGCCTGAAGGGCTTTCTGCAGTAGTCGCAGGTCGAGTAGCCGTCGCCGTAGGCGATAACTGCTTTCCTCGCCTCGGGAGTCAGCCGCCCTGCTGCCTGGATCGGGTGGATATTGATGTATTCTTCCTCCCTGGTCCTGACGTCAAGGTTGCCAATCTTGCCAGTATACTTCTGGCCGTTGCCGGACTCTACATCGTCGAGGTTCTTTCTGATCTCAGTCAGCTTGCTTTTCAGTGCCAGCTCTTCCGTAGTGCTAAGCCCTGTCGGCAGAGACTGCCTGAATATCTCCCGGATATCCTCGAGCGCGAACAACGCTTCAAATGTCTTGTTGACCCTTGCATTACTCAACTGAATCACGTCCTGACAGTCGCTTTGCGACCGAGCCTTTGCCCGATTAGCCAGCTGCTGTCCCCGCATTGATTTAACAATCGTTAATATTCTGATTGTTAAGTGGCTTCGTACATATATAATCTGTGGGTTCGAGGCCATTTTTACCCTGCACGACAGGGGGCGGGATATGCGTCGATCGTAAGGCATTTACCCGCATGACATGCGGTCATGCAGCGGCTGATGCCTTAACAATTGTTTAAAGCATTTAATACTATATAAAGCATACGATCATGACAAAATTATGCGTGGTGGTTATAAAGATGTTGAAGTGC
>CAZJRS010000017.1:41350-47348 GCA_964548585.1 uncultured Methanocella sp. | reverse complement strand
TGCGAACAGCTTTCACCATAGAGTCGAGGGACTGGGAATAATGCAGGTGGGACTGGCAGCGGCAGTCGCTGCACCCGAAGCCTGCCACCCTGGGCAGGATAGCGTCGATTCCGGTTGCTACGCTGCATTCTGGTCTGACCGAGGTCACGGTTTGCAGGACTTCGACATTGGGTAGCAGATAGTCGATGTGCCACTTCCTGGTACGGTTGTTTCCTGCGGCGACATCGATATGGCGTTTGACCCTGGAAAAGCCTCCGGCACCAAGCGCTGAGCCGGTATACGCGTAGAAGCCTTCTTCAAAATAGATCTCGCCAATAGCTCCCACCCGGAGCTTGTGGCCGGCTTTGAGCTGCATGATGAGCGTGTAAGTGCCTTTTCCTTCCAAGGATCAACAGCCTCCTGCACTACATAGGCAGTTTGGGCTCAACTATCTTGTGGTCAAGGGCTTTTTTACAGTCTTTGCACAGCTGATCAGGCTTTTCCAGCGCATCCTCAAGTGACTCGGAAAACCGCATGACACACCGGTTTTTACAATGCTGCAGCCCCATCACGTGGCCCATCTCATGGATCGACTCCTTGACCACCATTTCAGACGAAGGTACACGATAGGTAGAAACGACAGCAGCGATGTGGAACATCGCCAGCCCGAACACGAAATTCAGGTTCCCGCAATACATATCCCGCTCAACAATCCAGAGCGCAGTATCCGATACCACACACCGAACCAGATAGTCGAGCAAATAATACGCGTCATACTGCCGCTGCTCCGGGTTGTACGCCCGATCAAAGACGGCCAGTACACCCCGGTCCTTCACCCTGACACCGTAGGTGGCGATAATTTTCTTAGTGACAAGATCCTTAAACTGCTCACAACCGGCCGTATAAAACAGATCGACATCCATCCATCCCCACCCCACACCACACCATACCGAGATTTGTGCGGGCGGTGAAAATACTAACCCGTTCCGTGACCGGAATGTGAGAGTAACGGCCCTATAAGGCCTTTGTTTTTATTGACTTAACAACAGAGAAAACGCCAAAAGTCGGATGATGATCGGGTTCCAGGCCAGGTATAAGCCAGGATAAACGTGATCGATCGCTGCGCTGTGCCTGTGCCACACAGATGCCACAGATTACGTTGGATTCCACGGATTGATACGAATTTCACGGATGGAGTCGATTTCACAGATTACTAGTCGGTTCAGTTTTAATCGATCACTCCCCGGGACGAATCTGTGTAATCAACCTCATCCGTGCCATCAGAAAAAATCTGTGCAATCCAAAGTAATCTGTGGCATCCGTGTGGCACAGGCACAGCGCAGCGATCGTATTGCGGAGTCATGCCGATACAAGTTCCATGAAAAATTGGGCTCTTGGCGAACTTGGCCCCTTGGCGAGCTTGGCGGTATTTCAACCAACACAGGGCCAACTACTAATTTTTCATAACATTTGCATGAAAACCCCCTTTTCATTATCGAGTGCTTAGATAAAAGTTGAATAAGCTCCTAATGCCAGATCGCCAGACAATTATGCAATCACCCACATGAAAAGCACATGACGATTTGGCGTTTTCTCCCATCCCAGCATGCTGTCTTAATAGACCTGGAACCCATACTTCCCGAGTAACGGCACGAATGCCACTGCACCATTTTCCGTGATAGTGACGCGCCCATCTTTTTTCTCCACGAGCATGAGGTCCTGGAGATATTTGCCTACAGGGATCGCCATTAGGCCGGGGTCGTTGAGTTGATCGATGAGCGTGTCCGGGATCTTTGGGGCGGCTGCAGCCACACTGATTCGGTCGTAGGGTGCGAACGCGGGCAGGCCTTCGCTGCCATCACTGAGAAACACTTTGACATTGTGAAAACCCAGCTTGTCCAAAATCGAGTGGGCACGATCGGCCAGCTCTGGTATGAGTTCTACGGTAAAAATAGTTCCGGAACCGGCGAGCAGGGACATGACAGCGGCGTGGTAGCCGAGGCCTGTGCCGATCTCCAGTACTTTGCTGCCATTGCGGATATCCAGCAGCTGGCACATAATCGCCACCATGCCGGGAGCAGAGATCGTCTGCCCATAGCCGATGTATAGCGGCGTATCATCGTAAGCGTTGGACCTCACTTCGGGTGGCATGAACTGCTCCCGGGGTACCCGGCCCATGGCATCGAGTACCCGGTCGCTGATTCCCTCCAGCCGAAGTCGTTCAATCAGGCGTTTTCGTTGCCTGTCCCACGGTACGCCTTGCTCGATCGTAGCTTGAACCCCCCTCCGCGGCCGGTAGGTCGATCTTCCGCCGCGATCCGGGAAAATATCCGCTTGACGTCCTTAGCCTGGACAAACTGGCCCTTTCGCTTGGCGTGGGCACCTTCGCGTGTCTTGATGCTAACGACTTCCACCGAGTAACCTTTGAGCTTGATTGTGCCGCCGATGTCGAATTCATGGTCACCGCTGACCTTGTAGTTAACCGACTCGGTAATCGGACCCTGCTGTACGGCGATCTTCACGATGACCTCGTCGATGGTCCGGGCCCATAGCGTGTCAATGTCTGTTGCGATAGCCGCTTCTGGCCGGGCTTTGGTCTTCACCTCTATCGACTGCACCATTACACCGCTGACCTCATCCTCAGACTCGACGACGAACTCATCGCCGACGTGGATCCGGTCGTTCTCATCCACTTCGATAAACTGGACGGAAGACTTATCCTGGCGACCTACGATGACTCTCAGCTTGATTAGCTTTTTCTTTTTGACTGGAAGAGCGTGTACGTATCCACATTCCTCGCACTTGACCAGCCCGCCATTTTTCAGGATCACGTGAGTGGTCCTCTCATCCGGGCTGCACGAAGGACACTCTGCCTCCGCGATCTCTACTTTTTCCATATGATTTCTCCATTGTGATCTATGGTAAACGGAATACTTATAGCCTGCGTATGTAATATGTAGCCACCATGGTAGTTGAGACGGTCCGGGCGGTAGGACACAAAAACGTGACAGCGCTGCATTCATCCACGTTTGAGATCACCCGGGACGCTGAGATCGCCTTGAAGGCTGACTGTATTATCGCAGTCAGAGCAGACAGGGCGTCAGCTACGCTAACAGATGAATATAAAAGGGCTGCAGCCTGCGACGACGCGGTAGTTACGGCAACAATCACATGTGGGGGATATACTGAAGTCGTCCGGGGCTGGGGCTCGTCGAAGATGACATTTTCTGACTGCAACAGTATGGTGTTCAGGGTGAGCGACTACGTTTGCGACCGCACCGTCATGATCAATGCGGACAAGCCCGCCAGCCGACTCGATCAACGGCTCATCGATGCACTTGCCGCAGGAAATGCAGTTACGATAGAACTGAAGGTAGAGAAAGGTACAAGGCCTCAACCGTCGTTTGATTTACTGTTCGAGGAGTAAACATGGAAGAAAAGGAGCTAAGCCCGGAAGAGCTACAGTCATTCAAGCAGGAGCTGGCAGATGTCAAGGCTGACTTAATGCGCAAGGAACTGGAAGAGATCAAAAAAGAGCGCATGAGAAAAGAGCTCGATGAAATAAAGAAAGAACGGGAGTCGGATGTGGTGCCTGCACGATCGGCGGTGCGCACCCGAAAACCGAAGCTTTCGATTTCTACGTTACTGTTTGCGGCTTTATCACTGATAACTGCAGGATACCTGATCGGTACCATATACGTGATCAATGTCGCCGCAGTGATAGATAACCTGTTAATAAGCTATGGACAGCCGGCGCTCGGCGTCGTTGTGGTCATCGTCCTCGCAGTGATACTCGCCCTGCTGGGAGCGGGGATGATTACTATTGTAAAGAAATGAGGTTTGAAGACAAGGGGGCTTTTTGTAAAAAGCCCCTGTGGGTCAGTACAAAAGTGTATACAAAGGAACTTAGTACTTAGAAGTTTGCCCTGAGTGGTGTCAGGGGGGCTTTTTGTAAAAAGCCCCCCTCGCGACCCCCTCAAAAACATCGCTTTTTAAAATGCCCTTCGGGCTTAAGTCGGTGTCGAGACCCAGGGGAACTTTTGAAAAAGTTCCCCGGGAGCCCTTCAAAACTTTTAGCGCCGGAGAGGAGACTTGAACTCCTAAGGCCTTGCGACCGCTGGTTTTCGAGACCAGTCCCTTACCGTTAGAGTACCCCGGCTTCCTGGAAGATTACGTCTTCCTGTTACATGCGCGGAGTATTTAAAATTTATGCCAAGGGCGATCAGAGATGCGAGGCTAATGGCTACCGGTACTTTCCCGTAGTAATTTACGTAAAGTTATTATTCATACCGATCTATCTAACATACAGGGTGATTCGCATGCCTGGAAAGTTTAGAAAGCGGGACGTGGAGCGAAAAGGTGCTGAAAAGGAAATGGAGAAGGAGAAGATTTTGCTGGACAAGAATGCTGAAGATCTCGCCCATCCCGAGAAGCTCAGCCAGGATTACGAATCCGAATCTTCGCCCGAGGAATCCAGGGAAGCCCGGGAAGCCCGGTAGAGCACGGATCGATATAATAGAAGGTGAATTTGCTGCAATTAACAGTTAATGTGCATGCCGGACGGAAGACTGAGATCAATATTGCCCTTCCCGAGGGTAGTAGTTATTTTGATATGCTCAGCGAACTCAAGATCAACCCGGAAACTGTGGTCGTCTTTAAAAACGGGATACCGGTGGCATTCGACTCGAAGGTCGAGTTTGGCATGATCGATGTGATGAGAGTGGTGTCCGGGGGCTAAGGCCCCGGAATATTTTGAGGCAGCTTAAGAATGTTTGATGTTTACCGGATAAGAGAGGACTTTCCGGTCCTGAAAGAAGTCGTTTACCTGGATAGCGCAGCCACAAGCCAGAAACCTATACAGGTAGTAGAAGCCGTACAGGAGTACTTCACGCGGTACTGTGGAAATTACGGGCGGGGAGCGCACAGGCTTTCCAGACGTACTACTGAAAAGTACGAGGATGCCCGGGAAACTGTTGCAGGTTTTCTGGGGATATTGCCGAGGTGCACCATTTTCACCAGGAATGCCACAGAGAGCGTCAATATGGTGGCACAGGGTATCAGCTGGAAAAAGGGCGATCATGTCATTACGACAGTGGTAGAACACCATAGTAACCTGCTTCCGTGGATCAGGCTGAGAGAGAATGGCGTGGATGTGACCGTTGTCGATTCCGATATGTTTGGGATGGTTCCGCCTGCGGCGATAGAGGAAGCCATTACTGACAAGACAAAGCTCATCACTATTACCCACATATCTAACTTTTTCGGCGCCGCCCAGGATATCAAGGCTGTAGCCAGGATTGCAAAAAAGCACGGTGTTCAGCTGCTCATCGATGCATCCCAGTCGGCAGGAGAGATGCCCCTGAACCTGAGTGAGATCGGCTGTGATTTTGCTGCAATGCCCGGTCATAAGGGATTGTTAGGTCCGCAAGGCACAGGTATCCTGTATGCCAGAGAGCCCGAAAAGCTCCGGCCGGTATTCGTTGGCGGAGGCACAGTCCATACGGTGACAACCAGCTCATTCACGTTTGACGACATCCCATCCAGATTCGAATACGGCACACCGAACATACCCGGAGTCATAGGCCTTGGTCGGGCGGTGGAATACGTAAAAGTACTGGGCCCGGAAAATATTGAGTCACATGTGACAAAGCTTTCCAGGGAATGCGCTAAGCGCCTTGGAGAAATTCCACAGATCGAGATATACGGGCCTGAAAACCGTATATCGCTCACCTCGTTCAACGTGGAAAACATCAATCCACACGATGTGGCCATGATCCTGGATGAGACCAAGAAAATTTGCGTCCGTAGCGGTCAACACTGTGCCCAGACTGCGCTGGCCAGATTGTGCATCGCAGGCTCGGTCAGAGCTTCGTTCGCCTGCTACAGCACCATAGAAGAAGTTGAGTTGCTCGTCAGTTCGGTATGGGCTATCGCTAAGTCGTTCTCTTAGAAAAAGATAAAATTTCAGATCCCGAAGGCATTGTGTAGCGGAGTCGGAGTTACTGGTACTGCGCCCCCC
>CAZJRS010000017.1:11561-41250 GCA_964548585.1 uncultured Methanocella sp. | reverse complement strand
TCAGATCCCGAAGGCATTGTGTAGCGGAGTCGGAGTTACTGGTACTGCGCCCCCCGGTGGGCTCTGTGCCACCCGCTCTTCCGCCCAGACATACAGCATTGTGTAGTAAGATGTGCGGATGAACAGGTTAAGCGTCGATGTGATTGAGATGCCGACGAAGACGACTGGTATTGCGATGCCCAGAGCCAGCAGGAAGTTCACGCCCGACAGGGCAAAGAACAAACCCAGGGCTGCGAGAATCGAACCGATTGTCCCGACGAAGCCGATGATACCGGTCAGTATACGTATGCTTAGTTCTCCGACGCCGATGATGACCACGTTATTTTTGACGATATCAAATGCTTTTTTCATGGAATCCACGTAGCCAAGACCTCCTATAACGGCCACGGGCACCAGGAGCCTGACTGCGATATCCCAGCCTTCGCGGATTACATCCGCCGCCAGGGAGGTAATGAGGCCAAACAAAAAGCCTTTATTTTTACTCGAATTTTTGAGCATATTTACGATCATCTGGATGATAGCGGCGGTCGCTGCCAGGAGCAATAGCGTGGCTAAGCAGGAAAACGCACGGCTAAATGCATCGGTCAGTGATGAGCGCCCCTGCGTGACATGCTGGTATACCGCGTAGGATGATGCACCCATGAAGAAGTAGCTAAACGAGTAGCTGACGAAAAGCAGTAGCAGGATGGCTCCGCCGAAGACGTAGAACCCTAACTTGCCCCAGAAACCCATCAGTACAAACGGGACAATAATGATCATACTCATGACGAAGCCGAAAAGCACCGACAAAAGCGACGGTACCAGGAGCTTGGGCTCCTCCAGGATCATCTTGAAACATTCTACCAGAAAGCCCAGTGCTTTTGAACACTGGTCGATAATACGATCAATTACCATGTTTTTCACCTGACGACCCCACTTCTGAGATGACAACATCCGACACACAGAAGCAGAGCAGACGTATATCTTTCACAATAGAACGTTTTGTTATTTAAAGATTATATATCGCAAAGAAAGTGAGAAGTGAGATCAGACTTCTCACAGTCAACCACTAAAGTAGATGGTAATTGACAAAGTATATTTTAAATAAACGCTATGAAGTGTAATATTATTTCCCTGACATGGGAATCATACCAGGTGTCAATATGGAAAGCAATGAACAGCCAGGCGAGATCAGACAGTGTCCGGTACACGGGTATTTCCGGGGACAGGAGTGTACCTGTGGGAACCCAGGACGATTTGTACTTTCAGGCTATAAGGCGGAAAAGCTGGGGAAGATCATATCAGGAGCCATGAGGCATTTCCCTCAGGACCTGGGCCTGAACATGGACGAATATGGCTGGGTAAGCCTGAAAGAGCTGACCAGCGTCATCGAGAAGAAGTACGAATGGGCAAGACCGTACCACGTCGATGCCATGTTTAAAACCGACGACAAAGGCAGGTATGAGAAAAAAGGTGATATGGTCAGGGCAAGGTATGGCCACTCGGTTCACATTAACCCCGATTACGCGCATTTCGAGGGGGATATACTATATTATGGTACCAGTGAAGAAGAGGCGGACCGAATCCTGGAGATAGGCCTGAAGCCGGTAAACCAGCACTTTGTACACCTGAGTAAAAACATCGAAGAAGCGGTCAAGGTAGCTTGTATAAGGACAGAGCATCCGGTGATAATAGAGGTTGATGCTAAAAAGGCAAGGGATAGCGGCATCGATATACTTGACGCGGGGCCAGTGTGTCTGACATCCAGGATACCACCGGAATTTATACAGATTGGATAGAAATATTTTTATTTTTCGCCACGGTAAAACGGCGACCAGTCATTTTTTCCATGATCCACATGTTAGTCACGGCGTGAGAGGTTACACTGCTAGTAGTGATACATGAAGGGCCTTTTGCGAGTGCCATGAAGGTGATAAGCTGATCACATAAAAAGGGGTCGACCGCTGCCCCGGACTCAATGCAGTTAGCAAGGTTGATTGCAGCTTCTATACCTACTTTTTCTGCCGGTAAACCCCGCTCACCCAGAGCACTGCCACCATGGAAGCCGCCATACAAGGTAATACTTGATCCGGTTGACAGGTCATTTCTAACATCAAGGGCAACTGGATCAGAATCAAGTCCTACGCTTTTAAGATATTTGGTTGCCGATTCGGCTTGTCTCTTCGCCACATGCGGGGGGAGATTTGAAGTAGCAGAAATACCGCGGACACGCCCTATCGAATGACCGTCAATGGTTGCACCGTGAAGTGTCGATGGCTCGGTATCCATGACCACGCGTCCGCCACCAACCGGAAAGTAGCCTCGACTTAACAATTTTACATGGCCTTTAAACCCAAACATGCCCAGCGAGGACAATGTCACATTTTTAAAATAATCAATTGTCGGTGACCATCGTACGTCTGTGCCACCCACCACTTCAATCGAGACCGGAGATGGTGCGAAAGCAGCTACAGGTATGGCGCTTTGAAGCACCAGTGAGATACTTCCCGCCGTTCCAATATCGAGGAAATATTTTCCACCTTTGACTCCTGAGGGTATAAAAGTAATAGAGGTAGATCCAGGTGTAAGCCCTTCGACAGTCGCACCGGACATATTACCGACCAGTTCGATAGATTTGATATGCTGGATACTAAGCCCGGGCTTGGGGCGGTTCTTACGGATGTTATTGACCTTCACACCGGTGCCCGTGATCGCAGATACTGCCACAGCTGAACGGAGAATTTGCCCCCCGCCTTCCCCATAAGAGCCATCGATCTCGATCATATTCATGAAACAATACTTGCATACGATGATATTTAATAATTATTGAAGACACACTGTAAAAATCACGATGTATATCCTTTTTTCAGAAACAGAAAAATGTTTTTTTAAAAAATACTCGCTATCGAGCTGATCATATTGTTAAGCAGATACCCGATGTAGATAAGGTTCAGTGCAGGTACTGCAACCAGCTCAAAGGTCTTGTTAGTCAGTTTACCGGGGATTACTTCCAGGCTCCCCGATTCGTTCTGATAGCCATCAAGGACGATTTCGTACTGGTATTTCCCGGCAGGTTTCCTGGGAAGGTTTAATGTGCCCGTACCAGCAAGCTGGCCATCAAGATAAATTTTAGCGTCCGACGGTTGTACAGCAAGATATAATGAGCCCGTGCTAATGCTCAAAGATCGATTGATATCTAAAGTCTTTTCCCGCTGAATATTTATTTCTGACGTATCGTCGTAATAGCCGTCAAGCACAAGGGTAAGGTCATGCTGGCCGATGGGGACCTCGGAAATGTTGCATGGTGTGAGAATGCCAGTATCAGCACCGTCGATATATACATGGGCACCATTCGGTGTGGTAATAATATTCAGATTGCCAGTCGTCACAACGGTCATTGTAACAGGAACATTATAATCGTGCGGTTTTCCTATCGTATTTGCATAGTAAACATCGAACGGTGTCGTGGACTGTTCAAAAGCTTCACCGTTTACATACATGGTTACACGGACAACGAATTTTTCTGAGACAGTCTGAATAGGAACATCGTAAAAGCTATAATGTCCCGTAGTATTAGTTGTAGAAGTACCAACCGGTTCCATGCTGCTACTATTATAAAGTTTACCCAGCGCTACAGTCGCACCGGAAAGTGGTTGGCCATTCTTTTGCAGCACCTGTCCGTGTACAACATTTCTCTGTGCAACAGGTTGAGCATGATAATGCGACTGTTCTTTCATAGGGAAATATATGGGTTGGTAATTAGGATCATTGGGGTCATCGTTAACATGTACAGAATAGTTCTGCGACTTATATGTGGTAAGATTCTTATTTTGCTCAGCCCAAATGATATAATCACCTATGGGTAATATAAACGACCACGTGTCGTACTGGTTTCCATCATAGATCGTATACATGCCATTATTGATATAGACAACTCCACTTGTTTCAGAAATAATATCTTTGTTTGAAGAAACAACACCGTACAGCTTACCGATTCCGCTTGAAGGATATTTGGAAAACGTCACGTCTAGTGAGGTCGACTGTAGGGGGTACACCATGACAAACGAAGTATACTCTGTCAAATGAGTATCATTTTTATCGAGCCTGGCAACAATTCGAAATGTACCACTATTACTTTCTATAGGAACCTGATTGAAGTTAAAATTACCATCAGCGTTACTCTGGGTAGAACCCACAAGTTTGCAATCCCCATCCTGGATGTCGATTGTAACTCCAGATAGCGGATAACCATAGCGATCCAGAACTTTGCCCTGGATAGCACCATATTGAGTGGCGCTTGATACCGGTATAGTGAATATGAAAACGAACAGGATAATAGAGATGATAATAAACAGACGATTTTTGTTTTTAAACATTGTTATCCCAAAAAGGAAAGGCTAAGGGGATTTTCATCCCCTTAACAAATCTAAGTTTAGTTCTCCTTCCTCGTAATGAGGTAAGCTACACCGAGCAGACCCGCGAGAGCGAATACAGTCTCAAAGCCCGGTGCCGGAGTCGGCGTCGGGGTTGAAGTTGCAGTCGGGATTGCGGTTGCGGTTGCAGTTACCTGGGTCGGGGTTGCAGTTACGGTCGCCTTAATCTCGCCCGGAACTACATAGTCTGGCAGAGCAACGTTGTTAGTTGCGGTACCGACATTCAGGTCGACCCATGCGAACCACATGTGGACGTTACCTGAGGAGTCAGCCTTCTCTGCGGTTAGGTTGTACTGACCCGAGGGGACCCTGTAGTACGTGTATGTACCGATTGCGGCAATCTCCGGTCTGGAGACAGTGTACTGGGGGTTCTCTGGGGACTTTACAAGCTTCTGGTTCTCCCTAGTGTCATTCAGGTACTTGGTGGTCCAGAGTTTCACGGTTGCGTTCGGGATACCGTTCTTGTTCTTGTCCGTTACCATGCCCGAGATCGTGCCCCAACCGACTACCTGTACGATTACTGTGTCGGACAGGTTCCTGCTGATTCCGATCTTGGTGTAGCCGGTAACACTGACGTTACCCTTGGTCGCGTTGGACGTCAGGATGATTGCTGCCTGGCCGGCGCTGTTGGACACGTTGGTCTTGACAGAGGGCAGGTAAGCAATGGTCGTGTTGTTCTCGAAGAAGGTCACAGTTACACCGGACCTCTTGTACGGCTTTCCGTTATAGTACAGCTGAGCAGTGATGATAGACTGGTCGCCGCCGACCAGGATGGTCTCCGGGTCTGCAGTTAACTTGATACCATCAGGCATCGGGACGTGCAGGACGATAAAGCCCGAGGACGTCCTCGACTTGTTCAGCGAATAGTTCTGGGACATACCGTAGTATGTAACACCGTCACCGATGTCTGCCTGGGCAGATGCGTATCCGTAAGTGATCGAGCTGTTGAGCTCAATGTTGTCGAACACGTAGCTACCGGGGTACGGCAGGTCAACGTATGCAGTGGTGGTCATGTTGTAGTACTCAACGGGGTTGTTGTTAACCATGCCCATCAGGTGCAGGGTTACAACGGTGCCGCCGTAGGGCTTGCCGAAGCTGTCCTGTACGCTACCGAACCAGGAGGCCAGCGTCGGGTTGAAGTAGATGCTGGTCGAGCCGTTAATCAGGTAGTCGCCCGAGAAGTATGCATAGATCGTCGAGTTGTTACCTGCGTAGGTCTCGTTTACCCAGCCGAAGGTCACATTGGCCCAGCCGCCCTTGGTCTGCATTTTCAGCTGTTCCCTCTCGTCGTCGAAGTTGCCGTCGCGACTTAACGAACCGTTCATGTCATTGTTCCAGAAGCCAGTGCCATCAGGCAGGTCTGAGAATTGGGTTCCGTTGACCCAGAAGTCGATGTAGGTACCATCTGCAACGGGGTCGCCGAGTGCGTCAGTGGCGTATGCCTTGACAAGAACTTTGTCAGCACTGTCTGCTGCAATGTTGTTCCTCTCAGCGGTCACGACGATCTTGGCAGGCTGCGGGATGATAACTACGTTTGCCGGAGCAGTGGAGTGTTCCTCAACGGGGAATGCGTTGGAGAAACCCTGGCCGAACAGGCTGTGGTTAGCATATACCTTGTAAGAGTACGCGTAAGCGTTACCGTTGACAACCCAGGTGTTGTTGACAGTGGGGAACTGGTAGAAACCGTTCGCGTCAGAGGTAGTCTCGTAGAATGCCTGTGTAAGGTTAGATGCGTTCACGATCGCGACATATGCGTTCGGAAGACCAGCGCTAGTGTTCGAGGTAGTTAACCTGCCGGACACTGAGCCGGTTGCCGAGTGGTCTTCGGCCATTGCAGGAGCCTTAGCATAGCTCGTGTTATAATATGGCTTGATAGCAGATGCATCAATCGTCAGAGCAAGGATCGCGAGAACCGCCAGAGCGATTAATACTGCCTTAGTAGTGTTCTTCATTAATTCAACCTCCCATGGTTGTGTATATTTTTACTGCAGATATCACACATCGATAAAACATTCTTGTTTTATCAGTCCATATGCCGCATCTTCGACATATGTCGAACTTGACATCGCTTGATAATTAATCCATAGATACGGATTATTGGACATACATTAGTCATTACCTTAATAAAAGTTTTTTGGTCTTTCCCACGTTAAAAATGCGATTATTAAGCATACTTTCATACATGGTAACAGTGCAGTATGCCGATTACCCCATGAAGAGTGGCTGTGAATC
This sequence comes from uncultured Methanocella sp., assembly GCA_964548585.1. GTDB lineage: Archaea > Halobacteriota > Methanocellia > Methanocellales > Methanocellaceae > Methanocella_A. The sequence goes on along the minus strand of CAZJRS010000017.1, from coordinate 34,606 downwards.
CACCCGTAGATGCACCTTTCGGCACATGTAAGGGCATGCCAGTGCCCGAATACGACAATTGACTAATATGAATTTTCAAGCCTGGCATCTATCGTACAATAATACACTGGCACTTCACCAGTAAATATATTTGTACCCAGCAATCTAACTGATTGACGAACTGAGATACCATGAAATATATTGTGATTCTGGGCGATGGGATGGCTGATTACCCCGTGGCTGAGCTAGCAGGTAAAACACCGCTGGCCAGCGCAAACAAGCCGTGTATGGACTACCTTGCCGACCATTCTGCTACATACGGGCTGGCAAAAACAACGATTGCAGGATTACCCGCCGGGAGCGACGTTGCGAACCTGTCCGCCATGGGTTATGATCCTTTGAAATATTACACGGGCCGTGGCCCGTTAGAAGCGGCCAGCATCGGTATAAAACTGCTTCCTGGAGACGTGGCCTTCAGGTGTAACCTGATCACAGCCGATGATAATATAATAGATTATAGTTCCGGCCACATAACCACACAGGAAGCATCCGAGCTGATGGAGTTCTTAGATAAAGAGCTCGGTAGCAAAGACACCAGATTTTACCCCGGTATCAGCTATCGCCACCTGCTGGTGATAAATGGCGCTCCGGATGGAATTTCCTGTACGGCTCCGCATGATGTGACAGGGCAGCCGGTGAAGGATAATCTGCCCAAGGGTAATGGCAGTGATAGGATTATAAGGCTGATCGAGGCTTCCCGGGACTTGCTGAGGGATCACCCAGTCAATAAGAGAAGAATAGCTGCCGGTAAAAACCCCGCCACATCCATCTGGCCATGGGGACAGGGACGGATACCTTCTATGCCCACTTTTAAGGAAATGTACGGGCTGGAAGGCGCGGTGATCTCAGCGGTTGATCTAATCAAGGGCTTAGGAGTGTTCGCGGGGCTTGAAGTGATTAACGTACCGGGTGCTACAGGATACCTGGATACAGACTATGGAGCCAAAGCTGCATATGCACTGCGGGCGCTGGAAAGCAAGGACTTCGTTTTCGTTCACGTGGAAGCACCGGATGAAATGTCCCACGAAGGCAGGCTTTATGACAAGATCAGAGCCATCGAAGATCTGGACAGTAAGCTGATCCGGCCGATTTTCGAGGGGATGCGGACACGAGGCGATTTCAGGATAATGGTGCTGCCAGATCACCCGACGCCCATTGCCACCAGAACACACGCGTACGACCCGGTCCCATATATTATATATGATAGTAGATATAATAATAAAACTGGTAAGCGCTACGATGAGACGTCCATGGAGGACGGCCAGTATATTAAACACGGCTACGATCTCATGAGTTTATTTATTCACGGCTCAGTCCAGGGATAACCTATGGATTCCATCACGGTAAAAGCATCTGCCACTTCAGCGAACCTGGGGGCAGGTTTTGATGTTATGGGCATAGCGCTGGAAAGCCCCGGAGATATTATCCACGTGGAGAAAGCCGATAAGCTGTCAATCGTGATCAAAGGCAGGGGTGCCGAGGACATCCCGATCGAGCCTGAAAGAAATACCGCCGGGCTGGTCGCGTTAGAGATGGGGCAAAAAGTCAGGATCACGATCAAGAGCGGCATAAGGCCTGGTAGCGGCCTGGGCAGTAGTGCTGCGCCGGCGGCCGGCACGGCGGTCGCGATCAACGAGCTGTTTTCGCTTGGCTACGCGAAAGAGGAGCTAGTCTGGATTGCCGCCAGAGGGGAGGTAGCTGCGGCAGGGATTGTACATGCAGATAATGTGGCGCCATGTATTATGGGAGACCTCACGGTCGTATGTAATAATTATGTAGAGCATGTAGAGATGCCTCCGATGGGTATTGTCGCAGTCCTGCCTGAGATGATTGTAAGCACGAAATCCGCCAGGGGCATATTACCCCAGCAGGTGTCTTTACAGGAGATGGTGCTGAATGTGAGTAAGGCGTCCATGCTGATGGCAGGAGTAATTAAAAGGGATCCGAGGATCATCGGGCGGTCCCTCGAAGCGACGTTTAATGAAACTTACCGGTCGCCGCTGATCAAAGGGTATAAAGAGGTCAGAGAAGCTGCCATTAAGTCGGGTGCTTATGGAGTAGCCATCAGCGGCTCCGGGCCGACAATGATAGCCCTGTGCCCGGAAGAAGGGGCTTTTGAAGTGGCTGCTTCGATGAGAAAGACTTTCTATGAGACAGGGGCAAGCTCTGAAGCGTACATTACCAGTATTGGTAAAGGGGTCAGGATTATAAAAACGGGAGAAGAAGGAGATAATTGAGAGGTCGATGATTATGAAAAATGCGTTATCTTGCCTGCTGGCCATCATCTGCACGGCGATCATTCTGGAGATGTCCGGTTGTGTATGTTGTAGCTCTGGCGGAGATACAGTAGTGCCCACTTCAACACCCGTACCGACAGAAGTGCCTGTGACCGCTTTGCCGACTAACGTCCCGATGGTACCGACCTATGCAGTATTTCCAGGTAGCCAGACCGGGGGTCGGCCAACCTCCATCGCAACACCAGTGGCTACGACCACACCGGTCACAGGTATTGTGAATGGTACCATGATAGGCTACGGCACAGACAAAGATACGTATAACAGAGGTGAAAATGCCACGTGCTACGTAGATATCAAGAATACGGGCACGGCAACCATAGACAGAGTCGAGTTCAAGATAAACGTATATCGGTCTGCGTTTGGCATGATGATCCCGGCGATTAACAACCAGATATATAGTGTGGACCAGCAAGGCATAGCGCCAGGTACGACTAAAAATGTTATTATCATGGTCCAAATCCCGGCTGAGTACCAAGGCATGTCTACGGCAGGTAACTATAAGTTCGATATCGAAGTCAGTGTCGGCGGCAAAGTTATCGGCAATTTCAGCAAGGATGTAAAGGTGGTTTAACCACCTGAAGGTGGTTTTGCCACCTTCGAATATTTATTTTTGTAGTTTTTTTGATCTTTATTCGTGCATAAACTGGGTTAACGTGAAAGCCGCGAAGCCTGACTATGACCCGGTGTGAGTAATGAATCTAAAAAATTCAAGTCGTATGATGCTCGGAACCGTTGTGGTTTTAGTAGCGGCGCTCTGGGCGATTTCTTCAGTCAGCATGGCACAGGGCAATGGTGGCTTGGACGCATTGATGCTTGCCAGTCCCGCAGGAGCGATGAACGTCACGGTCACATCGAAGACAGAGGCCGTAACAACGGCAACCCCGATACCAATGACTACGACTACGACTACGGTCCCGGCCACAAAGGTAACAGCTACTCCAGTTACAAAAGGAGCAGCTACCGCTACTCCGGCTGACACTAAACCTGCAGGTACCCAAACTGCGTCAGGACAACTGGTAGGCTATGGAACGGACAAGGATACATTTAGCAGGGGAGAGCAGGCAACAGGTTACATCCAGGTGAAAAACACAGGCACTACCGTGATCAATGAGATTACCGCTTCGATGTCAGCCTCTGCCAATGTGCCGGTCATCGGGCAGACTACCCTGGGAACCAAGGACTATACGTTCAGTGACCTGAACATCCAGCCGGGTGAAACCAAGCGAATCGAGTTCAAGGCAGACATACCTAGTGAGGTTAAAGGGGTCTCCACGGCAGGCGATTATTCGCTGCATGCGACCATAAAGGCTGGAGGCAGTGAAATAGGGAGCTTCTCTAAGGATGTTAAAATAACATAATGTTTTCTTTTTTAAGTTTTTCAGGCGCAGACCCACTGCGCGACTTTCACCCAATTTGCCCCCAATAATTCGATAATAGTTATAAATGCAACTGCGCAAAATCCATAGGTGATTTTATTTGGGCAACACCGTCGTCATTGCCCCTACGACCCGTAACGAAGGCCATGGGAAGTTTGTCCTCGAGGTAGATGAGGAAGGAATTGTGACCAAAGGGCATTTCCTGAGCCTGGTTCTCGTCCGGGGGTTTGAGAAGTTCCTGGTAGGCAGGGCGATGGAGTTCGCGCCTGTGGCTACCAGCAGGTTCTGTGGGCTATGTCCGCCGACACACGCGACTGCGTCTTCGGAGGCGATCGAGCACTCGATCGGAGTGGCGCCGCCGACAAATGGCAGGCGGTTAAGAGAATTATGCAACCTGGGCAATCATCTCCACGATCATCCGCTCCAGCAGATACTGGTCCTGCCGGACTTCGTCAAGAGTGCCGAGAAGCAAAAAGAAGTCCTCATACGCGTTCAGAAGCTGCGAAAAATGGGCCAGTACATCTGCGAAGTGACGGGAGGAGAGGCGATCCATTCGCCACATATCCGCATAGGAGGGATGGCACGAAATATCAGCGAATCGGCACGCCGTCGCCTGCTGGAGATCGTCAAGGATTATAAGGTGATCTGGGATGAACAGCGGGAGTTCATGAAGCAGGCGTTCGAAACTTCAGAAGTACCCGCAGGGCTGGGCATACATGACATGCCGATGATGGCGACGGACCTGATCTACGGAAGGTCGGATATTTTCAGACGGGAATACTATCCGGGTTATTCTGAAGTACTACCAGTGCAGTTCTATGGAGAAAAAATCGGCGAAGAAGCATGCACGATCATTCCGATGATAAACGGCGGCCCGGTAGAAGTCGGCCCCCGGGCAAGGCTATGGAAATATCATGGCTTCAAGGAAAAGGGTGCAATGGCCATCAACTATGCTCGCCTGGAAGAGATCTCGCTCCGGAGAGACAGAGCGGAAGAAATCCTGCAGGACCTCCGGACGACCGCCAGGACCATTAACAAACCGATAACAAATGGCTCGGGCAGGCTGGGCATCGGCGTCAATGAGGCCCCCCGGGGCACCAACGTACACATGGCACGGGTTGAAGACGGCCGGATTACCCAGTACAGGGCAATGCCTGCGACGATGTGGAGCATACCTGCCATTGGAAAAGGGACAGAAGGATTTCACCACAAGTGGGCCCAGTGGGTGATGAGAGCTTATGATCCCTGCATCTCCTGTGCCACCCACTATATTATAGTAAGAGACGGGAAGATCGTCGGAGAGTATTCGGACAGACAGGAGGGCCGATATGCCTAAGCCAAAGTTTGCATACGTGCACCTGGCAGCCTGTTCAGGTTGCGAGATCTCATTCCTGGACAATTTCGAGCGCCTGCTGGACATGATGGACATGGTTGACATCCAGTACATGACCATTCTGATGGATGCGACCGAAATACCGAAAGTCGATGTTGTTTTCGTAGACGGTGCCGCCTGCCTGCAGTCGGACGAAAGTGTGGAAACGCTCAAAAAGGCCCGGGAGAATGCCGGGTTCCTCGTCGCGTGGGGAGGCTGCTCAAGCACAGCCACCATCAATAACTTCTCCAGAGGTGGCCAGAGTCCCCAGCCACAGCATGAGTCTTTTCCGCCGATCAGCCGCCTGGTCAAAGTAGATGCCTTCGTACCCGGGTCCCCTCCGGGGCCTGAAATGGCCTATAACATCGTCCGGGCGCTGGTTGAAGGCGATACGGATTATTTGAAGTACCTCACCAGCGAAGGCATGGGAGGGTTCTCCTGCGGGTGCGATCTCATTGCGAAGATTATCGAGAACGGGTTATGTATCGGCTGCGGAGCCTGCGCGTTCGCTTGCCCTACCCGGGCAATAGAAGTACCACTGGGCCGGCCGAGCATTAACTGGGAAAGATGTGTCAAATGTGGAGCCTGCTACGCGCAGTGCCCCAGGAGCTTCCAGCCGGTGGATGGGATGAACCTGATGATGGAAAAGTTGTGATGGCAGGCCGATTGTAATATAAAAAATATTCCGGCGGGTAGCTGGTGAGAAGGGCGGCCCGTCGGAAAGATCGGTTGCCCGACTACTTGATCTGGATGGTTATCGATTCGCTGACTGTCGAATCATCTGCAAAGCTGGCAGTGATCGTGTTCGACTGTTTGTGATGTTTAGCCCAGCCGAAGATCGCTTTTGCATGGCCGCCTGTGGTATAGACAGTTATGGTCGTATCCTTTTGTACCGGCGTACCGACAGGTGATAACAGACCCATTCCGCGGGCTGTGTCACCCAGGCTGAACACGATAGCAGTGTTATCGGCAACCGGCCCGTAAGCATCTGTGACGTACGCATCGATAGTTGCCTGGTCATGACCATTTGCGTGGATGGTGGTCTTCGACGAGGTCAGAACGATGGTTTGCGGCTGTGGAATAATGACGACGTTGGCAGGCGAAGTCGAGCCAGACTCTACCGGGAAGCTGTTCGAATACCCCTCGCCGACTCCGAGCTTAACAGCGTGCACCTTGTAAGCATTCGTGTATGTGCCGGTACTCTGATCGTAGGTCGAGGGCACGTCGGCAAACTGGTAAAAGCCGTTCTCATCGCTCGTTGTCGAATAGAGCACCTGGCTCAAATCGGCAGCACTCACTATTGTAACCAAAGCGCCCGGGATACCAGCCGACGTATTACATGTCGTCACCCGACCAGCCACAGCTCCTGATGCAGATGTCGTAAAAGCATCTGTCGGAGAGGTGGTCGAAATAAGTGAATTATCCGCTACCGCGTTCGCCAGGAAGCCCTGGGCAAATACGAGCAGTACGAGAGTTGCTACTGGAATTGCCTTCCTTAAACTACTCATCATGTTATCAATCTCCAATGACTGGCCCGTCAGTCGATTATATTTTTTGGGATTATCGGGCGATCCGTTGTTATTAAGAAGATCGTTATATATCTTATCTCATTAAATGTTAATTCATAAATGTTCGAAATATATCAGTAGCTTTATCGTGCAACTATACACGTAGATTTGCCCACCATTACTCAGTAATACATGCCGTCAAGCGGATCTACACGTCCGAGGAGGAGTGTTCCCGGCCCGGCACCTCCGATACCCAGTGCTTATGATCTCTGCCCTTGTGATCTGAAGCCCTGCAGTAGGGTAGAGCAGGTGAAAAAGTCGCAGAAAAATCCCGGCAATTCAACGGGAATCGTTTATCCGTGGCGCAGCAGATAATTTCCTGATTATCTGATAATTCAGGCCAGGATCGCTGGCGGTAGCGCTGAATCAGACAGTCCGCCCGGTTGCGATCGCTAAATCTGAGGTAAAAAGGTGCTCACCCATGACAGAGGATGGATTCGGAAAATACCGGAGCGTAGTATCAGCCCGCGCCACAACTACAGAGATTAGAGAAAGAGCACAGGATGGCGGAGTGGTCACCGCTTTACTCTGCCATGCCCTGGAAAAAGACGAGATCGACGGAGCAGTCCTGACCCGGAGAGCAGATATTGAATGGCATGCGGACCAGTTTGTGGCTACAACAAAAGAGGATATCCTCTGTGCAGCCGGCAGTATTTACGCGCTTTCACCCAGCATCTTTCAGCTTAAGGATGCTGTGAGGGAAAATGCACTTGAAAACGTGGCTTACGTAGGTCTTCCCTGCCAGGCTGTCGCAGTCCGCAAGATACAGCTGTACCCCTTCGGGGGCAGGCATGTAGGGGATAAAGTACGCTTTGTCATCGGCATTTTCTGCAGTGAAAACTTTCCTCACGAAGGTATGCGAGGCATAGCAGAGGGGTACGGAGGAATACCACTGAAAGATGTGGAAAAGATACATCTTTCGGGCGGTAAGTTCATGGTAGAAAGTGAAACCTCAACTGGCGTGCCGATCAAAAAAGCAGCCCGCTACGCCCAGGATGGAGATCATGTATGCCCGGACTTGACTGCGGAATATGCAGATATCTCCATAGGCTCTGTGGGATCTGAGCCCGGCTGGAACACGGTGTTTATCAGGACCCGACGAGGCGAGAAGCTTTTTGGTGGAGCGGTAGCCGATGGCTTGCTGGAAGTAAAAGACATGAGTACGGTAAAGCCGGGGCTTGATTTACTCAAAAAGCTGGCGCTGGCCAAGAAGAAGGCTGCGAGGGAAACAATAGATAAGCGAAAGGAGATCGGGCTTTTCGTCACACGGGACATGTATTATTAAACGCTGGCAGATACAACGCTGAAAGTCAGAATATGAGTGGGCATCTGCCCCCAATTTTTTTATAAGTAATGTATGTGATTCCATATTCAAATAGATAGCGGTAAAGCGTTTTTACGCCAGCGGCAAGTATATATGGCTCAGAAACTTATAGGTTATTGGTAATATACCTGTGTAAAGCTCTCAAACGCGGAATAGCGGTTGAAAGCGAAAACGCAACGGCTAACCAAGAAGGTGTTATTCCAACTGAAGTTTAGCAAAGTAAAGCTATCAGATAATGTATGGCCTACGAACGCTAAAAATCCGTAAGATAAAAAGAAGAAGGTGGTTAAACCCACTGAAATCTCACACCGTAAAGTTGTCGAATACCGTATAGCTGAAGAACGTTAAAGTGACTCGAAGAGGGTGTTCAAGCCCACTGAGATTTAGCAACGTACAGCTGTCGAACGCGGAATAGCCTAAGAACGTTAACGCAACAACAAAGAAGGTGTTAATCTCACAATATTGGCACCAGTTTATTTGTTGAGTGCAGTTTAGCGGCTGCATGAGGTATTGCAAAAGGGAACATGGCCGCGGCGGGCCATTAAACCGCCGCCCTTTTGGGGCGAGAGTTTTTGGAAGATATCTGCCGATGGCTGAGGCCATATTTCTTCGATAAACTCAAAGGCCACAGAAAAAATATCTTTTGAGATTAAACGCAAACAATCAACAGCCCTCATGCTACTTGTTGCCATCCTCATCACATCAGTTCTTTCGGGAGGATGCCTGCGCAGCAAGCAGGGCACTGTCAATTTGTAGTGCCAGCATATTTAAAAAATTGTCATTGATAATAGAGTTAAGCGTTTTTCATTAGCTCGTCGGCCTTATCTGATCCGACTTTGACCGCTTCTTCGACTGTTTTCTGGTCGATCTCCTGAGTGCGGTCTGTTATTAAAGTAACATCAAAGGAGATTTCCCCGTTATCGATGCCGATAGAGATATCGAGATCCACTATCCGCTTCGCGGGAACGACTGAATAGATATAATCGACGACGGCCTTGTAGACCGTGTCGATGATCTCTTCTTCTTGCATAAATTTACTCAGCTCTTCCGCCCGAAGCGGGGCCCTGGCCCTGCATCTTGCCCAGAGCGGTCTTAAGCTGCTCCTGGAGCTGGTTGAACCGGGACTGGAGGCGTTCCTCCTGCTTGCTGAGAGACTTGAGGCGGACGTCAAAGTTGTCCTTCTTGTCCTCGAGGTCCTTGAGTACATCATCGCGCTTGGCTTTGATGAGTAGCTCGCCTGCACCCTTGTAGACTTCAGCGTCTGCATCGGTCTTCTGAAGCTCTTCGAGAGCGCGCTCGGTCTCCCGGAGCAGCATTTCGACTTGCGCCTTCTGCTGCATCAGGGTCTGCGCCTGCTGCTGCACCTGCTGAATCTGGGCCAGCTGGTTCTGAATCTGCGGTGGTAGTTCATTCATGATGTAGTCACCCTAGAATTAAGCATGTCCTCTGCGATCTTGATGAGACGAAGCCACGTGTTGACAGCCGCCCTCAGCGAGACAACGTCTTCGGCGACGACGAAGAGCTTCAGGGTATCGCCAGACTGCTCCAGCGATACTTTTGAGCGCTCCGATGGTAAAGCCTGCAGCTCAGGGCGCAACGATTCGTACACTGGCTGTACAAGGCGCCCGAGCTCGAACTCGACCAGAATTGTGTGCATTATGCTACAGCACCCGCACTATGCGGCGGGCACTTTCTTGATGTTGGTCGGACGCTCCTTGATCAGTATGCGGTGACCGCAGTACAGACAGCGTACGCCTCTCATGTTTTTATCGACCTCGACGGTCTGCTTGCAGTGTGCACACTTATAGACCATCGATTACTCACCCTTGGCAGCTGCTGCTACGAGTTTGCCGATTGTGCGGACCGCTGCCTTGCCGCTGGGGGTCTGGGGCAGGTATGTGCCGCCTGTGTACGAGTACTTGCACTTGGTGCATGCCCAGATGCCAGTGCCCTCGCGCCATACGGACATGCGTCCGCACTTGGGGCACTTGTGGGCAACCTTCATTTTCTCTTCGATGTCTGCGACTAGCATGCGGGTCTTACGACCATACCGGCAGCCGTAGCGACCGGCGCTGCGAGTCTTTCTTCCCTTTGCGCTTTTTGTTACCATTATTGAGTTCCCTCCAGGGTTTCTCTGAGTACTTTCGCCTTGTCTTTAGCCAGGCGAATGATATGATTAATCTGATCTGGTGTCAGTGTTCCGACACCGCTTTTCTGCATTCCCGAGATGGCACCTTCTTTGTTGGTGATCACCGTCAGCTTGCATGGCGCCACACTTTCCTCGTCCAGGCTTGGATCGAGCAGGATAGCGCCGCCGAGGTTGATCGCCGTAACGCCGATGGGCACGTCGTTCAGGGGCAGCATGGCGTCCTCTCCCAGCCCGAACTTGGCGTTCGGGATCTTGGTGGTCCTCAACGCTGCGATAGCGCCGAGAGAGGCCGCGTCCATCAGGTTGCCATCGTGGTCCAGGACATGGACATCGATAAATACCATCCAGACTTTCTGACCACTTTCAATACATAACTTAGATAAATCAATTGCGCCTGATTCGCGCACTCCTCTGTCTACGACACGGGCGAGTTCGATCGCCTCTTCACGCGGAGGACCGCTCTCGAATGTCGGAGATGCGAGGGGGACTAGTTCTAAGTTAGTGATGATGACACCGGTGTCCGGAGAATCCGGAAATGGCTCGCCGGGCTGCACTTTGATGCCTACTACGACCATGGAGTCGCCGATCTTGACCCGGGCGGAGCCTTCGGCCTTGTTGATTACGCCGGTCTCCACAGAGATGGTGCGGTACTCGTCGAACTTTCGACCGTCCGCTCTGTCACCCTGACTAGCAAGGCTGTATATATAGTCTCGCTTGATTTCTGCGATCACGTCTTCACTCATTGCTCTCGCCTCCCTCCGGCACCACTGCAGTCTCGGTCTCAGGCTCAGTCACAGTCTCAGGAACTACGCTCCTGGCGTATTTGTCCACCAGTGCCTGCTTTTGCAGCTCATGGAGCTTCTTGCAGCCTTCGATAGCCATGTTCATGGCGGTGCTGAACTCGTCAGCGGTCAGGTGACCGTCCATCTGGCAAAGCGTGATCTCACCGAACTGGTTCATTGCGATGGGCAAATCAGCCTGTCCATAGTTGTCCTCATCCTTGCTCAGGTCGAGCACGAGGGTATCGTCTGCCTTACCTACGGCGCATGCAGATACGAGGCACTTCATGGGGATGCCTGCATCTGCCAGCGCTACCGATGCAGCGTTGATGGCTGCCACACGGGTGCCGGCGTCAGCCTGCAGGATCTCGACAAAGATGTCGATGGCAGACCGGGGGTAAAGCTCTTTCAGGATTACGGACTCCAACGCCTCTCTGCTGACCTTGGAGATCTCTATGCTCCTCCGGTCTGGCCCTGGCCGCTTGCGCTCCTCTACCGAGAAGGACGCCATGTTATACCTGTAGCGTACGATGGCGTTTGAGGCTTGCTGCAGGTGCCTCGGGTGCACTTCTCTGGGTCCATACACAGCGGCCATTACCTTGTTGCCGCCAAACTCGAGATAGCAGGAGCCATCTGCTCGCTTAAGCACTCCTGCCTGGAACTTGATGGTACGTAAGTCGAAGGGCCCTCTTCCGTCCAGCCTCTTCCCGTCCACAATTAGTTTCTCTGGCTTACTCATTTTGATTCCTCATAACTTCAAGCTCGTTTTTCAGGTAGTCCTTGATCTTGTCAGTCAGGCCGGACGTATGTGCCTCGCGCTCGATCTTGAAGATGGTGCGTATCGCGAGGTCCGCGTTCTTCTCTTCTCCCTTGAGCCATACTCTGCCGTTCTGTCCGACGAATATGCTGCAGTCCAGGTCCTTCATGAGCATCTTGATCATGGAGCCGTTGCGACCGATCACCCGGGGGATCTTCACATGTGAGATCTCGATGATTCGGCCGTCTTTGAGAATTTTCAGGTGCTCCTCTCGCAGCGTCAGCTCGACCTTCATAGACGGGTCGACGTCAGATATTTTTGCTATTAACAGCTCACCCACGTGGAGGTACTTAGTCATGTTGTTCTGGTCCACCCGCTCAGGGTACTCCGAAGCGTGGAGCAGGCCCTCATAGGGGGAGTTTATGTCCACGATCCAGTTGGAGAATGTCACATCAGTAACCATTCCGATCACCAGATCGCCCCGGACCGGGATGTACCGGCCCGATAATGGGATGACTTTAATGCTGTTCCGGCGGTCTACCAGGCCGTAGTTGGCCGCATATACCTTACCGTCCTGCACGTATGTGCCGTGGCTCGCGAGTTTTATGTCCTCTCCGAGCAGATCGCCAGGAACTACTAATTCTCTTTCAGACATTATGATTCCTCTCAGCGGAGCAGCTTGGTCTCTGCCTCACCCTTACTCAGCTTATTGACGAGATCGTAAAATTCAGGCTGCATGCCCGCCGGTATCTGTATGACACCAATCCAGGTGCCATTGCTCTGCCACTCGTCTCGCACGAGCTTGCCGAAGGTCGTGATCTCGCCGAACGCCCTGGGCGCATAGTTCCCCGGTATTTTGACAGCAATCTTTACTTCTTCGAAGCGAATCGGGATGATCGGCCGGATGGCCTTCATCACGATGTTGACGTTCTCTTCGACTGATTTGGTGAGATCGATGTGCACACCGGCTTCTTCCATAACACGTTCGATACGCGCCGGGGGGTGCGGAGCCATGGTCTGCGGGTTGATCGCGTTCCGGGATATAAAGTGGACCACCTGAAGCCGCTTCTCTTCCATCATACGGTGACGCTGCTCAGCCGTCAGGTTGATCTCGCCCTCCGTGATGATCTTACGGGCGATCTCGCTAACGCTGGTCGTACCGAACGCTTTGAGCAGGTCTTCTTCCGGCACCCGGTCGCCCCTGGACGCGTTCAGGAAAATGTCTTCGACGGCCAGAATATCTTCTAGCTTGACGGGCGCACCATGTTTTAGCGCCTGCGCGCCTTCAGGGTCGACGAGGATCTCGAAGTGCTCACCGTGGGTCTTAATCCTCGCTACGACCGCGTTGTCGAGCGTCACCATACCTAATCACTCTTCTCGCTCGGCAGGCTTGGGTGCTACCTCGGTTTCCGGCTTCTTGATGTCTGCACTGGCGATGTAATCCTTGACTTCGCTCTCGCTCAGCTTCCTGAACTTTCGGGTCGAAGCTTCGATGATGCCGATCTCGATGGTCGGAACTTCACCCTTTGATTCCATGGACTTGTATAGCGCTTTGATGCCGAGCACGATTGCCTCGTTCAGGGACATGTCCGGCTTATACTGGCTCTCCAGCATCTCCATGACAGTATTCCGGTTTGCTCCGATAGATACCGCCTTGTACTCATACAGGGCTCCGGACGGGTCAGTCTCGAAGAGACGCATGCCAGAGTCATCGATGCCTGCAAGAAGCAGTGCACTGCCATACGGCCTCATGCCGCCATACTGGGTGAGTTGCTGAATGTGATCAGAGATTTTCTTAGCCAGAATTTCAATGCTGATCGGCTCGTCATAAGTGACGCGGTTAACCTGGGCCTCGACGCGCGACCGGTCGACCAGCGCCCGGCCATCGGCCACGAGACCAGAGGCTACTGCACCGAGATGATCGTCAATCTTGAAGATCTTCTCAATGGACTCAGCCTCGAGCAGCTTGGTGGAGATCCGCTTGTCCACCAGCAGGGCGATGCCATCTTTCGATTTCAGGCCCATGACGGTCGCTCCCCTGCGAACCGCCTCCTGCGCGTAATGAACCTGGAACAGCCGGCCGTCGGGGCTGAACACGGTAATGGCCCGGTCATAGCCCATCATCTGTGGTGTCATCTGCTGCATCTTATCTTTCACTCCTGTTGATTGGTTACAATATCCGATGAGGTAAGACTGAGATAGCGGGTATTCCCCCGTTTCAGTACCTCTCTGTCATCCGGAACAATGTCAATTTCATCTCCCTTCTCCCTCACTGCGGTTCCGGATATGCGCCCATTGCGAATTTGTCTAGAAAGGATATTAGTGGAAGCTATGTTTTCTGTAACAATATATTTTTCTGTTGCAGCCCGTATCGTACCTGATACTCCGCGGATGACAAGGTGCGCGCGGGCGCCTTTGACGACATAAACGGTAGCCATGGCAGCCCTTGCAAGCTCCAGCGCCCCGTGGTTAACCCGCATGATCCCCTGGGTGCCATCGAAGTCCATGAGCCGATAGCCAATTTCGCTGCTGCCACTATCGCCGAGCAGCGTCTGGGTGGCGAAGTATATCTCGTCGAGAAGCACCTTCCGGTCCACGGGATCGCTGCTTTCGCTGAGAAGTCTGAACGCGATGTAACGCTTTTTCTCCCGCAAGGATGACGGTAGTATCTTCATAAGTGGCCCCCGTGATGCCGGTCGTCTCCGGGCGTTTCCACGATCTCGATGCCGTCCGCCACATAGGATGGCGAAGTCCGGCGGAGGATCTGTTCCGGATAATAGCTGAGGCCTTTGACAGCCTCGGCTTCATTCAGGCCGAACAGCCTCGCCAGCGCGATCATGCACCGGGCGTCCCGCAAATCATAGTGGGACAACGCCCCGGAGGTGATCACGTAAGGCGCCCCATATTTCCTGACGAGAGCGAAATTAGCCCGGTAGCTGGAAAGGGTGCGGACTCTGGTACCACCCCTTGCGTGAATGATCTGGAATAGGCTAAAATCAATGGCAACGCACTTATCGGCCGCAAGCCGGGCGATGATGTGATTGATGCCGCTGGTCTTGCCACCTTCATGAGGATGGGTGAGCACGTCTACGCGGCTGTCCTCGCAGGCAGCCCGGTTAACCGACTCTTCGCCGCCATGTACCGCCAGAACTGCCACTTTGTTACGGTATCGTTCAACCAGGCGGCGCAGATCGTTCGGGTTTGCCGCGGCGATCTCTACGCCATGGAAGATAGAAAAGTTACCCGGTAGCCGTTCTTTGCCCGCTAGGAAGTCGTGGTGTGGCGAAGCGCAGATGCCTGCCAGACCCAGCCCTGAAGCTTCGCGAGCCATGCGAGCCACCGAACTCGAGCCCTCCGGGTAAGGGTGAGTATTCAAATCGTAATAGTGCAGCTCATTTGCCGGCATCGAAATAATCCCTGAGCAACTTAAGCCCCGTCTCATACTTAGCGGGGTATGCGGCCAACTTGGCCTTCAGCGCGATGGCGTCCTCTGCGTAGGTGATCCTGACGTCACCGAGGTACGCGTCCTGCTTGGACAGGCGCAGGTAAAACGAGCAATCCTCATCCACCCTTTCATGGAGCTCCGAGATCAGTTCCCTCAGATCTTCCTCCGGCATCTTCTCACGAATGAAATCAAAGTACCTTGAGGCGGCTTTCTTTTCCAGCTTCGCGGTAAAAATAGTGATGGGATTGCCGAAGAAACCTTCTGTCTCGAGCGAATCGATAACGGTTCCGTCTGGAAGAACATTCTCGAGGGCCAGTCTGACCCTCGAGGGTTCCTCGGTTGAATGTGCCTGCGTCCTGAACAGAATATAATGGATCATTTGCCCCTGCGGCCGTGAGCCTGGACGGACGGGTAGTTCTTCTCGGTACCCTTGCCCTTCCTTCTCTGGCCCCTGCCCTTCTTACCGGCGCTGGTCAGACCTCTCTCTGCCCTGCCACGGTGGGTGCCTTTGGTGATCCAGTTCAGGTTTTTGTCGCTGGCGATGCCGGGGTGGTGCGGGTCTACTAAGATGACCTCATACCACTTGTGCTTACCGTCCTGGCCAACCCAGTAGGAGTTGAGAACTTCCATGTTGGGGAACTTCCTGCTGGTCCTGACCTCAGCGATCCGCTGGATGCTAACGCGCCTGGTTAACGTCCTGGTACCCATGTGCTTGGATTTCCTACCCCTGACGTACCTGGACTTACGGCTGCCGCCACGGCGTACATGAGCCCTGGCGATGATGATGCCCTGCTTGGCCTTATAGCCTAATGCCCGTGCTCTGTCGAGCCGGGTCGGGCGTTCGATCTTGACAACTGTGGGCTCCCTTCTCCATACCTGGAGCCGCTCCCAGAATAATTCGCCGACATACGTCTTGCTGGGATTCTTCCATGCATCACGTATGTAGCTGTATGCTGACTTTACCATTAGTTTCGTCTCCTTTGAATTGTGTTTCTTGGTTCAGCCCGGTTAAGGCCACATCCCGGCGGGAACGGATCCCGCGACTGAAACTGTGTTGCATGAAGGACACTTGAATATATAAATATTTCGTACCGGGCTGGCGCCGACGTCAGCGCCCCTGGCCGGCATTGCCGGAGTAAACCGGCTTAGGCAGCTCCCAGGATCAGCTTCTGCTTCGGCAGAGAGTCACCTGCGGTGAGTGGCTCCTATGCATACTGTCAAGTCCGTCACTATAGTTCGGAAGAAAGCTTCCTTACTGCTGTTAAACGCTAAGGCGCTCGCTTGCGCCTCAGCGTTTCGAGCAGCGGTCGGAGTGCGATGGCCGCGCCGATGCTGAGGATCGGCATGCCCAGGCACTTGACGGCATTCTCGTCAGCCACGGCCGAAGCCAACGGAGCGGCAGAAGGCACAGATAGAGGTGAAGCCGACGGAGCGAAAGGCTCGGTGCACGGCGTTACGGTCTCGGATATTGTCGCAGACGGCATAGGCGTCGGCGTTGTTGACGCCGTGCCAACTGCGGGAGTAGCCGCAGGAGCCGGAGTGGGGAGGGGCGTTGTAGTCGATGCCGAAGTAGGAAGAGGTGTCGGCGAGACCTCCAGGCTGACTATGACAAACCGGTCCACAGAGCCTGATACAGGGATATCCCGAAGACTACCGGTGCCAGTGTCTACAATGGTATATCCCCGGTCCGTGGACACATATAGCTTACCAGTGCCGGATGATAGCACACCGTGCCGTAGGCTGGGGTTATTTACTGTGAAGAGCCGGCCGATCAGGAAGTTTTTAGGGTCGTAGGATACGATCCCGGCCTGTCCAGCGTTGGTAGACAGCGCGAAGAGCTGTTTGCCATCTGCTGAGAAAACCAGATCTACCGGGACAGGCGGCACGTAAAGGGCTTGAGTGACAGAGGAATCTGAGACCGGCATGCTAAGAGCCAGCAGCTGGCTTGTCTCCTGGATAACATTGCCAGAGGTATCGGTCAGGTAGACTCCGAGCCAGAGGTAGTCCCCGGCCGGGTTGACCGTCATTGACCTCAGCCGGTATTTGGAGGCCGACGCACTGCCGGAGGAGTCGGCTGAGTGTAAGCCCAGCACACTCAGGCGCTCTCCTGTGTCAGCGTCGAAAACCAGGAGCGAGTAGTCCTCGGATACAACCGAGGCGACAGCGCCGGGCTGTCCGTAGGCGCAGCCAGCGTAAAGCCTGCGACCGTCAGGGCTGATTGATAAATAGAGAGGCACGTAGCCTTCCGTGATATCAACGGAAGAGCCGGTGTTGACAGGGAGTGTATCCAGGTAAGTGAGATCGGCTGTGTAAATGTTGATACACTTCTTGCCTGTGTCCGCTACATAGAGCCGGTGGTCGGTGCCGATCACCAGAGCGGATACGTCAGAGGCCGCCGAAGGGTAGCTCACCGAAGCGGATACAGAATTACCGTCGGTCTCGATCCGGTCGATCGAGTCCTCCTCAGCCACATACACGTAATGGCCGTCACCAGACGCTGCTATGCAGGATATCTCGCCGCGGGCGGGCAGGGTATTCACCAGAGTGCCGGTGTCGGCGGCGAAGACTCGTAAGGAGTTCTCAGCGCCTGTGGCATACAGGTAATCAACGGAGTCGGCAAATGCGGAAGCCGGGACCTCAGCTACCAGCAGTAATAAACAGATGAAGAACAACGCGATCGTCCGGGATCGCCGGGTTGACAGAAAATTCAGGACCATGGTAAAACCAGCATGGGACAAATGAGATTCTCACCTAGAGAAAGACATACCTCATCCCGTCTTAATAGCTATAAAGATAACTCCGGCCTGGCAAGTCGCCATGGTAAAAGCCGGAAAAAATGAAAATTGAACTTCAAGCCTCACTTCAGCCGCTTTTTACGGAGCAGGTCAGCGATCGGGCCAAGCCCGACAACCGCACCGAAGAGCGGCAGCAGCATTCCCAGGCAGCCGAAGGAACCTGTCTTGACTGCCGTTGGCGTCGCCGGCACTTCAGTCGGAGTAGCGGTAACTGCTGCTTCGGCAGGAGCGGGCGTGGCCGTCTCCACCACGGGTGTCGGGGTTACCGGCCCGGCGGTGGGCGTTGGAGCAGGCGGGACCGGCGTGGGCGTAGCAGGTAGAGCGTATAGCGCCGAGCCAACCCGAGCCATGGCCATGTTAGCAATGCCGAAGCTGGAGTGGACCTTCTGGGAAGTGAAGCCAGAAGTGCTGATCTTCGTCAGGGTGCCTGTATCAGTTGAGAGGTAGACGGTCTTACTGTCGGACGAAGCCACCACCCGGTGCGGGTAGATGGAGGTATAGGTCGTTCCGGCTACCTCCTTTTCCCCGAGGTTGATCACCGTGGCGGAGAGATCGTCGTTGTTGGCGGTGACAGCCAGCTTACCGTCGGGGGTCAGGGCGATGCTCTGAGCGTTGGGCCCGGCGTTAACCGACCACTCTTCAGAGAGATCAGAAGCCTTCAGGGCATGGACAGGGGAATTCCCCTGACCGAGTTTGCCTTCTACCACGTACAGGTAGGTGCCGTTCGCGTCAAGAGCCATGCTGCTGATCGTGCCGAAGCCCGTGCTGCCGGTTTTACTCCTGGCGGCCACGTCGTACAATTCGATCTGGCTACCGGCGGATAAGTAAAGGCGGGCACCGTCAGGGCTAACCTCGATCTGCTGCGCGATCGAGGTCAGATTGATCTGGAACAGCGGTTTCTGGGTGGCGATATCGTATACTTGTACAGCGGGAATCTTGCCGTCTGCGATGAATAACAGCTTCCCATCGCCGCTCACTTTCAGGTCGCTCACCGTGAGCCCGGCGGTACCGTTGATCTGGCCTGTGACCGCAACGGCGGAGGTATCAATGATGTTGATCCCCCGCCTGTCCGCCACGAAAACATACATACCGTCGGGAGCAGAGGCGATAGCCCCGGGGCTCAGGAAACCTTCCAGGATTGGGCCGAGCTGGTTGTTTTCCACATCCATGGTCCGGGCAGTGCCGGAGATCGGGTCGATCATGTACAGATAGTCGTGAGTGCTGCCCGCGGAGGCAGGTGCGACAGCCATCACCAGAAAAGCCGTCGCTGCGAGGGAAAGGATCAGTAAAGCTGATCCGATCGCCTGACGTAGTTTTTTAGTTCCCCCCAAAATAGTCACCTACTTAAAGAATTATTTACCGTAGGTGTTTCTAAGTGTAGGTACTAATAGTTAATCGGTAGTCGCTTACAGCGCCTGAGCTGCTGAAACGAGCGGAAATGAATATAAAAACAGCGGCCTTTCGGCCGAAGCAAATAAGATAAATTTAAACTGCGAAGGAATCAGAAGAACTTACTTCTTCTTCTTTGCGTCCTTTTCCTTCTCATCCTTCTTGGGCTTGCTGCCGCAGCCACATCCACATCCTGCCATCAGTCTCACCTCTTTGAAGGTTATTTATGCTGGATTATCACTCATTATACATATACTTTTATTTTGTTATTCCATTATTTGGTGATGAGATCAGCCAGTTCGTCGATGCCCGTGCCCTTTTTGAGATTGGTCTTGAGTATCCGGATCGCCGAGTTATGTCGCCTCATGTCCTTTTCCATGCGCTCGACACTGGCGCCAACTGCTTCGGCCAGGTCGACCTTGTTGATGATGCCGATCTCGCATTCCCTGAACATCGCCGGGTGCTTATTGACTACGTCATCACCTTCGGTGACAGATACTATAACGAGTCTCTTGTGACTGCCCACGGGAAAGTCGGTTGGACAGACCATGTTACCCACATTTTCCACTAACAGGATATCCAGGTCATCCAGGGGCAGGTGATGTAACGCGTGATGCACCATGTGCGCATCGAGGTGGCACTCAGTGCCCGTGTTAAGGTTCTCGACCGGTATGTTCAGCGAGTGAATCCGCTGATAGTCGTCGTCGCCATAGCAGTCGCCGACAATGGCACCCACCCGGAAACCCCGGGCCTTCAGTACAGGGGTCAGCTTCTCGACGAGCATCGTCTTGCCAGAGCCTACTGCGCCCAGGATGTCTACAGACTTGATGCCATGATCGTTGAGGTGTTCGCGGTTTTCGTCCGCCTGCCTCTTGTTGGCTTCTGTAACGCTGGCACCTACGTTGACTTGAATTTTATGCAAGATATCACCGTGAAAGATTTACACATAAGTTGCGATGATGGATGAAATATTTGTCGCCGGTGGGGACTAGCTTACGATTTGAGAAGAAGAAGTATTTATTTAGAAACATCTAAAGGCATAATGTTTAAAATCATCGTTCAGTTAAAGAGCAGTGACTGTGAACCTGTTTAGGTGGATTGAAAATGGTTAGTGCGCGCTTGTTAGTGGTCGAGGACGAGAGCATTGTTGCCAAGGACATTCAGCACCGGCTGAGAAACCTGGGGTATGAGGTGCCGGCCGTAGTTGCCTACGGCGAAAAGGCCATAGAGAAAGCGGGAGAGCTACAGCCTGATCTGGTGCTGATGGACATCTTTTTGAAGGGAGAGATGGACGGCATCCAGGCAGCCGAAGAGATCAAGCGGCTCTATGAGATACCGGTTATTTTCCTCACTGCTTTTGCCGACCCTAACACGCTCCAGCGGGCCAAGGTAACCGAGCCTTTTGGCTACATCTTGAAGCCGTTTGAGGAGAGAGAACTGCTCACGGCCATCGAGATGGCCTTGTATAAACACAAGATGGAAAAGAAGCTCAAGGAGAGCGAACGGTGGCTCTCGGTCACGCTTAAAAGTATCGGCGATGCGATCATCACCACGGACATGGCAGGCAAGATCACGTTTATGAACACAGTGGCCGAAAACCTGACCGGGTGGAAGCTGAGCGAGGCTCAGAACAGAGAGCTGTTCGGCATATTCAACGTGATCGACGAAGCCGGAAAAACACTGGAGAGCCCGACGAGCAGGGTCACCAGAGAAGATGCGGCGGCGACGCAGCAGAATAACGTGTTACTGATAGCCAGGAATGGCAACGAGATCGCTATAGATAGCAGTGCCGCTCCCATCAGGGACGACAAGAACAACACGATCGGCGCGGTGCTGGTTTTCCGGGACATCACCGAGCGCATGCAAACCGAAGAGGCGCTGCAGTTCACCCAGTTCTCGGTCGATCACGCTGCAGACTCCGCTTTCTGGGTCCAGGAAGACGGAAAGTTATTTTACGTCAACGATGCCGCATGCCAGTCACTGAGCTACCGCAGGGATGAGCTGCTGAAGATGAGCGTCTCGGATATCAGCGCGGATATCTCCCAGCAGGACTGGCCTGACCACCTGAAGGAGCTCAAGGAACACGGGAGATGGACCTTCGAGTCCAGGTACAAGACGAAAGACGGGCGCCAGTTCCCGGTGGAGATCACCACCAATGTCCTGGAGTTTAACGGCAAGGAATACATCTGCACCTTCGCCCGGGATATCACGGAGCGTAAGCAGGCCGAACTAACCCTGAAGGAGAATAACCGCCACCTGGAGATCATCAGCGCGATCACTTCGACGATCAACAAATCGGACAACACGAGGGACATGCTTGACCACGTGCTCCGTGATATCCTGAACCTGCTGGAGATCGACTCCGGCGCCATATACCTGCTTGACTCAGACGACGGAGGGGAGATGAAGCTACGTGCGGCTGTCACTCGGTTCGAGAAGGGACGGGTAGTCCGCTACAAACAGGCGGTCCACGACATCGGCATCGTCGACCAGAGCAGGGTATTCTACAGCGAAAGCGCACAGTACCTGCACGAAAGCGAAGGCGTGAAGGCAGTCACCAACGTGCCGATCTCGGTCAAGGAAAAAGTGGTTGGGATCATGACGCTGTCCTCGGGCAGAAACCTGGAGGCAAACGATACCCGCGAGTTGCTCAGCATCAGCTCCCAGCTAGGCATCGCCGTCGATAACCACCGGCTCTTTAAGAAAATCCAGGATACAAGTAACTATCTTGCGAGCATCATCAACGAGTCACCAGATCCGATGCTGACCACCGACGCATCAGGGCTCATCGTCTCGTTCAACCGCAGCGCCTCGAGTCTGCTGTCCTACTCGCAGGATGAGGTTACGGGCAGGCCGTTAAACTCGCTGCTGCCCCCGGGAACGACACTGGACCTGGGCGACAGCAAGGGCTACGTGAGAGAATTCAGATGCAAGGATAGCTCGGTGATTAAACTCACCATGTCCACGTCCAAGATCTACAAAGACGGGATAAAAAGCGGCTTTATCATTACACTGAAGGATCTGTCGGAGATCACCGGCCTGGGCGTGGTGCCGGTCACAGAGAACGCAGCCCCGGAGACATCCTCGGCGTCATACCGGTTCGAATCCGGCATCATCTACCTGTTTGATAAAAAGAAGAGACAGGACTACATGGAAATTTTCGCCGACCAGGTGAAACACAACATCCAGGGCTTATGCATCACCAGGCAAAACCCCAAGAAGATCCGGGAGAAGTATGGCCTGGAAAAGACTCCCATAATATGGCTCAACAGTGGCGAAGGAATCACGGGTGAAAGCATCATCAAGCCCGACAACATGACCAGCCTCGCTGCCACCATGTACAAGTTCATGTCCGAAGCAAAAGACGGGCTGATACTACTGGACGGCATGGAATACCTGATGATGCGCAGCAGCTACGAAACCATGCTCAAGTTTATTCATTATCTAAACGACAGGATCATGATGAGCAACAGCCGGGTCGTCTTCTGCATCGACACCAAAGCGCTCGACGAACGACAGATGCACATCCTCATGAGCGAAATGATGGACTTCGAGAAGGTAGCGACCTCGACCGAACCCAAACTCCTCACGCCGGTACCTACACCCAGGACCGACGCCTGAGACTTTTTTAGTATTTACCACAACGGCATTTTTAACCACAACGACATTTTAAACCACAACGACACAACGACACAACGATAACTATCAAATCGATTGGTAGTAACGCTCTATTTTTTAAAAAAGTAGGGACACTC
>CAZJRS010000017.1:0-11461 GCA_964548585.1 uncultured Methanocella sp. | reverse complement strand
CGTTGTGCCGTTGTGGTGAAAAAACAAACGCCGCGTTTTTGCTCCGAAACCCATATAGGGCATGGCGGGCTACATTATACCGATGCAGCGCGAAGAGATGAACGAAAAGCACCAGATTCTGATCTGGCCCGTGTACCTTGACGCTAGCAAAGCCAGAAACCAGGGCAGGTTAGCGCCGATGTCGTGCTCGGTCAAAGGGCCCAGGGTGAATGAGATCTACAGGGCTGCCGAGAAGCTGGGGCTGCACCCGGAGCAGGTGAGTGACAGAGCCCACCCGTCCACCTGGGCGGATAAGAGCGGTCACGTGCTCATAGACAATATCGGGCCGAAATCGGATTTGCTGAGAAGGATCGGCTCCGAGATCATTCGCATGCGCGGCGGCAAACAATGATGGAAGAGTAACAACTCTCGACCCTTTTTAGAAAAGCATTAATACCCTTCCCGCGTACTTTGTCCTGATGATCGATCTCCACACTCACTCCCTTTTGAGCGACGGCGAACTGATACCCAGTGAGCTGGTGCGCCGGGCGAAGGTGATCGGCTACGAGGCAATCGCCATCACCGATCATGCGGACTACACGAACCTGGAGAGGCTGGTGGATGCTGCGAAGAAAGCCCGGGTGCTGGAGGAGTGTTTTGGTATCGTGGTGATACCGGGTGTGGAGCTTACCCATTTGCCGCCGGAGCACATCGCTCCGCTCGCGAAGAGGGCTAAAGAGCTGGGCGCGGAGATCGTCGTTGTCCATGGTGAGACGCCGGCGGAGCCTGTGATCACGGGCACAAACAGAGCGGCTGTCGAATGCATGGATGTAGATGTACTCGCCCACCCGGGCTTCATCACGCTGGAAGAGGCAAAGATTGCAGCGGCAAACGACATACTACTGGAGATCACCTCGCGGGGCGGCCATAATATGACGAATGGCCATGTTGCGCGCATTGCCAGGGATGCGGGAGCGAGGATGATTGTGGACACAGATT
Source organism: uncultured Methanocella sp. (assembly GCA_964548585.1). GTDB lineage: Archaea > Halobacteriota > Methanocellia > Methanocellales > Methanocellaceae > Methanocella_A. The sequence goes on along the minus strand of CAZJRS010000017.1, from coordinate 10,483 downwards.
CGCATGGGCCGGGAGATTTGATCACGGGCGCACGAGCGCTGGAGATTGCCCGGGGCGCAGGCCTGAGTGAGGAAGAAGCGAGAACTACAAGGGAAAACGCTGTGCGTAAGCTGAATTTGATCGTCAGCCGCAGGTGAGCCAGGATAAACTGGCGTTGGTGTAACACCATTACAGTACTGGCAATTTCGAAAGTTTTATTATGCGGCAGCTACATAGTTATAATTTAAGCCACTTATTAATGAAAATGCGCCAATAGCGCCTGATAGTACGAATATAGCAGAGCATATTAAGTATTGCGTAAAGTTTTTATACAAACACATAAGACTATATATAGTTTTGGAAGTGACGTTTTTTGAAACGACTTGGCCCAGTTTTGCATGTATCTACACATGGTCACCTGATCATCAGGCTCGAGGAGGCGTCGCTCCCGAAAATCAACGCGAAGGTAGTCACGAAAAAGATGGACAGAATAGGCACTGTTTATGATATCTTCGGCCCAGAGAAGGCCCCTTACGTTTCCGTAAAGCCGGATAAAAGGATGCCAAAATCCGGCGTGCAGGCGCTGGTGAACGAGAGAGTATTCATCGCGTAGAAGGTGTATTACCGTGGCAGAGATTGAAAAAATAAAAGAGATTGAAAAGCGAGAGATCTCCAAAGAGAAAACTCTTGAAAGAGTGAAGAAGGAAACCGAAAAGACCGGTGAAAGCGAAGAGCGCATAATGGAGTGCCCGGAATGTGGCTCCCGCCAGCTTGTGCATGACTATGAGAGAGCTGAACTCGTATGCAACGAGTGCGGCCTTGTGGTCGACGAGGACTTCATAGATATGGGCCCTGAATGGAGGGCTTTTGACCACGACCAGCGCATGAAGCGTTCCCGTGTGGGCGCCCCCATGACGTTCACCATTCACGACAAGGGTCTGTCAACGATGATCGACTGGAGGAACAGAGACTCCTATGGTAAGTCCATCTCCTCCAAGAACAGAGCTCAACTTTATAGGCTGAGAAAATGGCAGAGGCGTATAAGGGTATCTAACGCAACAGAGAGAAACCTGGCATTCGCCCTGTCAGAACTGGACAGGATGGCATCCGCGCTGGGTCTGCCAAGAAACATCAGGGAGACTTCCGCAGTCGTATACCGTAAAGCGGTATCCAAGAACCTGATCCGCGGCAGAAGCATCGAAGGTGTAGCAGCAGCAGCATTATACGCAGCCTGTCGGCAGAACGGCGTGCCAAGGACGCTCGACGAGATCGCAGAAGTGTCGAGAGTCAGCAGGAAAGAAATTGGCAGAACCTACCGGTTCATATCCAGAGAACTCGGGTTGAAGCTCATGCCGACGTCGCCCATCGACTACGTCCCGAGGTTTTGCTCGGGCTTATCCCTGAAGGGTGAAGTGCAGAGCAAAGCAGTAGAGATTCTGCGGCAGGCAGCCGAAAAAGAGCTGACCAGCGGCAGAGGCCCGACGGGTGTGGCTGCAGCGGCCATCTACATATCGTCGATCCTGTGTGGCGAGCGCAGGACCCAACGCGAGGTCGCCAACGTAGCCGGCGTGACAGAAGTCACAATCCGTAACAGGTATAAGGAACTGGCTGAGGAACTCGATATCGAGATTATTCTTTAGACATTTCCTTTATCATTTTTCTTTTTTCTCGCACATCGTGCAATGCATATTTAATCATTATCTCCGCATACTTTAGAGGGGTCGCAATGCTATCGCAAGTAGACATCATCCTATTTTTGATAACGGGTCTGATAGCGGGCTCATTCGGTGGCTTACTAGGCCTGGGTGGCGCCACCATTCTGGTGCCGACCCTGACACTTGGCTTCGGTCTGCCCATACACCTGGCCATCGCAGTATCGCTGATCTCAAACATCTTTGTCTCGCTGACTTCGGTACTCGGCTACCGCGGGCGAGGACTGCTGCACAAGAAAATAATCATGATAATGAATGTCGGCTCGATCGCCGGCATCATCATCGGCACATTCATCGCGATCCATAGCCCTGAGTCGCTAATAAAAATCATCTTTGGCATATTCCTGCTGATACTGATCGCAGTGGCATTGATACGTAGGCAGAAACCAGACACAGGAGAGACAAAGGAGCCGCAGCACATCAATGTCCCTGCGTTCTCGACGCTCGGATTTGGCATGGGCTTGCTTGGGTCAATTTTAGGCATAGGCGGAGGGACACTTGCGGTGCCTGTGCAAAATATATTGCTGAAAGTACCGCTGCGAAATGCCATTGCCAACTCGCTGGCCACGATAGTCGTATCGTCCACATTCGGAGCCATTACCTATTTCATCGTGGGCTCCGGGACAAGTTTCTCTGCGGAAGAAGCCTTGATCACAGCCGCGGCCATAGTACCGGGAGCGGTCATCGGTGCCAGACTGGCCACCTCAGCCTCGGAGAAGATACCGGTTCATTACATAAGGTATATTTTTTACCTGGTGCTACTCTACATATCCTATAACATGATCAGAAGTGGTATGGGCTGGTAGTTATGATAGTGCTGAAGATCGGCGGGAGCCTGTTTGATCATTCCCGGGTGCTGTTGCAAAAAATAGCAGTCGAGGAGTTAGACGTACTTGTAGTACCGGGCGGCGGGGAGTTCGCCGACGGAGTGAGAAAGGTCTACCGTGAGCGATCGCTTTCCGACGACGCTGCCCACTGGATGGCAGTCCTCGCGATGAACCAGTACGCATACTATTTAGCTGACGGGACGGGCATACCGTTGACGGATTCGCTGACGGGCGGCGGGACCAGAATCGCATTACCCTACGAGATCCTGCGGAAAGACGATGCACTGCCTCATTCATGGGACGTGACCTCGGATACGATCGCTGCCTGGATGGCCGGCAGAACCGGGGGACATCTGGTAAAAGCCACGGATGTGGATGGGATCTTTGCAAATGGCAGTCTACTGGAATCGGTCGAGGCATCGAAGCTCGATGAGATGGAAGAAACGTGCGTCGATCGTGCATTACCTAAGTTTCTGATCGACCACCAGATGGATGCTTCAGTGGTAAACGGCTTATGCTGGTCCCGGGTCCAAAAAGCGATTAGAGGGGAAAAGACCACTGGAACCGTGATCTTAGGGAAATAAAACTAAAAATTAGAAATTGGAAGGAGATGTGAGCGGCTTACTCATTATCATCGTCGGCATCGTCCGTGTAGTCTATGCCACCTGCGAGGACGGCCGCGATCGAATCAAGGCCATCCACACCTTCAGCGACCAGGCTTTCCGGGGCGATCTTTTCCAACGCTTTCTCACTGTCGAACGATTTGCCGGCCAGGACCAGCGCACCGGCCTTGCTGACCAGTTCGAACGTCTTGTCCATATCCTCTTTTTCCTCGGCCTTGAAAGCCTCGATTATGAGCTTGGTCGGGTCTGCCTTGGCATCGAAGTCGCCGGTGACGAAGTACTCGGCGGCGCCGAAAACAGCAACCAGTGCCCGTTGAACCGATTCGACCATTTCATCTTTGTCATCGTCCATGGGCTCGACGGGAGACAGGACGATCTGTTTGATATTTTCGATGTTGGCAACCGCATCTTCCTTGGTGATATAGCCTTTCTGTAGTTTGCCGGTGATCTTGCAGACCCCGAGGATGACGTCCTCTTCCATGTCGAGGAATACGATACCCTCTCTGCCCAGGCCTTCTGCCGTCGGGTCAAACTTGAACTTGCTTTCTTTCACCTGGTTTATCCAGTTATTCCATCGCTCCTCAGAATAAAACATGAGCATTGTTAGTAGTCTCCTTCCGTATAATTCCTACATGAACCGGCTGCATATAAAGGTTTTCGCTATACAGGATATCCGACAGGGGCGCATTTATACTCTGCTTTTAATCTGTTCCCCGATTTTCTTATCCAGGATGGCCATAAACTCAGCCTCGCTTCCCACGGGAATGGTTGCCCCTGCAGCGATGTCATGGCCTCCGCCGGCGCCGCCTACGGTAGCGGCCGCCTCCGAGAGAGCCCGGGCCAGGTTGAGGCCCCGCAGGATCAGGTCATGATTACCCCGGGCGGATATCTTAATGCCCTCCCCGGAGGTGGCCAGCCCTACGATGGGGACCTCCCGGCTAACACAGTCGAGGCTGCTGCTCATGCCGGCGATAATACCGACGATAGTTTCCCGGATTTCGCCCTTCGCGTCGAAGTACTGGACGTTTTTCAGTCGGATGACTCCCCGGTCGTGGACCAGGTTCAGGCCGTTGACAAGGTTGCGCCGGTGCTGCTCAAGCAGATCACGGGCATAGTGGAAAGCTTCCCCCCGGTCCCCGGTGCAGATGGCCAGTCCTACGTCGGCGTATTCGTACCTGGCGGTAGCGTTGAGCAGCGTGGAGAACTCCGAGGCATCGCGCATTTCGGTTCCCGGCTCTTCCTTGCAGAGGGTATAAACTTCGCCCACCAGCCGCTGTACTTTGTGAGCGGGCATACCACTGGACAGGCAACGCTGGAACAGACGAGAAATGACCAGAGTCTTCTCCTCACGGCTCAGGTCGATCCATCGCCGCCAGGCTTCCGATTTTACCTGTACACCGGCATCTTCGAGGAAAGAGATGCACGCGTCTTCACAGCCAGTCAGTCCAGGGATATACGGATCTGAACTGTACTGGAGAAGCTTATAGACCGGGCGTGTCTGTCGGCCGAACAGCTTGATGTCCTTTTCGAAAGACAGGTATCCACCCGAGACGGCCAGCGCCAAAATTTGCCGGTTAATACCGACCATCGCATGGGTGCGCATGTCCTGCAAATCACCTACCGCCCCGACGATAGCCAGTGGAGACAGGTCTTCGTTCGGCCCGAGCTTGAGCGCCAGGATAAACGACATGCCCGAGCCGCTGATATCTGTCGCTCCGTTGAGACCATGAAGATGCGGGTTCAGATGATATGGGTAATCAGACAACTTCGGCTGGTGATGATCTGCGATAACCGCAGTCAGGCCCAGCGCCACAATCTGATCGATTACACCACTCCCGAGATCTGTGAAGATCACAGTGCGTTTCCCGGCCACGGCAACGATCTCTTTTAAGGAAGCTTCATCGAGCTTTTTGATAAACCGGGTATCGTACCCTTTGCCCAGCCGCTTCAGTGCGGTACAAATGATACCCGCGGAAGTGAGACCGTCTGCATCAATGTGAGAGACAACCAGAAGCTCATCGCTCCTCTTGATCAGATCCGCACACCGCTCTGCCGTCTGGCTAAATCGTTCCATCGATAGGAGATGTAACCTGTGGGTTTAAACGGTTTGCGCTAAAGTAATGTGAAAGTATTATTTTCACTTAATAGTAAAAAAATCAACCTTGCAAACATGGATTTTAAACGCCAAGACTCCAAGACTCCAAGAACGATTTAATAAAACCTTATAGGAGACCACCTTGGCGCCTTGGCGTTTAACAAACCAACCTTGGCGCCTTGGCGTCTTGGCGTTTTAAGCACAAACAATACCAATATTATTAAGAGCTTACAAGCCCGCCAGGGCCGGCACGAGGAAGACGACGAGTATCGAGAGCACTACCCCACTGACGAAGGCGATGATGCTCATCTCGCTGCCGGCGTACTTGACCACGAAGGGCAGTGTCGTATCCATGGTTGTGGCGCCACCGGGCGCTACTGCGGCGACCTTGCCGAAGTAGCGGACTACGAAGGGCAGTAGCATGATCGACAGGATCTCCCGGAATACGTTGGAGAGTAGAGCCATCGTACCGATATCCGCACCAACCATCGTGGTGAGCATGATGCCGGACAGGCTATACCACCCGAAGCCCGCACCGATGGCCATCGCGTTGGCGGGGCTAATGCCAATGACGAAGCTGGCGGCCAGGGCGCCGACGATGCTGCCGCAGGCGATGAACAACGGCAGCAGCAGAATCTTGATGCCCATGCGTTTGATCTCTGCTACCACGGTCCGGTTCTGGCTGAGGTCAAGGCCTATGAAGAATAGCAACAGACACAGCATTGCGGTCAGGATCGTGTCCACGTTAGTCGAAAGCACATCAGGGACCAGGCCGAAGACCGCGATCAGTATTCCCAGTGCTAATGCGACCAGAATCTGCCAGATCACTTTGATCCGCTCCTGAGTACCAGTTTGTCAAACAGCACGGCAAAGAGGATACTGCCTGCGATGGCTGCGAGAGATATCGCCAGCGCCTTTAAACCAAAGACTCCCAGCCCGTCCATGACAGACTTGTTAAGTCCGGTTTTCACACCCATGAGAAAGATTAGTACGAAGACCATGCCGGTCATCCCCAGCGAAATGAGCTTTTTCTCTCCATCCGAAAAATTCTTCTTCGCGATACCAACGAGAACTCCGATGAGCAGCGATGCGATGATCAGCCCTATGGAAAGCAGCATCTGGTCAAACATGGTGGAGCGTAGGTTTGTGGAGGTATTATTTATAATTAGCTTACTGGCCTGGATAACAAGCAAGCACGCGATGGCGATCAGCTCTTACATGCGGCCCACGGGCCGCATGAAGATATGCGCCACGGCTTGGCGATTCGTCATGATGCCTGCGGTAAATTATTTATAGACGCACAATCCTAATTATGCTCCATAACACTTAATGCAAAGCATATTTCTGGAGGTATGATTTTGGCCAACGAAGGTGCTGGCAATCAGCCAGTATACATTTTAAGGGAAGGAACTACCCAGTCCAAGGGCAGAGAGGCCCAGCAATTTAATATCATGGCAGCCAAGGCAGTGGCGGAGGCAGTCAAGTCGACCCTGGGCCCGAAGGGCATGGACAAGATGCTTGTCGACCCCACGGGTAACGTCACAGTGACCAATGATGGCGCTACTATCCTGAGGGAAGTCCAGATCGAGCATCCGGCTGCCCTGATGATTGTCGAAGTCGCCAAGGCTCAGGATGATGCAGTAGGCGACGGTACGACCACCGCGGTGGTCTTTGCTGGTGAGCTGCTTAAACAAGCGGAAGATCTCATGGAAAAGGAGATCCACCCGACCGTGATCGCGACCGGCTACCGGATGGCAGCGGAAAAAGCCCAGGAACTGCTCCAGACGATTGCAGTCCCGGTCGAAAAGACCGACAAAAAGCTGCTGGAGAAAATCGCCTTCACCGCAATGACCGGCAAAGGCGCGGAAGCCGATGGCATCATGCTCTCAAAGCTGGCCGTGGACGCAGTCCTGGCAGTTGAGGAGAACGGCAAGGTCGACATCGACAATATCAAGGTTGAGAAGATGGCAGGCCCCGGAGCGAGGGCATCCGAGCTGATCAAGGGAATAGCCTTTGGCAAGAGCCGGGCTGTCGAAAGCATGCCGAAGTCGGTGGCCAAGGCAAAGATCCTGCTCCTCAACGCGCCCATGGAGATCAAGAAGACCCAGGTGGACGCGACCATCAAGATCAAGAACCCACAGCAGATGAAGACGTTCCTGGACCAGGAAGAGGCGATGCTCAAGAAGAACGTGAATCTCATCACCAAGAGCGGCGCCACCGTCGTTTTCACCCAGAAGGGCATCGATTCCCTGGTAGAAAACTTCCTGGGCAAGGCAGGCATACTCGCCATCAAGAGCATTTCCGAGTCCGACCTCAAGAAATTATCTAAGGCCACGGGTGCCCGGATCGTAACCAAGATCGACGAGATCGACCCCAAGGACCTCGGCTACGCTGGCCTGGTAGAAGAGAGAAGGGTCAGTGGAGAGGAGTCCCTCACCTTTGTCGAGCAGTGCAAGAACCCGAAGGCTGTCACCGTGTTCATCCGCGGCGGCACCGATACGGTCATCGATGAGCTGGAGAGGGCATTGCATGACGCTCTGCGAGTCGTAGGTGTCGTCGTCGAGGACGGAAAAGTCGTCCCCGGCGGAGCTGCACCTGAGATCGAGCTCAGCCTGAGGATCAAGCAGTACGCTTCGAAGGTCAGCGGCAGAGAGCAGCTGGCGGTAGAGGCATTTGCGAAGGCACTGGAAATCATCCCCCGGACGCTGGCGGAAAATGCAGGCCTGGACCCGATCGACATGCTGGTCAGCCTGCGCAGCAAACACGAAGGCAAGGGCGGCAAGAACTTCGGCCTGAACGTGTACGAGGGCAAGCCGGTCGACATGATCGCCGCGGGCGTCATCGAGCCGCTGAGGGTCAAGACCCAGGCCATCGGCTCGGCGGCCGAAGCTGCAGTCATGATCCTCCGCATCGACGATGTAATCGCGTCGGGCGGCCCGGATGAGCGCACCATCATGGAAGCTCAGCAGCAGGCACAGCGACAGCTTGCAGCCGGCCGCATGGGCGGCATGGGTGCCATGCCACCCGGCATGGGCCAGTTCATGTAAGGGCCTGATGGCCCTTTAAGTTTTAAAACGACGACTCCTGGCGATCACAGCGCCAGGAGGCCACTATTTTTAAATGCCCGGAAAGATATTTAGTGTATCAGCAGACAGGATTATCATACGAAGGGCAAACTATGCTGAAATACGACCTGCACTCCCATTCCAGGTATTCTAAGGATGGAATCATGGAGGTCAGGGATCTCCTAAAAATCGCTAAAAAGCGCGGCCTTGACGGTATTGCGGTCACTGATCACGACACGATCAGAGGCGGAGTGGAAGCACTCAAGCTGAAACCCGAGGGTATAGAGGTTATCTGCGGATCTGAGGTCCACACGGACAGAGGCGATGTGATCGGGCTGTACCTCACCGAAGAGATCAAGGCAAGAAAACACACAGAGGTCATTGAAGAAATTAAGGCACAGGGTGGAGTAGCCATAGTGCCTCATCCCTTCGACAGCATGCGCCGCTCGGCATTCTGGCTGACGGAAAACGACGCCCCCCTGGTTGACGGAGTAGAAGTGATGAATGCCCGTTGCGTCTTCCGCAGGTATAACGATGCGGCGGATTCGTACGCGAACGCCTATGGCAAAGCCAAAGTAGGGGGAAGTGATGCGCACTTCGGCGCGGAAATCGGCAATGCCTATACGCTCCTCGAAGAAGGTGCGGACCTCAGGGAGGCGATCATCCACAAGAAAACGCTCGCCTTCGGCCGAGCCTCATCTGCAGTATTCCACGTCAGGACAACGGCTCTTCTGGTCCAGCGCAAGATCAACCGGCGCCGGATATGACATTTGTGATAACGGCAAGCATGTGGCCACGCAGCGGCTCGTAAGCGCGGGGCATCCGGGCTAAACCTGGTACTGTGCAGCTATATTCGATAGTGCGCTGTGCGCTTCCACAAAATACATATACAAAAAACGGCATTTAAATCAACGGCCAGACTGGCTTTTCCCTATGCGGCTATGGTCTAGTGGCTATGACATGAGCTTCCCAAGCTCGAAGTCCGGGTTCAATTCCCGGTAGCCGCATCGCAGAATTATTATCGCCATTGAAAATTTTAAAGCAGCGATAAAAAAAATTTACGACTTTAGACCAGACAGATCGGGCAGTTTCTGGCACGTCTCATACTATAGATGATTAATATATTCTTGTCGTCATCAATTGCTTGTTAAGAAAGAGTTAAATATTCCCATGTGATAATGATCATTAGGGTAAATAGGTAGGGAAGGAAAATGGATTTTATCGTAAATGAGATTACCAAGCGTCTGGATGAGTATCTCAAGACAGACGTCCACGGTATACGCAGAATCGTCTTACACGCCTTCGTGAAGCTCAAGAGGCTTACTGCTGACACGCTCCACCGGATCCTGATCGAACGGAACTTCTCGATCACACTAAAACAAGTGACAGCGATGCTGGGAGTCATTCATTCCAAACTGGGTATCCTACACGCACACAAGAACTCGTATGATGCAAAATACGAGTACAGCCTGAAGGATAAATACGCAGGCATTGTAGAATGGACACTGGCCAACACCAAAGTCCCATTCTAATACATTAACATTTTTTTGGAGCAGTGCACTGAATGGCGGTTAGCTATGTCTATGTTATCGCTTTTAAAGGCGACCGGTTCCTGATGGTTCGCCACGCCCGGCGAGCCTGGGAAATGCCGGGAGGAAAGCTGGAACCCAGAGAAAACCCGGAGGCTGCGGCCTCCAGAGAATTCAGGGAAGAGACAGGCTATAATGTGCATACCCTTAGAGTTCTCGAACGCGAAGAAAGTGGAATAGTATATCTTGGCAGCATAGGCGAAAAATTGTCTTCGACGCCCAACGTCGAAGAAATCGCCGAAGTACGCCTTTTTGATGAGCTGCCCGCAGACCTCTCGTTCCCGCTTGTCGAGTACCAGCGTATGCTGGCTGCTGCGCGCTACGCGCGTAAGTAACTCCGATTGATAAAACGCCAAAATGCCAGATAATTTTTTTGATCAGTTACTGTTCAGCACGTCAAAGTAGTGGCATTTTGGCGTTTTAAATGCGGCTGGAGCATTAGTCACTGATCGTTTGGACTACAGATTTTACGTGTTTTGCCCACCTAACGTATAATATCTGTAAAAATCAAACTCCTCGAAGAGGAGGTATATTATTCTGTATCACCCCGAGGGAGTCTACGCAGCCATGCCTACGCCGTTCAAGCGTAACGG
>CAZJRS010000016.1:0-47840 GCA_964548585.1 uncultured Methanocella sp. | reverse complement strand
CGATAATCACATGCTGAGCGCCCATATGCAGAGATAGCTCTACGGCCCGATCCCGGTCTTCGGGCGGCAGGGTCGATGAGGTTGCCGTCACGGCGACTACCCGGTCCGGGCCAAGCGTATCCACAGCGCACTTCAGCAGCAGAGTCGAGTCGACTCCGCCTGAGAACGCCACGAGAACACTTTCGAAATCCCTGAGAATCGACTGTAGTTTTTTAAGCTTCGCTTCAGCTGTGTTTGATGACATGAAAAACCTGGAGAGCAGAAAGGGAGAATCGAACTCCCCTGAACCGATCTGCAGTCGGTTGCATAGCCTCTCTGCCATTTCTGCTTGATTGCCTTTGAAAGTTTACTGTTACCTTTAATCGTTTCGGAATGAGGTGTCAGGGGAACTTTTTGTAAAAAGTTCCCCTCATCACCTCTCCAAAACATCACTTTTAAATGCCCTTCGGGCTTGCTTTGGTGTCGAGACCCAGGAGGACTTTTGAAAAAGTCCCCCGGGAGCCCCCTCAAAACTTTTAAAGCAGGAAGAAAGATTTGAACTTCCGTAGACCATCGTGGGACGGCTGCATAGGCACTCTGCCATTCCTGCGTTTGTTAACAATTGTTAATAGCCCGCGGATATGATATAGCTTCAGATTGAGGCAAAAGGAATTATTAGCTAGATAGATACCTTTATAATAGTGCTGACAAATTTTTAATTATGCAAACGCTTATTGTTTATTATTCAAGGACAGGCCACACGAAAAAAGTCGCGGAATCGCTCGCGAAGGAGTTGCAGTGCGACGTAGAAGAGATCGTCGATACAGTGAACAGATCAGGGCCGCTCGGCTTCCTGAACTCGGGGCGCCAGGCGTCTTCGAAAGCGCTGACGAAACTACAACCGGTAACGAAAGACCCGTCGAAATATGATCTGGTGATCATCGGCACCCCGATCTGGGCCAAAAATATGTCATCGCCGGTGAGGACATACATTAGCGAGAATCATGCAAAATTCCACAACATCGCGATATTCTGTACTGCCGGGGACCGGTGTGAGGATAGTACCTTCAAAGATATGGGAGATCTCAGCGGTAAAAAGCCGAAGGCAACGCTCGCCGTATATGCCGCTGAGATCAAAAAGGACAGCTACGCGGACAAGGTAAAAAAGTTCGTGGCGGAAGTAAAAACTTAAAAATCCGCCGACTCTGTTTTTTTTTAGAAAAAATCAATGAAGGTCGTAGACCTTACTTCCCTCAAAACAGACGTCGCAGCCTTCAAGGTTGGCTTCCTCCTTTCTGTGCAGATCGCACAGCGAGCCACTGGATTTGACAATGCCGCATATCATGCAGATACCAGGAATGACGTCCTTAGGTGACTTCTCGGCCATGATCTGCTTCGCCAGATTTTTGATTCCCTTACGGATTTCCTTATTGATGGGTATACCCTTTCCTCGCTTGTCTTTGATATACTGAGATACCGCAGACTGGGTGATGCCCAGTCGTTCCGAGATGTCTTTCTGGGACATGCCCATCTTGACTAGCTCTTTGGAAAGCTCGGCACGGATCGTGGGGATCACATACCAGACGATAAGTTCACAGGGTGGCTTCATAATATCACGGCGTTTATTAACGATTGTTATTGGCAGATATAAATAGTTAACGATGTTAAGCCCGGGCCGAAAAAAGCGGTGGAAAATCAGTCCTCTTCCCGGAAGTCCTCGTAGAGCGCCATACCCCGGTAGGATTCCTGAACGGCAACATCTGGTTTTGAGGACTCTAATCTCGTCATCCAGCCAATGACTGGGCCACTGAGGATCGAAGTGACAAGAGCCATGATGATCAGGGCGACAAAGAGGCGATCATCGATAAGGCCAGCCTCGAGAGCGACCGTCGCCAGCAGCATTTCCATGGCACCGCGGGCGTTCAGCGCGAAGCCGATGATAGTTGCCTGTCGGAGAGACAAACCTCCGATCTTTGCGCCGATTGTGGCGCCCAGGATTTTTCCCGTACAGGCCAGGATGAGCACGACGCCCACTAGTACGGGATCGAAGGCAGCCAGAAAATTTGTTTTCAGCCCTATCGAGACAAAGTAGAGGGGAGCGAAGAAGTACATGGCAAACTGGTATACCATCTCATGTGCCTCGTTCCGATCCGCCGAACCGTTGGAGAATGCCACACCCACCAGAAACGCTCCGAAGATCGCATGGATACCGATAGCCTCCGCAAAAGCGGCAGCAAGCAGTATCAGGACGATGACAACCCCCAGGAACCCGCCGGGCCAGGGGAGATGCGACCTGAGCCACACCTGAACTTTCTTTCCCCCGGCACGCCCGATTGTGAGCATGAACGCGAAGAATAGGAGCACAAGGGCCAGCGTCACGTAAGGAGGCAGTCCGGACAGTCTTTCGGGCGCAAAACTGCTCAGGATAAACGCAAACAGCGACCACCCGATAAGGTCGTTGACGGTTGCTGAGCCAAGGATGACTGCCCCCACCTCCGTCTTTATCATGCCAAAGTCCAGGAGGATACGGGCGATGACGGGTAGCGCCGATATGGACAAAGCAGTACCCATAAACATGGCGAAGAGCCACAGCCGGCCCTGTACTTGCTCCCCTAGCAAGCCGGGAAATGCCATGACAAGCCCGAAACCGAGTGCGAATGGTACGACTATGCCCAGTAAGCTAGTCCAGGCAATACTGGAACCACGCTTCTTGATCATGCCGAGGTTTAGCTCCAGCCCTACTGCGAACAGGAAGAAGAGCATACTGATCTGTACCAGTGCGTCCCTCCCGTCAAAGACAGCCCCTGAAGCAGGAAACAGCCAGCCGAAAGAGCCCGGGAACAGCCAGCCAAAGATCGTCGGGCCCAGGATGATACCGCCGACAAGCTCGCCCAGGACAGAGGGAAAGCGAAGCTTACGGGCCAGCTGGCCACACAGCAATGCGGTAGAAAGCATTATTGCGATCTCGAGGAGGAATATCACCAGGTTATTTGGCAGCATAGGGTCCTTCTAATACAGTTGTTTCGGTACCGAGAGGCATAGCGGTAAGCGGTGCTGTCGTGATACTACCTGCACCTGCCGATTGCCACCGTACCATCCTCAGCATTATCCTACCGTTTATTAACAATTGTTAATTACACGACTATTGTCATATCGAGATATATAGATTTCCAAAGGATGTTGCCAGACGTCATGGCCGGTAAAACAAATAGAGACGTATACAGAGGTTTAGCGATTGTGATAATAAGGTTATATATTATAAGAAATTGGATACTATTCTATGCCAGAGCTCCGTAAATTATTTGTGTTTGCCACGTTGACCCTGATGCTAGTGCTTATTGTAGCGCAGGCATCGGCAGCCGAACCGTATGTACACCAGAACTATCCGCCGATGCCAGTGGGGGAATCCCCGGGGAGCATATCCGGTAAAGTAACAACATCCAACACATCCGAAGGATTACCGGGCGTGCATGTATGGGTTGTTGATCCATCGAATACTTCTGTCGAGTATGCCAGCGGCTATACTGACCAGTCGGGCTATTTCTCGTTTACCGGCGTCAATGCATCCGGCAGCGGATACGTTTACAGGATATATGGAAAAAACGAGTACGGAGTGGGATTATCCAACAACTTCCCGGTATACCCGATGACGACTGCAACAGCTAATCTCGTCATCATACCCCAAGGTACTTACACCCCAACTCCCAGCCCAACCCCGGCAACACCCACCCCATCAGCTACAGCAACCCCGACCTCAAAACCGAATACGCCAACACCAGTGGTCACGCCTTCGGAAAATCTGACACCATCGCCATCGGCCCAGGCTGTGACAGAAACATTGCTACCGGATCAGGTGACCAATCAGACCGTGTCGCCCTCACCAGCCTCGCAAAGCAACCAGACTGATGCCAGTAACTCGGCAGCAACGCCTGGATTTACTGCACTGGTGGCCGTGATCTGTATCGGGTTAGTAATTGCATACAGAAGATAAAGTGGCATATGCCCCTAAAGGGCAATATAATATGGAAGGGACGCAGGGACTCTTAAAAGGTCTCATGGGCGTCCCTTAATCAAGAGGTCATCCAGCCCTGCCACCGATCAGATCAGATCAGCTTATCCGGCTGCCTGGCGTCAGGGTTTGGCGTTAGTGACTTGCCAGTGAACTTGACCCGCTCGTTGATCAGGTCTATGCCGCGTGAAGAGATGCCAAAGATAGGCACAGAGTCGCCTACCTTAAAAGCACGTTTTTGCGCACCCAGCTCTCGCATGTGCTTAGACGCACAGCCAGTGGCGACGTCCGCATACTTGAAAGACAGGTCGGCCTCTTCCTGGGAAATGCCCGTGACGTGTACCATGAAGGGATACACAGTCGTGCCAGTCTCGCTTTCAATCTCCCGCAGCTTTTTTGCGGCCGACCCCTGAGTGATCGTTACCGCCATACGCGTATAGCCTAAGGCGATCGCCATCCTAGCACCGGCCGCCTGATCAATCTTCGCAGTGGACGGATCAATTACTTTGTCTCTGCCAACCCGATCGATCACTTCAGGGATTGGCGTAGTGCTGACCAGCCCGGAGACCCTGCCGCCGATACCCTGCACCATCTCCGGATCTGTGACGATCACCGTGCCACAGCCTTCGCACACCAGCACGGCCGCGTCGACCAGCCCGTTGCTCATTGCCGTGCTGATGATCTCTGATATCCCGAACGAGACGAAGTCGGTCATCTTCAGCGCCCGCCTGGAAGTGCACATGCCGAAGCCGTCGATGCGCGACTGGATGTTATCGGCGATGGTCTCTCTTGTGATCACCTTAATGCCCTTGTTTTTATCGAAGATGGGGCAGTACCCGATCAGCGGCTCTCCCACTTCAGCGACCTTTCCGTTTCTTATAACAACCCGGGTTTTACCCATGGCTTCGATGACATGTTCGTCCATCTGGATACCTCGTACTATTGTAGATTTCCCGACTGTCATTACGTATGCCTGGCAGCTATCGGCAAATGCGGACAGGATCAACCGACGGTGGCACCTCTTCAGATCAGAGGCCGCAAGTTACTCCACTGGCGCGATACATAATGTTAACTATTGTTAAGTATATAACCGTGAAGGATGAGGCAAATCAGAAATTTATTAGATCATGGGTACTCAGAGAAGCATTTCAAAAAGTCTCAGGGAGCCGCATAAAAAAATTTAACATTCGTCGTCAATGCAGCCGAGCACCTTGACGCCCTGCTCATCCACGTCGATGTTGATCAGCGTCTGAACGTTATAGCCCATGTCCTGGAGGACTTTCTTTCCGTTGCCACGCTGGATGACGACTACGATATCCTTGACCTCGGCCCCGGCGATCTCCAGCGCCTTGAGCACGGCTGCGAGCGTCCCGCCGGTGCTGATCACATCGTCGACAATGAGCACCCGGTCACCCCGGTTAATGCCGTTCAGGTACAGTTCGCCCTTGGAGTACCCGGTCGCCTGGTGTACCGCGATTTCGCCGGGCAGCTCATACTTCCTCTTACGTACGATGATAAAGGGCAGGTCGGTGATCTGCGAGAGCGCGGAGCCGATGGGCAGGCCCATCGCTTCGATAGTAACGATCTTATCGACGTCAAGGTCCGCGGTCTTGACGATGCAGGTGATAACCTCCCGCAGCAACTCCGGCCTCACCACAGGCACGCCGTCGGAGATCGGGTGAATGAAATAATTATAAGTGCCTCTTTTCACGATCGGTGCGGTCTTCAGTGATTCTTTTAGGATTTTTAACATAATAACACCTCGGCCCACGATTAATTCACAGGTCAACCATGATCTCCCGGTCCAGCACGTATGCCACGAACATGGTGCGGAAGAACTCTTTCAGCTCTCTGACGGACTGATCGTCTGATCCGTGCTCAGGCAGATTAAACGACCGCCACGACTCAATGCCATCATCACCGATAAAGCGGACGGCCATCTCACAGGATTCTTCGGTGGGTTTTAGGTCGGATACTTTCAACGCGTCGGAGAAGGATAGCAGCATCGACATATGGTGAGGGTTCTTGACCTTGCCATACCCAAGCATCAGGAACAGGATTTGATCCGTATTGACACTTCTACGGGTCAGGATGCTCTTAAAAAGCGTGACTTCCAGAGGCTTCTTCAGTTCCAGGAAACTACCGTTTGCATCAGCCCGCATCTGCCGGAACTGGTCCCCGGTAACGCTGTTGTCATGGATGTACTGCAGGGCCATCGACTGAGGTAGTCCTTTTTCTACTGCTTTCTTCCCTGTTGTAGCCAGCCACGCTTCCGCCGTTCCCGATATGGGATAGTGAATGTTCTTCAGGCATCCGAACGCCTCGCCTCTGCCCGCGAGGCACTCCTCGCAGTGCACCTGAAGATCGTTGAGCACCCGGGCTTCGTCTAATAGCTCCGATACCTTGTAGTCACGGTCCTCGATTCCGGCCGGAGTCATGATCTGGAGGCCGACCACTGTCAGCAAGGCTTGGTCCCGGGTCTTACCATCTTTCATCAGCAGCTCGAGGACAGCCAAACCTCGGTCGCGCTGTTTGATCAGGGATATCATGCCTTCCTGGGTCAGCGCATCCTTAACAGGACACGGCTGATCGACAATATAGTCAATAGCCATATTCCCACCTGCTTGAAGGTTATCGCCCATGTTATATAGGCTTTATCGGCTGACCAAAAAGAATCACCAATAACAGGCTTTTGCGCTTGTGATGCGATTGCTACATACTAAAGCACTATAGCACTTTTTTCAGGTCTGCCACAAACGCCTCGATGACCTCTTCGGTCACGTGGGGCATGACGACCATACGCAGTGCGCAGGGGTTGGTAGTCGTCGATATGTACCAGTTTTTCTCGAACAGCTTCTTCCGGATCGCCTGGGGGTCTTTCGCCCTTGCCGTTACAATGTTCAGCACAGGCTCTATGACAGGCTCTAAGCCCAGGTCGGTTAAATGCTCATTCAGCAACATGGTATTGTCCATGCATTTCGTGACGATCTGCCTGTAACCGTCTCTGCCCAGGAACCTCATGACCGCGTAAGCCGACGCAGCTGATGCCCCGCTGCGGGTACCAGCTAGCGACGTCTGTACCATGGAAGTCAGGTACTGGGCGTTGATCTCCAGCTGTTTGAGCAGGCTTTCGCTGCGGTACAGCAGTCCGCCTGAGGGGATTGTGCTTAAGCCCATCTTGTGAGGGTCGATGGTGATCGATTGTACTCCGGGTACCTCGAAGTCGAACTTGACAGGCTTCTTCAGGAAGGGTATGACGAACCCGCCGAAGGCGGCATCCACGTGTAGATATAAATTGCACTCTTCGCATAAGCGACCGATCTCGTCGATCGGGTCGATCTGGCCGAACTCGGTGGTGCCTGCCACTGCGACGAGAGCTATGGTATCATTATCGATGAGCGACGCCATCTTGGCCGTGTCGGCTCGCATCTGGTCGTCCAGGGGGGCCTTGCGGATGGTGACGCCTAGCAGCTGGGAAGCTTTTTCAAAAGAATAGTGGGCGGATTCCGGGACGACGATATTAGCCTTGGGTCGGTCCACGTGTTTCAGCTGTATCGCGGTACGCAGTGCCTGAATGTTGCTCTCGGTGCCGCCCGTAGAGATGTAGCCGGCGGCATCGGGCAGGTGCAACAGATCGCCCAGCATCACGATGCACTTGCGTTCGATGGATGCGGCGCCCGGGAATAGTTTAGGATCGCCCAGGTTAGTGTTGATAAATTCCTGGTGTGCTTTGATCGCGACAGGATGCGGGTTGGTACACATGGAACTCAGGACGCGCCCGTAGGGCACGTCCTGTGTTCTTGCCTTGCTCAGCCCGGCGAAGATTTGTTCCTCACCCACACCCTTCTCATCCATATCAAATCACAGCTTTTTTCTGGCCGCCTCGAGAATCAAGGCGTGCTCGGTCCTGGCCACCATTTCTCGGACGGCTTCGACTGCATCGATGTTGGCAGAGATGCTCGTGATGCCCATGGCGACGAGCCTGCGTGCAACTTCCGGCTTGCTGCCGGCCTGGCCGCAGATGGACGTCTTGACACCATGCTTGTTGCACTCCTGAATGACCATCTCGATGAGCTTGAGCACCGCAGGGTGCAGCTCGTTGTACAGGTCCGCGACCAGCTCGTTGTTCCGGTCGACAGCCAGCGTGTACTGGGTCAGGTCATTGGTGCCGAACGATACGAAATCGATGCCTTCCCTAATAAATTCATCGATGATGAGTGCCGATGCGGGGATCTCCACCATGATACCGACGTCGACTTTCTCGAGGTCGATACCGCACTGGACCATGAGCTCCTTGGCTTTGCGGAGTTCCCGGGGGTGCTGGACCAGCGGGATCATGATGCCGATGTTGTCGTAGCCCATCTCAAAGAGCTTCTTGAACGCGGCCATTTCCAGTTTGAAGTGCTCGATTTCTTTGAGGTCCCTGCGGATGCCGCGCATGCCGAGCATCGGGTTGTGCTCGTAGGGCTCGTTTTCGCCACCTTTCATGGCGCGGAATTCGTCGGTCGGAGCATCCAGAGTCCTTACCCACACGGGTTTCGGGTAGAACGCGTCTGCGACCGTTCTGATGCCCGTGACCAGCTCGTCCACGTATTCCTGGGACCGGCCGCCCTTCAGGTAGACCTCTGGATGAGTGTTCAAGCCCAGGATCATGTGCTCGATACGTAGCAGGCCGACACCATCTGCCTGTGTGGCTTTGGCACGGTTGGCAGCCTCGGGTATGGAGACGTTTACCTTGACTTCGGTGGCTGTGATGGGCTTGGTCACAGAGATCATCGGGACGCCTTCGGGGTGTTCCGCCTTCCCCGCAGCAGATTCCTTCTTGACTGCGCCCATGTAGACGTGGCCTTTCTCACCGTCGACAGTGACCAGCGAGCCATCTTCCAGCATTCTGGTCGCTTCCTTGGTACCCACTACTGCGGGAGTACCCAGCTCACGGGACACGATAGCCGCGTGGCAGGTCAATCCACCCTCATCGGTGATGATGGCTGCAGCCCTTTTCATGCCCGGAACCATGTCCGGGGTGGTCATCTTGGTAACCAGGATATCGCCTTCGAGGACTCGGTCTAGCGTGTCCATGGAGTTGACGATCTTCACTTTACCACTGGCCACGCCGGGGGAGGCCCCAAGGCCTTCGAGGATGATATCTCCGAGCACCTTACCGCCCTTGGTATCTCGCTTCTGGATGGTGGTAATTGGCCTGGACTGGAGAAGGTATATCTCGCCCTTCTGAATTGCCCACTCGATATCCTGTGGCTTGCCGTAATGCTCTTCCACGATGTTTCCCAGTTTGGCGAGCCTGAGGATCTGGTCTTCGGTGAGCACCTGCGCGTTCTTCTTATCCTCTGCGACATCGAGTTTGACAGTCTTGCGGGTCTTGGGATCTCTTATGATCATGATCTGCTTGGTGGCAATCTTCTTTTTAGAGAGTTTGCCGCTCCTGACCTCGTAGTTGTCCGGGGATACGGAACCGGATACGACCGACTCCCCCAGCCCCCAGGCGGCCTCGATGATCGATACGTTCTCGCCGGTGGTCGGGTGGTGGGTAAACATAACGCCTGCGGAGTCAGCGTCGACCATCTTCTGGACGACGACGGCAATGTTAACATGCTCGTGGGGGAACTTCTGCTTCACCCGGTAATAGATAGCTCTGGCCCCGTAAAGCGAAGCCCAGCAGTGCTGCACGGACTTGAGCAGTTCTTCTTTGCCCCTGACATTCAGGAAAGTTTCCTGCTGGCCTGCGAAGCTGGCCTCGGGAAGGTCCTCGGCGGTCGCGCTCGACCGGGCAGCCACGTACTGTTCTCCGCCCTCACGCTTGCAAAGAGTATCATATGCAGCGGTGATTTCCTTGGCGATTTCTGGTGGCATTGGCTGATTATTGATCAGGTTCTTGGCAAAGGCCTCAGCCTTCATCAGCTCCTTCTGGTCGTCCACGTTGACATCGATCCCTTTGAAGAGCTTATCCGCGAACCCTGCATCGTCGATGAATTTTCTGAACGCCTGCGCGGTGACCACAAATCCCGGAGGGACCGGCAGCTGCGCGTTGGTCATCTCACCGAGGCTGGCGCCCTTGCCGCCTACGATGGGGATGTCAGTATTGCGAACTTCGTTTAGCCAAGCAACAATCCTTTCTTTTCCTGCCATAATTACACTTCCAGTGAGCGAATCGCTTTCTTACGTTTTTCGTCAAAACTATGTATCGCGAGATCGATGATAGACGCTATCCGATCCTGGGGCACCCCCAGTTCAGCTCCTATGCGGCTGAAGTACGGGTACTCGATGCCCAGATTCTGAGATCGATAGGTTTTCACCGACTCCATTAATGCTATTACACCTGAGAACACGTGTATGAAGGCCAGCGTGGGAGTGACTTTGCCAGTTTCTATCCTTGAGATCGTTTCCCGCCGCAGCCTCATGATCTGGCTGATTTCCTCCTGGGTGAGGTGCATCTTACCCCGGTAATTCTGGATGAGCCTGCCCCTCTCCGGCGAATTGACGATGTCGCCCGCGATCTGGTTGGCCAGGTTCTGCATCCACTCAGGAGTATACATAAAACACCAATGTTACATAATACGTAACAAATGTTCTCATGTGAATAAGGGCTTTTTAGTTATTTAATAGTTATGTGACGTATTGCGTCACAGAGAAAAGAAAATGCGTGCACCAGAACAGAGCTGGCTATGAGAAGTGCTAAAAAGTTATTCAGTAGTTGAAGAGCTTCGTCACCAGCGGTATCTTCAGCCCAAACCGCGTGTCGAGTACGGCGATGGTGCACCAGGGGATGATGTCGATAAACGGTATCAGGTCTATGCCGCTCAGGACCAGCAGATTGACGATTGGCACGCCAAGGTGGTTCAAGTACGCCGCTTCTACGACGCTGATGCCTGCCTCGTATCCTATGGGTATGGGTATGAGCCCCAGTCCCATCAGAGCTTCCATCGGTACTGCGTCGAAGAAGTCGATCGCTACCGCCAGTCCGAGTGCTCCGACGTTCTGTAGCAGTGAGTGTGACTTTTTCACCGTTATGACTTCAGGCTCCGCCATTTTGCTTGATTCCATAAATCTCAATTATCAATCGATGCCCTCAAGATATATATTTTCCCGGCCACGGCCCCATATACAAAGACTTAATAATATGCAGCGTGCATTACTGAAAAGTAAGTCAACAGAGGGGTAAAATGGTCATGAAAGTCCTTGTTACAGACCCTATTTCCGAAGAAGGTATTAAGATCCTCAAGTCAGAGCCGGGTGTGCAGGTCGACATCGAGACCAAGCTCACCAAAGAGCAGTTGATCGAGAAGATCAAGGATTACAACGCACTCATCATCCGCAGCGAGACCCAGGTCACCAAAGAGGTCATCGCAGCCGGTAAAAACCTGAAGATCATCGGCCGGGCCGGCGTGGGCATCGACAACGTCGACGTGCCAGCTGCCACTGAGAAGGGCATCATCGTCGCAAATGCCCCCGAAGGCAACACGATAGCAGCATGCGAACACACGCTGTCCATGATGCTATCCATGTCCCGCAACATCCCGCAGGCCAACGCCTCGCTGAAGAGCGGCAAATGGGAGCGCAGCAAGTTCATCGGTGTCGAAGTCCTGAACAAGACGCTGGGCATCATCGGCCTCGGCCGCATCGGCGGGGAGATCACCAAGCGGGCGAGAAGCTTTGGCATGGAAGTGCTGGCCTACGATCCGTTTACGACGCCGGAGCGCGCACAGCAAATCGGCGCAAAGCTGACCACGCTGGACGAGATCTACGAGAAGGCGGACTTCATCACAGTCCACACCCCGCTCATCCCGAGCACGAAGCACATGGTCTCGACCGCTCAGTTTGAGAAGATGAAGAAGGGTGTCCGCATCATCAACTGCGCCAGAGGCGGCATCATCGACGAGGCCGCACTGCTCGAAGCCATCAAGTCGGGCAAAGTCGCAGGCGCGGCTCTCGACGTATTCGAGAAGGAGCCCCCTGTCGGCAGCCCGCTGCTTGAACAGCCCAGCGTCATCGTCACCCCCCACCTCGGGGCGTCCACGGCAGAAGCCCAGATCAACGTCGCCATCACCATCGCAGAACAGGTGCTCAACGCGTTCAAAGGCCTGCCCGTGACCACCGCGATCAACATACCCATCATGAAGCCCGAAGTCATGGAGAAGGTCAAGCCCTTCCTCCCCCTGGCAGAGAAGCTGGGCCGCTTCGCAGCCCAGATATCCGATGGGCAGATCAAGGAAACAATCATCGGCTACCACGGCGAGATCGCCCAGAAGGACGTCTCACTCGTGACCGTGGCAGTGCTGAAAGGCCTGCTGGACGTCAAGATGGGAGAGCCCGTCAACTACGTCAACGCCAAGTTCATCGCCAAGGACCGCAGCATCAATGTCGCGGAAACCAAGTTCGCCGAAACCGGCGACTATACCAATCTGATCACCCTGACCCTCAGGACAGACAAGGGCGATGTCAAGGTAAGCGGCACCATCTTCGGCAAGGATGACGCACGCATCGTCGACATCCAGGGCTACCGCGTGGATGCAGTGCCCAGCGGCACGATGATCGTTACCCGGCACAAGGACAGGCCAGGCGTGATCGGCAAGGTCGGCAACATACTCGGCAAGCTGAACATCAACATCTCCGCCATGGTCGTCGGCAGAGACGCAGTTCGTGGGGACGCAGTCATGATCCTGACTGTAGATGACGAAGTCCCGGCAGCTACGCTGAAGCAGATGATCACCGAAGCAGAGCTGTACGACGCCAAGTACGTCAAGCTGTGAAGTTAGAGTATAGGAGGTGAGCAGTAACTGCTCACCTGTCGCTTTTTTAAGAGAGATCAGCACATTGCCAATCAGTGCTGTGTTGAATAATTCGGAATGTACTCAACACTTAATCAGGCCTTTGCATTGGTAAGACTCAACAACACGAACGCTGCGCTGTGACCGACTGGGGGCAGTCTCTCGCATAACAGGGATACTGCTAGTTTTTCAGCCTAAAGACTATAATGCTGATATTAGTTATTTCTAACTCGAGCGCAAGCTTTATCATCAAATGTGATAATCACTTAACTAAATGTTAGAAATTTGTCACATAAAGTGATAAGCGGATAACTTCTGGTGAAGCCTTATGAGTATAACTAAAAACTCGGAGCAGCTTGGCATCGTGAAAGCCTCTATGTGGCTTGGATACCTGGTGATGCTGGGGCTGGGCACATACCTGGCAGTCTGGCAGCCTGCGGATGGCAATTCGACCTTGATCGTCCTGTTCTGCGTGGCGATCTTCACAGCGAACTTTTTCGCGTATCTTGGAATGGAAAAGCCTGGCAAGGACGAGCGAGCCAGGAGGATCGGCACTACTGCGGCTACCTATTCATGGTTCATCACCCTGTGCGCCATGTGCTTTGTGTACATTTGGGATGTCGCGTTCAGCCTGAGCATGGGCATACCCAGGTTTCTGGGCATCGCGCTGCTGGTCATGGTCATCTCGATGGCCGGCCTGAACATGTACCTGGGCCGAAAGGGAGACATCGATTAGACGGAGGCAGATGATATGGCAGAAAATACTAGTAAAAGCAATGCCCGGGAAAATCCGGTCGACTATTACAAGATAACCATGCTACTGGGCTCGGCAGCGATCATCATCGACGGGCTCAACATGATGTGGACAGCCACGTTCGACGACCTGATCTTTGCAGGGCTGCTTCTGGGCCTCGTGAGCCTGACGATCTCCTTCTGGCAGTACATCGGCGCCTCGAAGGAGAGCAGAGACGAGCGGATGCTGCGGGTCAGCACCTATGCGATCACCCTCTCGTGGTTCTGCACCGTGATGATCATCGGCTACGCCGCAATCCTCGCCCACTATATGCACGTACAGTACAACGGCGTGCAGGCGCTGGGCTTTGGCCTGTTCGTGTGCATGGTGACCATGCTCGGCTGGCTGGCATACTATGCCACGAAAGGTGACCTGGGCCTGCCGGACGAGGCGTAACGGAGGTACAAGCTATGGTTGAACTGGAAAAAGTCTCGCTAATCACGGGTTACATCGTACTGATGGCATCGCTCTCGGCGCTCTTCGTCTTCGACGTGGCATATCCACTGCTGGCCGTGCCCTTCATCCTCGGCGTCGCGCTGATCATCTACGCGCTGTACCAGTACATGAACTGCCGCGGAAAGCCCGACGAGCGGGTCCAAAGGGTTATCACCTACTCGATGGCCAACTCGTGGCTGACCGTGCTGTTCTTCGTGGCAGCGTACGTGCTGATGGACATGTTCGGGCTGCTGCCACATTATACGGTTATGCGCACACTATGTATGACGCTGTTTATGATGCTCCTGTTCTTTGGTGTCTGGTACCTGTACTTTCAGCGGAAGGGGGATGTGGAATGAGTGAGAAAAACTTCAGGTGGACTGCCGTCAGCTTCTGGGTCGGCGGGTTATTGCTGGTTATCACCTCGGCTGTCATCTACACCTTAAACGTGTTGAACGACATCACTGCTTTGGCAATACTACTCGGGACAGTGTTGATGATGACGACTTTCTTCACCTACCTCGGGTTCGATAAGTCGGGCAAGGACGAGAGAGCCCGGAAGATAGGGACACGCTCTGCCACGTGGTCATGGTATATCACCATCCTCTTTACGGCAATGGTCCTGGCTTTCGACATCTGGAACGGGCGCCGGTTCGAGTCACCACGACTACTGGCTACCATCGTCTTTATCATGACGTTCTCGATGCTGTTTACCAATGCGTGGTACAGCCATAGAGGTGATGTAGAATGATTGGTGATCACTATACATTTTTAATCATCGGGCAGAGCACCTATTCTATACTAGCTCTTACGCTCGTGGCATTCTTGCTATGGTATGCAAGTTTAAAGAAGGATACAAAGCTAGCATAGGAGCTGACCATGAGAACGCGCATCAAAGAATTCCGGGCTAAGTACGACATGACCCAGGAAGACCTGGCGCAGAAGGTCGGCGTCCGCCGGGAAACCATCGTGTTCCTGGAGAAGGGAAAGTACAACCCGTCTTTAAAACTTGCTTATGACGTAGCAAAAGCGCTGAACGCAAAAATCGACGAGCTGTTTATCTTCGACGAAAAGAGCGACGTGGTGAAAGAAGAGTGAATGGGGTATAACTATGGTATATCACAAACGAACCAACAATTACGGGATTATTATCTGGCTATCGGTCGTCACGCTGCTGGGGGCATCGGCCTACATGGCTTACGCTAACGAGATTAGCTGGCCGGTGGCCGCCCTGATCTGTGCTGCCTCCGTGCTTCTGGGCTCATGCTTTAACGATTATACAGGCATGAAGAGAGCCCTGGGTGACGAGAGGATGCAGAAGATCGGCATGATTGCAGCCTCCTATGCATGGGCAACGACGCTGATGTTCTTCGGTCTCATGCTGTTTGTAGAGTATGGTGCGTACAGCGAGGTAACTGTGCCCCGGACCGTTGGCCTTGCTATGATCCTGATGGTCGGAGTGTGGGCGTTTTTCTTCCTCTATCTCAGCAGAAAAGGAGATGTCGAGTGAGGAAGGAACTATATCTTCGGGCGTATATTTTTATAGAGCCAGCGCATGATAAGTATCTGCCTGTAAAGGATGAATTACATGTCAGTCACACCTAGGGATAATGCAGCCTTCGAGGCAGGCATCAAGCTTGGCGCGTTGTACCACCAGTTCGTCGGCTCGCCGGTCAGCATAAAGACGGCTGAAAGCCTGGAGAAGGCCATCGCGGAGAGCATCTCCGTACAGCCGTTCGTCAAGTCGATCTCTGTCTCCATAGACAGGCAGATGATCAAGGACAACCTCAGCTCGTTCGGGTATACGGAGCTGAAGGGGCCAATGCTGAAGGTCGACGCAGTAATAGAGCACAAGGGCTACGAAGCGAGCGTCGGCATGGAATTGAAAGACGGATACCCGCTCATGTTCATCAAAGAAATCAGGGAGGTAAAAGTATGAATTTTATTGAGAGGATTATCGGGGTCATTACGAACCCGGGTAAGACAATGGAAGACATCTGCAAAGAACCGAGATGGGAAGAGGCGCTGATCATCGTGGGGGTCTATGCGATCATTACGGCAGTGATGATGTACATGTCATCTTCCCACATCAGCTATATCTCAGATGTGCAGGGTATGGCAGAGATCACCATGATAATGACAATCGTCATGGGGCTCGTATTGCCTCTGATTGGATGGGTTATTTCCACAGCGGTGCTTTTCCTGTTGGCGATGGCCTTTGGAGGCGACGGTAAGTTTACCACGCTTCTGACCGCTATCGGGTTCTCCGAACTGGTCAAGATCCTGGCAGTGATCGTATCGATCATCCTGCTGACCCAGGCCCCATACCTGACCATTGAGATAAGCCAGTCGAACCCGATGGCCAGCGTTACGGCGGCGTCGGAATACAGCAAGAACATCTTCGTGCTCGCAGGCAATATCGTCTTCCTGTTAGGCCTGATCTGGTCTTGCGTGATCGGCATCTTCGCGCTGCAGCGCTGCCAGAAGCTGAGCTTCAAGTCAGCAGCGATCGTGGTCCTGGTACCGATGGTCATATACATCGTCATCCAGTACGGTGCCATGTTGCTGGCGTTTTTCTAGATGTAAACATACAAGCCGCCTTGATGGCGGCAGTTTCTTTTTCGCGAAAGTACTTGTATCAGCCGGACAATCTCTTTTCATATGACCGATGGCCTGTCGCAGCCGAACCTGAAAATCCGCCTCGACGAGGCGAAAGCGAAGTACCCGAAAGACGTGGCAATCACCATGATCATGGGCATGCTCCATGATGAGTACACCCGGCTGGATGGGACTATGAAAGGCATCCGCCAGCGATACCTGGCGCTGAGTGCAGACGACCCGGCAGACGAGCACGAGATCGCAGATCTCCGCCTGGAAGCCGTGGAAGCATACCAGCCTGCATATACCATCGAGTCTTACCTGTCCGAGATGGATGTCGATGTTGAGCCGCTGATACCTCATTACGACGGCGAGTTTGGTACCTCGGCAGCCCACGGGAAAGGATGGGACCTCTCCTTTGTCAGCCTGAAGGAAGGGGCGATGCGATCGCTCGGAGGCCATTGCAATGTGATCGGAGAGGTAGTCATGCTCGAACGGAAGCTGTATCACAACACATACCTCGCCGCAGTCATGCAGCCGGCCGGGATAGACAAAGGGTTCGCTCCGGCGGAGGCCGGGTCGGGAGAAGTCATGATGGAGTTTCACTTCTCGACCGTCGTCTTCGATGAGGACGTCAATGCCCTGGTAGAGAAAGAATAATAAGTCGTAACCTGCTTTTTTCAATTGCGCCAGCTACCGGTCGGCGAATGCTACGTCGGACGCTGTAAAAGATGAGAAATTTTTAAACTTCACTCGCCGATCTCGACTTTGAGGTAGTATCTTGCCAAACGAAGAGTGGGGACCGAAAAGAGAGAGACAATATGAGCACGTCAAAGAGTCGGAAGAAGAGCGGGGCAAGTCTGAAGGAACCGCCAAGCGTATAGCGGCGGCCACGGTCAATAAAACCCGAAAGGAGAAGGGGGAGACCAAAGAACAAAAGGGTCATTGATCAATAATTTTTTAGATAATCCTCTCTGACTTTCAAGGAATTCACAGCAGTGTTTTCACCGCGAACAGCAGCCCGACGAGTATATCCCCTGCCACGAGTCCGGAGGCGGTGATGCCGTTGTCGCCTTTTAGAAAACCCTTTTTCGCCGCAGCCCAGACGATTAAACCGCCGAGAAATATCGCAGCCGTAGCAGACACAGGGAGTAATAATCCCAGAGCTACGCTGACAGCCGAGATCTTTAATTTATAGAGCACCATGGCGATTACGCCGCCAAGCAGTACGAAGTACAGGTCAATGGAAGGCGACAGGACTCTGGTCACCGCGGAGCGAGCCATTTCCAGCCACATGACACTATAGGGAGCAGGCAACGCTTCAGTACCTATCCCATACATGCTGTTGAGAAGACTGATGCACGGGATGCAGATGACCCCTCCGATGATCGTACCGATGACCAGCATATAGTGCAGGCCTTTCGGGTCGATTTCAAAATACTCTGCCACCTTGTGGAGGGACAGGGTGGAGGCGAACCCGAAGGTAGTTGCCAGGACGAAACCCTGGAACAGGAGTAACGATACTAGATCCTGGAATGCCAGGCCTACCAGCAGGATCACGACGAACGCTGCGATGCCTACGCTCATGGCCGTCTCAGCACGGCCCCTGGTTTCAATAACCATAAGCAGCAGTGCGAGGGGGATGCAGAGTATGAAAAGCAACAGCGAAACGCCCACGAAAGACTGTACCAGTGCTGCGGCGATGACGGTTATCACGATTAGCAATACGATGTTGACCAATGAAACCGGACGTCGAAAGGATGTGACGTATTTTCCATTGCCCGATGTACTGCCGGTGTCAGGTTTGTCATGGTGCCGGATTTTATGATAAGTGGACATTAGTAGCGGCTTCAGCACGACGACAAGCGAGATTACCGCACCCGCTACCATCATGGCTACTGCGGTCGAGAATATCCATGGGCTGCGCATGTGGGCAATGTAGTCGGCGGATCCGCCCTCTGCAAGGTACAACACCAGGATTGATCCGATGGCACCCAGTGCGATCTGTAGACAGCCCCTAAGCCCTACGATCATGCCGATGCCGGCGAGAAACAGAGAGAGGCTGATGCCGGCGACTACTGTGCCGATCGTTTCCGGGATCACTTGAAGGCCTTTCAGCCCGGATACAGTGCCAGCCAGGATGCTTGAGATGCCCATACGCATGGCGGAAACTTTGAATTGAGGGCCCTTCTTCTCAGAGAGAAGGCCGATGATCGCCACGCTTACCCTCGGGCCGGGCCACGAGAAGTCGCTTTTCAGGAAATAACCCATGAAGTAGAAGGAGGCAAACATGCCGACCAGAAGCGAAAAGCTGATCAGGGCGATCATAGCGATGCCGGGTACGGGCAGCGTCTCCCCGGAGAGGATGATGGCGCCCAGGCTGTCGGTGTACGACAAGACCGCAGCGATGGACATGGCCATGATGGCCATCATGTACAGGAAGGCGCGGGGCCGGGCGTTGCTGATGGCAGCGAAGGCGAAGAATGCCACAAATAGAAGCAGGATATCAAGGCCGGTGGCCATTCCAAGCTTTAGGGCCAGGTACATGTATACAAAGGCGTTCAGGATGCTGAAGATGGTCCCCAGCACAATAGCCAGTATGCGATCGTCGATCCTGAGCGCCATGTGAGGATAAACGTGAGGCCGGGACATCAACGTTTGCGCAAACGATCACGTGCCTGACGGCAGAGAAAAGTTGATTAATCTGCATACGTCTTTTGTATATGTCCATTCAATGAGATCGGTATCAGGACTTCACCCATGAAACCATATGAGCCTCGAAAATTACCATTGGACGACATAGACTGGGCGTCCCACGTCACCCGGATCGGGAAAGCAAATGCAGCCTTGGCCAGATACGATGGGATTCTACAAGGTATTGTAAACCCGAAAGTGCTTCTTTCTCCCCTGACAACCAGAGAAGCGGTTCTTTCGTCCAAAATAGAGGGGACGCAAGTATCGCTTGAGGACGTCCTGCAGTACGAGGCAGATATCAAAGAACCGTTCAAAGCTGAAAGGGAAGCGGACATACATGAGGTCCTTAACTACAGGAAAGCCATGGGACATGCGGTCAACGAGCTAAAGGACCGCCCGCTAATGATTCCCATGATCACGGATCTACACCGGATCTTACTGTCCGACGTCAGAGGAAAAAACCGGTGGCCGGGAGAGGTTCGACGCATACAGAACTTTATCGGAAGACCCGGTAACCCTATAGAAAAAGCCATATTTATACCCCCTGCACCATCACAGGTGCCGGATGCACTGTTAAACTGGGAACAGTACTTACACAGTGAAGAAAAAGACCCGCTGGTGCAGCTATCGTTACTCAAAGCGCAGTTCGAGCTAATTCACCCCTTCAGCGACGGAAATGGTCGCATTGGGCGTATGCTCGTTCCGCTCATACTGTATCATAAAAAAATGCTGTCCAGCCCAATGTTCTACATCAGCGCGTACCTGGAGCGAAACAGAGAGATTTACTACGAGCGCCTGCTCGGAATTTCCAGGGACAATGACTGGAACGAGTGGATATCCTTTTTCCTCAATGCCATTAAAGAACAGGCAGATGAAAACAGCAGTAAAGCATGGTCTATTCTTGAGCTTTATAAAGAGATGAAGGTAATCATACCAGATATCATACCCACCAAACACTCTATTTACGTGATAGATCGGATCTTTTCCCGGCCGATCTTCAAATCGACCGACCTCTACGACATTACAGGTAATAGTAAGATGGCTACACGTAGGATTCTAAATGCGTTGACCGATAAAAACATTCTTACAGTGATACAGGAAGCAAAAGGAAGACAGGCATCGGTTTATGCTTTCACAAGGCTGATCGATATCACTGATAAAACTTGATTTTGGTATCAGTTTCGTTACTCAAGATTGTTTGAGTAACAAATTATTACTATTTTGTTACTCAAGTGAATTTGTGGAACAAATTTGTTACTCAAAATTGTTTGAGTAACAAAAATATGTAAAATTTGTTTCTATAGAGCAGTGATCGCAGCGGCACGGCCAGCCCGACGAGGATGTCACATGCGATGAGGCCACCTTCGATAAGCGCCACGTTCAGCTGTGACATTGGCCATGGGAAGTTACTCTTGTTCAGGGCTTGAACCGGTTCAGCAGCAGCGAGTTAGATACCACGGATACGGACGACATCGCCATAGCCGCCGCCGCGATGATCGGGTCGAGCTGGATGCCGAACCAGGGGATCATTATACCGGCAGCAATGGGTATGCCGATGATGTTGTAGATGAATGCCCAGAACAGGTTCATCTTGATCGTCCTGATCGTGGCCCTGCTTAGCTTTATCGCGGTGATGATACCTTTGAGGTCGCCGCTCATCAGAGTGATATCACTAGATTCGATGGCCACGTCGGTACCGGTCCCGATAGCAATACCGCAGTCGGCCTGCGCCAGTGCCGGGGCGTCGTTGATGCCATCGCCCACCATGGCCACAGTTTTGCCTTGTGCCTGCAGCTTCTTCACTTCGTTCGCTTTATCCTGAGGGAGCACTTCGGCCAGCACCGAGGTGATACCGACCTGCTTCGCGATCGCCTCGGCGGTGCGGCGGTTATCGCCTGTGATCATGATCGGCTCGATGCCCATCTTTTTCAGTTCGGCAATCGCCTCAGCCGAACCCTCTTTGATCGTGTCGGCCACCGCAATGACGCCTGCGGGTTTATCACCGATACCCACGTACATTGGTGTCTTGCCTTCGGCAGAAAGACGATCGAAATCCGGGCGCATGCCAGATAGGTCGATGTCCTCATCTTCCATGAGCTTCGCGTTGCCGACGAAGACCAGCGTCTGATCGATCTCGGCGACAATGCCTCTTCCGGTCAGGGAGTCGAACTTAGTCGCGTTCGACAGTGGCACACCGCGCTTTTCCGCCCCATGGACGATCGCTTCGCCCAGCGGGTGCTCGGAGCTTTTTTCGGCTGATGCCGCATAGTATAAGAGATCATTCTCAGAGAAGCCGGCCTGCGGCACAACTGCGACCAGTTCGGGCTCTCCCCGAGTGATAGTACCGGTTTTGTCAAGAACCACAGCATTAATCTTATATGCATTCTCCAGGCTTTCTCCGCCTTTGATCAGTATCCCGTGCTCTGCCCCCTTGCCAGTACCCACCATGATGGCAGTTGGCGTTGCGAGGCCCATGGCGCAGGGGCAGGCGATGATCAGGACAGAGATGAAGTTGAGCAAAGCCAGTAAAAAGGCTGGCTGTGGCCCGAGGAAGTACCATGCAAGGAAGGTCACGATCGATATTCCGATTACCACCGGCACGAAGACAGCGGCCACCTGATCGGCAAGCCTCTGGATTGGAGCCTTGCTACCCTGAGCTTCCTCAACCATTCGGATGATCTGCGATAAAACCGTGTCCCGGCCGATTTTAGTCGCTTTGAACTTGAATGAGCCGGTCTTATTGATTGTGGCCCCGATGACATTGTCACTGACCTTCTTGCTCGCCGGGATGGACTCACCGGTGACCATGGACTCGTCCACGGCAGAGTAGCCTTCGACAATCACGCCATCGACAGGGATCTTTTCACCCGGACGGACGATGACGATATCGCCGACCTGTACATCATCGACAGGTATGTCGACCGTTTTGTCATCCCGCTCGACCCGGGCGGTCTTCGCCTGCAGGCCCTTTAGCCGGCGGATCGCCTCTGAAGTCTGGCCTTTTGCCCTGGCTTCCAGGAGCTTGCCCAGCAAGATGAGGGCGATGATGGTAACGGAGGTATCAAAGTACGTCGCGGGCATGTTGCCACCGGTCATGACCAGGTGGGGAGCGACGGTCGCGATCACGCTGTAAATATAAGCCGCACTGGTACCTACGGCGATGAGCACGTTCATGTCAGCCGTGCGGTGAGTCAACGCGGCGTATGCACCCTTATAGTACCGCCAGCCGATCCAGAACTGCACCGGCGTCGCCAGCACGAGGGCAATCCAGTTGACCTGTCCCATGCTCAGGGAAGATACGACGGGGATATAGCTCCCCAGGAACATCAGGACCATGATGACGGCTGCGATGAAGCCGCTGATCGCGAACTTGAGGGTGAGGTCGCTCAGCTCTTTCTTCCGGGAAGCCCGCTCCCGGTCCACGAATTCCCCGGAAGCAGGCACTTCAAGAACCTCGTACCCGGCGGCTTTGACCAGTTTCTTCAGGTCGTTCACGGTGACGATCGACGGGAAATAGCGAACGGTCGCCTGTTCGGTGGCAAGATTGACAGTTGCGTCCGCTACGCCTTCGCTTGCCTTTAGGGTATCTTCCACTCGCCTGACACAGGATGCAGCCGACTCCTTAGAGTCGGACGTCATTCCCCGGATGGACAGCGTGACAGTCTCCTCTTCGACCCCATATCCCGCATTTTTGATGGAACATACTATATCATCGATAGAGATCTGCGCTGGGTCGTAAACAAATGTAGCTTTCTCGGTGGCGAGATTGACCGAGGCGCTTTCTACGCCCTTCGTGTCCCGGATCGCCTGTTCAACACGCGCTACACACGACGCACAGGTCATGCCAGTGATTTTGATCTCCGTCTTCCGCATAACATCAGGTAGCAATTACTAACCATCTCCGTATATGAGAGGTTAAAATATATACTTGCACTCATAGCCCGAGGTGTGTTTTCTGGAAGACCTGGGCGCACTTCTCACTGCAAAAATATCGCCGGCGATTGCCCAGCTCGAAGACCACTATGGCCTTGTCCTTGTCAAGGTCCCGGCCGCAGATAGGATCTTTTTCCGTTATGCTCTCCATGATCCCGGGTACGTCGCCCGGGCTTATATCGAATTGCCGGGAACGCGACGGACACGCTCACTTTGGAGTTACCTGAAGACAAGGTTCAGAACCCCGGTCATTCCCAGGTCAGTCGTGAACACTTCTTCGTAAACCCGGGATGTACTAAAGTAGCGCTCCGCCTGCAGCATTTTTAATACACTGATCCCAAGGTTGAGTTCGAGGTCGCTACAAGACATAATGAATTGTTTTACCAGGTAATTACGGTCCAGCACAGTGCCCATATGCGCTGAAATCTCGTCATCGTAGCGTTTCAGCTCGCCGGCAGACACATCCCCTGAAGCGATGGCGTCTGCGATCACGTTTCCTGCGATCCGTCCGCTGATCATACCATTGAGAATTCCTTCACCGGTGGCAGGGTCGGAAAGTCGGGCGGCGTCTCCCACCAGTACGAGGCCGTCGGTAGATATGTGCTGTAGCCGTCTGCCGACCGGTACGCCCCCGGAGAAAGCCTGTAGCACCGAAGCACCGGGAAACCTTTCGGCCACAAAATCATTCAGGTAGCTTAGAGGCGGTTTTCCCGACGTGACGTTCAGCGTCATACCAAGCCCCACGTTAGCCTCCCCGTCGCCCTTCGGAAACACCCAGACATACCCCCCGGGACATCTCCGGTTACCCAGGTAGAACTCGAAGCAGTCGCTTCGGACATCCGGGTGGACGATATGGTACTGGACACAAGCACCGATGTCAGGACGCCGCAACGTTGTGTTGATCCCCGCCCACCGGGCTACTCGTGACTCGATCCCGTCTGCCGCAACCACAACCTGAGCACGGGCTTCGAAATCATCCCCGAGGCACTTTCCGGTAATGCCTTTCACGATACCTTGTTCTGTGATCAGGCCTGTAGCCTGCGTCTTGGAGTAAATGTCCGCGCCTGCGCCTGCCGCTTTCCTCGCGAGGTCACGGTCGAACAGTTTCCGGTCAAGGACGTATGCTATGTCATTATTACGATCCTTGAACTCGATGCTGCGTCCCGACGGAGAAATAAACCGGGCATGTCGGATTTTGGCACATATCCACTTCTGGTCAGGCTCGATAAATTCCGCGAGTCCTTTAACGGATATTGCTTCCGCGCACCTCACCGGCTCACCGATCTCCTGCCGTTTCTCAATCAGCAGGACGCTCAACCCGCGTTCTGCGGCGGTTTTCGCTGTGATAGAGCCTGCAGGGCCAGCCCCAACTACGATGACGTCATAGGAATCTTTCACAACCATATGCTCCGAAGCGCGAACAACCTTGATCTATAAGGGAATACTCGCTTATAAATTCCGGTGATAGAGGTAAGCACCTGAGGCTTTGAACTTAACATAAAAATTGTAGCCGCATTAGGTGACGGCTACTCGGTATACGCGATTAACTGTTCGGCCGTCTGGACCCCTACAGTATCATCCCATTTGAACAGCAGCTTCAAATCGGGGAAATTCTTCGGGTCAGAGTAGTTGATACCGAGGTACTCCATATCTGCCTTCCTGACCATATCGCATATTTCGTGGGTACACGACCCCATTGACTGGATTAGCTCGTCCAGGGGATTCGATGCCACCATATATCCTACGATGAAATCCCCTTGAGAAGTATGCTGAAGAGAAGTCACCCTTCTGACAATATCGTGATCTCTGAACAGCTTCACAATATCGCTGAGCCGGCTCATGGTCAGGTCTTTCGTGAATTTCAGGAGATCCTGGGTCTTTCCCGGCTTGACAGGCGCCGCAAAGCACCAGGGCATCTGAAGCATCTGCCGCTCTTCCATAAACTCGTGAGATTCTGTCCAGTCCATTAGTAGTTCCAGCTTCGGGACGTTCTCGGCTTTGGACAGATCGATTCCCGTGAGTTCCCGGGACTTCCTCGAGAAATATTTCGAGCAAGGCAAATCTGAGGTGAACAGCCCTTTTAAAGTTTTGTCGAGGCTGTCCCTCGATTGCATGTAAATCACCATATAGTCACGTTCGTCAGGCATGGTCTGCAGGAAAGTCAGGACCTTTTGAACCCCAAAAAGATTAAAATGTCCGTCGAAATCGGTGCTGAACTTTTCATTGGCGTCATCCCAGAAATCTCGGACATTGCCTGAATTCAGCCTCGGAACAGGCAACATGAAACATGAGTCTACGGTCTTTTCGCTAAGCATAAAATCTCCCCCATTAAACTGTTACTATTAAGTGAACATATCACCAGATACACGTATGTAGTGGGCAAATATGTGCCAATACCATGATGATGACTCCAGATATCCTCTTAACGATGTGGAAAATTTTGGCCAGTTTTATAGCGGATCAATGGATATTTTGACAAAAAACGCCTGAGTGTGGCAATCAATACCTTATGAGGTTCATAGAACAAAGAAGTTGAATCTACACAGAGCTTCTTTTGTGCGTTAACGCTTCATCAAGCATAGTGGCTAATTTTTTAGCTGATTGCCGGTTTAGCGTCAGTGTGCCATCGATGGGCATTTCTATTATATCAGATGATTCAATGGTTAACCTGTCCCCGCTATAAATTTCACCCAGCTTCGAACGTATCTGTTGTAATTGTTCTTTATCGTTCAGCGGATGTTCTGCCTGCTTGAAACTATGGCTCAGTGAAGTAGAAATAAGGAATTTTACGATATCGTTCTCCGCAAGCTTGAATGTCTTGAATTTACCGACTTCCCTGTCTACAATAACGATATTATTCATTATCAATTCGGGGATTTTCAAATTTACAGTGGTTCTGGACAGACCAGTATTTTCACTTATCTCGGTTTGATTATATGAACGGTCCATGTTATCGGCCAAAAAGTCGATGATCTTGATCTCTGACGTCTGTCCCAGGAAATCTTCTAAAGCCATGTAACCACAAATATGTCGTCTAGTTCACATCTATTTAAATGTATTGTACGTATTGTTAAACTAAGTTTACGTTTTATATACACATTTTTGAACAAAAGTTTTATCATCAACACTACCATGTACCTAGATATGGCTTGCAGCTATAACGAGTACGAGCTATATATCATATGGAAAATATGCCGCCGAAACCGATGGTGTGACAAGCACATAAGCCGACAGGATCTGGTCCGGGGGAGGCCGAGCGATCAGATCGGCAAATACAAGGATGCTATCGATCGTTTGATCTCAAAGGGCGTATTAAAGTCGTATCATGCACAAAGCAGAGAGGATGTTTGCATGCCGAAATGCCATCGCAATACGGTGTTAGAAATTTTGAAAACCCATGAAAGCGAATACTCTTTTATCGCATACCTTGAATTTATTAGATAATTCCATTTTAAAGGCAGAAACAACGCATTCGTCGGCGTTGTTTTTTATCGAGAGCCTCTTCTCTTTACACATATGAACAGGCTGGCAGAATCGGATAGCAGCTACCTCAAGAGAGCGTCAGACGAGCCGATCGACTGGTACCCCTGGAGCGACGAGGCTTTTGAGCGGGCCAGGCGGGAAGACAAACCGGTACTGCTTTCCATCGGAGCAGTATGGTGCCACTGGTGTCATGTGATGGCCCGGGAGACATGGCATGATCCTGGCGCGGTGGCGATCATCAACGAGCGGTTTATCGCGGTAAAGGTAGACAGGGACGACCGGCCTGACATCGATCGCACTTACCAGGAGGCTGTGCAAGCGCTAACCGGAAACGGAGGGTGGCCCCTTACGGTGTTTCTGACATCAGACAAGCAGCCCTTTTACGGCGGCACTTACTTCCCGGGGAAGCCTCAACACGGGCTGCCAGCCTTCAAAGACGTGCTCCTGGCCATCAGCGATCTATATGCGACTGACCGAGGTAGCGTAGAGCGCATCGTAAACGACCTGACCCAGCGCTTTACATATGTGGCGCCGCTGAGGCAGCCCATTGATCCGGCGTACCTAAAAGAGGTAGTTTCCCAGATGCAGTCATGGTTCGACCAGACGAACGGAGGGTTCGGCTCTGCCCCGAAGTTCCCCTACTCGGAAGCGCTACAGTTCTTGCTACAGTACTACGAGTCGACCGGGGACAAAAAAACCTGGCAGATCGTCGATACCACACTCAGGCACATGGCAGCAGGCGGATTCTACGACCAGGCCGGAGGAGGCTTCCACCGCTATTCAGTGGATGCTGAGTGGAAGGTACCCCATTTCGAGAAGATGCTCACAGATAACGCACTCCTGTTAAACGCCTACCTTGGGGCTTATCAGCTCTCCGGCACGGAGTACTTCAGGCAGGTCGCGGGAGAGATCGTCGACTTTGTGCTCCGGGATTTAACAAGAGAGCCTGCAGGGTTCGCTTCGAGCATCGACGCAGACGTCCACCATGAAGAGGGGGCATATTTTGTCTGGGAGGAGCAGGAGATCAGGGATATTCTGGGAGACAGGGCAGAGGCATTTATCAAAGCTTATAGTGTGACGGAAAGCGGCAACTTTGAGCATGGGAAGAATGTGCTGTTCCCGGTGAGAGAGACTGACAAGACCCGCTTTGCGGCAGAGAAAAAAGCGTTGCTGGAAGTCCGCAGCCGGAGACAGCAGCCTTACGTAGACCGGTCTATCCACACCAGCTGGACTGCATTGATGATCACCGCGCTGGCCCGGGCCTATCCAGTCCTCGATGAGCAACGGTGTCTGGATTATGCCGTCAAGACGGCCGCATTTATCATGGACACTATGTACAGAGATGGCACGCTGTACCGGACCTACACGGACAAGCCGGTATTTCCCGGCTACCTGGAGGACTACTCGTGCATGATCGAAGCGCTGCTGGAGCTATACGAAGTCACGCAGGATGGCAGGTACCTTGACCAGGCGGAGATGCTAACCGACGACTGCGATCGAAAGTTCTTCGACAAAGACCTCGGCGGCTACTTCTTCGTCCAGGCCGAGGACAGGACGCCGATGATGCAGGACAAGCCAGTGACAGACTTTTCCGTCCCCGGCACCAACCCGCAGATGGCTGTGAACCTGATCAAGCTGTACTATTACAGGGACAACCACGATTACCTTGACCGTGCACAAGGCCTTATAGAAGGGTTCTTAGACTTGTGTCGCCAGTATCCGCTCGGCCATGGCATGTTTTTCTCAGCGATGGAATACTACCTCAACCGGCCAGATACGATCGCAGTGGTAGCCTCGGGAAATGAAGGAAAGACACTGGTCGATCTGGTCAACAGCCGGCTAATCAAGAAGATCGTGCTGCTGGATCACGGACAATACAGGCATCGGCCGGCGATCTTCGAGGGGAAGGCAGCGATCGACGGCAAGCCGACCGCGTACTTCTGCAAAGAAGGAACCTGCATTGTGCCACTGACAGACAGGGAGGACATCATTGAGATGCTCAAGAGACCGAAGTTCGGCCCGGACGAGCGAAACAAGTGACAGGCTATACGGCAATTTGTTTACAGGCTGTGACAGAACCCATTTATAGTGAGCCATATTTTACTTTATATAAAGAAACGGCCGGAGAGATGCCGACCGTCTTTGACTTAGAAGAGCTTGAGAAGGTATACAATGCGGGCTAAACACACGATACTGATGCTCTTGGTACTAGCTATCATACTGGCCGGGTCCATCGGAACCCTGGGGAGCGTGATCTGTAGTGGCCAGCTGCCGGAGAAAGATACGCCAGTAGCACAACTATCCAGGTCAGGCGCTATTGTCGATAACACAAACCTGTATAGCTTACCGTTGGAACACGCGATCGGCCTGCTAGTCGTGAATGTCGCAGGCCCGGCTTTCTGCGCACCGGGCATTTCCAGGGCCAGGAGCCAGGTCTATCAGAACGAGAACCGCAAGCAGATCATAAAGTTCATCGCCGATAACCCCGGCTCCAGACTGTATGATATAACCAATGCTTTAAACATGAACATAGGCACTCTCAGGTACCATTTGATGATCCTGAGCCTGAATCACCTACTAATGCCGTACCAGGACGGGGGAAGCTATATCCGCTACTTTACTAAAGCTGGCTCGTATAGCGAGGAGCAAATGAAGATTATGTCACTGCTAAAGCGGGAGCCTACGAGCAAACTATTAGGCGCGCTCGCCGGGCAGGCAGGCATGACAAATGCGAAGATCTCACAGGCAAGCGGGTTGCCCTACAGCGATGTCAACAGGTATCTGAAAGAGCTGATATCTAAAGACGTCGTGATAAAAGAGCAGATAGGCAAGGACAAATACCAGTATAGGATCGCTCAGGATCACGAAGATTACATCGCTAAAAACCTCTGACGATAGTGAAAACAAACTAGAATAACATTTTTAATAACCTCCGCCAAACCCTTGTCTATGTTTCACCGCCAGACCATCGAGTGGCTGCTTGAACCAGCAGAGCCCTCGGTGCGCTACTTTACGTTGAAAGACCTGCTGGATAAGCCGAAAGATGACCCGGAGGTCATAGCTGCAAAGGCTGATATTATGTCCCTGGGGCCTGTGGCGGGCATACTAGCCAGACAGAACGATGACGGCGGGTTCCTGACACAGGAGATGGTCGAGAAATACGGCTACGAGGTGGCAAGAACCGGATATCAGCCGAAAAAGAACAGCGTCTGGCAATTGCTGACCCTGGCGCAGCTTGGTGTCGACAGAGACGATTCCAGGGTGAAGAATCTCTGCGAATACGTACTCGACCACAACTACAACCTGAACAGAAAAGTGATCGGGATAAATATAATGAGACGTGGCAGCATCGACTTTTGGCCGCTTCCCTGCTTTGTATCCAACATGGTCTGGTCGCTTTTAAAGCTGGATTATAACGATGACCGCCGGGTGCAAGACTCAATACAGTGGCTCCTCCAGTACCAGCGGTTTGACGATGGCGGCTTCCACACACCCGAGGAATGGCCATACAGGGGGAAGCGGGACAGGTGTTTCGGGAGACATACCTGTTTTTCAGGGGTTACCAGGTCGTTGAAAGCGATGACAGCTATCCCAGAAGCCCGACGCACGAAAGAGGTGAACGCCTTTATCGAGAAAGCCGCTGACTTCGTACTGATGCATCGCCTGTATCGACGGAACCACAGCGATTGGGAGCCGATCAGGCCCGAATATCAAATGCTCACATTCCCGGTCCTTTACTTCGATGACGTAATCGAGATCGTAGACACACTCCAAGGCCTGGACATCAGGCACGAGGCATTGGACGAGGGACTGCAGTATATTCTTGGCAGGCGTAAGCCGAATGGCCGGTGGAAACTTGACTACACCCTGAACCGGTCCTCGACCTACGCGAATTTCGGCCAGCGTGGCAAAGACAGCAAATGGATCACGCTGCGGGCACTGAAAGTGCTGAAAAGCGCAGGGCTATCGTAGCCCAAGTATTTTCAGGCCCTCGAGCAGCTTATCAACCCGAACCTGTCCCGGCGCCACAGGCTGCCTCACATAGCCGTAGGTCAGCAGCGAGCCGTAAACTGGCGCCATAAGCCGGGAATGCATGCCCAGGCTGCCCATGGAGATGGTGCAGACCGGCCGTTTGGACTTCAGCGTTACCTCTAACAGCCTTAAAACGTCGTTCATGTCCCGGGGTGTGACGGCCAGCTTAGCAATTGCGCCTTTTTCCACAGACCTGTTCAGGATGGAGAGCATCTCCTCGTTGGGAGGCGTCCGATCGAAGTCATGGTAGGAAACGATTGGCATAGCATCGGTGCCCTGTATCGTAGCAATCAGCTCGTCCAGGTTCTTCGCCCGCAGCTCGAAGTCCACATAATCAGCATATGGGGCAAGCTTTTTGAACAGCCGTACCCGGTCTGCGTCGGTGCCCTCGAACTCGCCGCCCTCGAACCGGGGACGGATGGTGACGATGATCGGGCAGCCTATGTCATGATAGATGCCCTCTACCAGGCTCACGCCGTCGCCGCCCGCAAGGTCAACCCTTACCTCGACGACGTCGGCGCCCAGCGAGATTGCTTCACGCGCGTCATCTTTACTGGTGACAGACGCTACGACCTTCGGTGGAAAATCCATGACAATACCCGATAGTTAAAAGCACTCAAGCATATAAAAAATTACCCGGGCATCAGCATCAATGCCCATAGGGCCGATCTATTTACGCCCATACCTTTTGATTTCTACCGTTACATCCCTGCACAACAGCATCGTGCCCAGATAGTCCTTCCCGCTTATCAGCGGCAGGCCTGAGACGATCAAGGTATGATCGTCACCCGACGGTGTCAGGTATTTCAGCTCTTTCTCTTTTACTGGTATCTTCTTTTCGTGGACAGTTTTGATCATCTGTTTCAAGTCTTCCGGCCTTATACCACCGGGGAAATCAACCGTGAAAAAGTCCTTGCCGAGGAGGTCTTTCCCGCTGACCCCCCACATCTGGGCGGCGGCAGGGTTCCAGGTGAGCACCAGGCAATTCTCGTCGAGGACAAACACACTTTCCACGATGTTGTTGATGATGGCCCCGTTATATGTGTTCAGGACATTCATCTCTACAGTTCGCTCTCTCAACTCACTATTGGTCGCTTCGAGTTCCGCGTTGGTCGAGCGCAGCTCCTCGTTGCCTGTCTCCAGCTCCTCGTTGGTGGACTGAAGCTCTTCGTTGCTGGTCTCCAGCTCCTCGGTGGTGGACTGAAGCTCTTCGGCTGTTGTCTCCAGCTCCTCGTTTGTCGACTCCAGCTCCTCGTTCGAGGTCTCAAGCTTCGCGTTGAGTTCCTGAAGCTCTTCGTTAGTGTGCCGCAGCTCATCACGGAGCCTCTTGTCCTCGGTCACATCGTCCATCATGAGGATTGCCCCCTTGAGTTCCCGGTTTGGATCGATTAGCGGTACCACGGTCAGGTCGATGTTCATCTTCTCGCCTTTTTGGGTAGTGATCTCTTTATCATCGAGCCGTACCTTTTTCTTTTCCTTCGTTGCTTCCCGTAAGGCGTCGTTGATGCCGGGGATCCGATCACCCATCCCGATCTCGTAGAAGTTGCGTCCCAGGGCGTAGTCAGCCTTGATCGTCCACATCTCCTGGGCAGGATAGTTCCAGGTCGTAACGATGTTGGTCCGGTCTATGACGATAAGGGCTATGCTTATGTTGTTAATGATGGCCTGGTTGTAGAAGTCCAGCTTGGTGATCTCCTTCCGGGACTCGGTGACCGCCTGGCCGACTGACGCCTCTTCGATCAGGGCAAGACGCCTCTCCGCCGGTCTCAGCTCGGTGATGCTACCGGTCTTCTGGAAGATCCGCCACTTCTGGCTTACAGGTGTGAAAAACCTCGAGCCAAGGGCCATCGATTCAGACTTGCCGAAGAAGACGTAGCCTCCCCGGTTCATGGCGAAATCGAACCGGTAGAGCAGTTTATTCTGAAGCTTGGCATTGAAATAGATGAGCACGTTCCTGCAGATGAGCAGGTCCAGGTGGGAGATCGGCGCGTCTGAAGTCAGGTCCTGCCGGCCGAAAGCTACCATCTGTCGGATTTGCCGGTCGATCTTAAATACGCCGTCCTCTTTAGTAAAGTATTTTTCGAGCCGCTCCGGGCTTACATTCTTAAGCTTTTCCGATGAATAGACACCTCTCCTCGCTTCTGCAAGAGCATTTTCATCGATATCGGTCGCATAGATCCTGATGTCGAAATTGCCTAGGGCAT
Organism: uncultured Methanocella sp.; assembly: GCA_964548585.1. GTDB lineage: Archaea > Halobacteriota > Methanocellia > Methanocellales > Methanocellaceae > Methanocella_A. The sequence goes on along the minus strand of CAZJRS010000016.1, from coordinate 14,897 downwards.
CGCCCAGTGCCTCAGCCAGCAGAATGCCGACGGAGTAAGGCTCCTCCCCGGAGGCACAACCAGCGGTCCAAACCCGGATGGATTCGCCGTTCTTCTTTCTGGCGATGATGCCTGGTATCACATCGCTCTCGAGGATCTTCCATGCATCCTGGTCCCGGAAGAACTCCGTCACGTTGATCAGCATCGTATCGAAGAGCTTCGCGTACTCGTCCTGGTGGGCGTCCAGGAACTCTAGGTATTCCTGATACGTACTGATGTGATATGCATCGAGCCTTTTCTTGATACGGCGCTTCAGGCTGTCCTTCTTATAGTCCCGGAAATCAAAGCCTCGCTCAGTATAGATCTTCTGCAGCAGATGGGCAAGCTCCTCGTCAGTCTTTTCTTGATTAGAGTCAGGCGACTCTAGATGCTCCGGCATAGGTTATTCTCCGCCTTCTTCTGTGATAAGCGTAATGATCGCAGAGGATATCTCTGGCAATGGCAGCACGAAATCAACCATGCCCGTGTCTATAGCCGCCGCCGGCATGGATCCGTGTTCTGCGGTAGCCGGGTCCTGTGCGATGGTCGTCCCGCCTTTCTCCTTGATAGCCTTAATCCCCATCGCCCCATCCATGCCAGCACCGGTCAATATTACGCCTATCGTCTTGGCCTCATTATTTGCGGCGACAGATTCGAACATGAGGTCGATAGACGGGCGGGAAAAATGCACGAATGCTGAAGATGAGAGAGAAATTTTTCCCTCTGCCACCAGGAGGTGCCTGTTAGGCGGGGCAATATATGCTACAGACCGCTCCAGAGGCTCGCCATCCTCTGCCCTCTTGATCTTCAGAGCACATTTCTTCCGTAGTAGCTCTACCATCAAGCTTTTATGCTGGGGATCGAGGTGCTGCACAACAAGAATGGATACCGGAAGGTCCTTGGGAAGCTGGGATAGCACCATAGTCAGTGCCATTAGCCCACCGGCAGATGCACCTATCGCGACTACGTCAAAATAGCTCATAAATCAAATCCCCGGTCCATGGATAGAATCTCATTACCTTTGTCTGATTTGATAGATTATAAATCTAGGTTTATTTTCCAGCCATTTCGGAAACAAATTAAATGCTACTATTTATAATTTGAAGTCAGATACGAAATATAGTTTAAATACAACTATGAATATACTGGAGATATTATGAGCCGGGGACCTCTGCTTTTGGACCGTGAAAAAGACACGAGCATGACAAAAGAAGAACTCCTGGACGAGCTTACGGAGATGCGCAGGCAGATAGCCGATTTTAAAGAGGTACATGCAGAGTACGAGCGTGTCAAGAAAGAGCGGCATGAACCTGAGCGGATTACACATATGCTGAACGAGATCCCTGATTCAGTCCTCATCATGGACAACAGGGGGCAGCTGATCTATGTAAACTCCGCGGCAGAGCACCTGTTTAACGTGAGCCGTGAAAAGGTCATCGGAAAGAGCATCTGGGACGTGTATCCTAAAAAAGAAGGCACACTTTTCTATAATGTTTACACAAAGACAGTCGCAAATCGCAAGCCGAACAGCTTTCGTGAAAAGTACCGGCTGCTGGGCAAATTGCTGGATGTCTCCCTGTATCCGACCACAGACGGCATGACGATCATATTCCGGGACATCACCACCAGCTGGCATAAAGAAGAGATACAGCGGCTGGCCCTCATCATGCTACATCACCTGAAGGAGAGCATCTTTTTAATGAGGGCTGATGGCAGGCTGTTCCACACGAACGATGAAACTCGTGATTCCCTCGGGTACTCGAACGAGGAACTTGCCAAGATGAGTATCTTTGAACTGGTGCCACAAGCGCTCGCGAGCGATTGGCACGATGCCCTGAACAGCATCAAGCAAAAGAGATCGATGACATTTGAATCAAGGCTCAAAACCAGGAACGGCAGGGAGTTCCCAGTAGAAGTCTATGCCAACTACATCCCGCTCTACGGCCACGATTATTACACGATCTCCGCAAGGGATATTACCGAGCGCAAGAATGCTGAAGAAACGAGAGCGTTTCTATCGTCCATCGTGCAGTCCACGGACGATGCGATCATCGGCAAAACGCTCGAAGGCGTCATAACGAGCTGGAACGCCGGAGCCACGAAGCTATATGGGTATACACCCGAGGAAGCCATCGGCAGTAATATTTCGATCCTTGCACCCCCTGACAAGCCTGACATGTTAGCCAAAATTAACGAGAAGATAATCCACGGGGAAGTCGCCGAGCAAATCGAAACCTTTCGGAAACGAAAAGATGGCGAGTTGATCGAAGTGTCCATTACGGCATCCCCGATCTACGACGTCAATGGCCAGATCACAGGCTTATCGACCATCGCCCGGGACATCACCCAGCGCAAGCTGGTAGAGAATGCGGCCGCTGAAGCCAGATCACGAGCGGAAATGTACGTTGACCTGATGGGGCACGATATCAACAACATGAATATGGTAGCGATAGGGAACCTGGAGATGGCTAACATGGAGCTTGAGCAGCAGGGTAAGATCGATAAGAATGGCAAGTCCCTGATAGAAAAATCCCTGGAGTCGCTGAAAAGCAGCACCGAACTGATAAAAAACGTACAGAAGCTGCAGCGCACAAGCGCCGAAACGTCGAAATTAAAATCAATCGATGTAGGTGGGGTCCTCGACAGTGTCATTGGAGAATATAGCTCGACTCAGGGAAGAGACGTAGCTATCAACTTTAGTCGGAAACAGGCTTGCTATGTAAACGCCGACGAGCTGCTCAGAGACCTGTTCCTTAACCTTATAAGCAATGCCATCAAGCACTCCAGCCCGGAGAGAAGCCTGACGATCGGCATTGCCATGGATTCCGTAGAGGATAGCGGAAAGAAGTACTGTAGAACCATCATAGAAGACAATGGACCAGGCATACAGGACGAGACGAAGTCAACACTTTTCAAGCGATATGTGCAGGGCAAGACAAAAGCCAAAGGGAGTGGCCTGGGACTGTATCTCGTCCGGACTCTGGTTGATCATTACGGGGGTTACATAGAGGTAGAGGACCGGGTACCTGGTGACTATACCCAAGGTGCCAGGTTCGTCGTGATTATACCATCTGCTGGATGAAGAATCACATCACTTGTTCAGAACTTATCATCCTGCAAATACGTTCTGTGGAACTGTATGGCCAGTTCAGCCTTCTTTAACTCCGCCTGCAGGTACCCGGCGTGGTCGAGCATCGAAACCAGTCCCCGGTCGATGATCGTGTGCAGGATGGATTCGGAGTCGGTACCCACAATGGTGACGTCGCCGTTTTTGGCGTAGATCTTATTGCCTTCGATGAAGATGTTGAAGCTGCCCCGAGGGTCCAGCCGCATCTCATGCTTTTTCGCTTCGATCAGCAGGCTGGGCTCGAGGAGGTCTTTGCGCGGCCGCTTCTCCTTGATGACCAGCAGGTCCAGTCCAAGGTCCTTGGGCGAGCCTTTGCGGTGCTTTGCCAGGGCCATCATCATGCACGCCTTCTTCAGCTCTTCTGCCCCGTTGACCGACTTCTGGCTTGCCTCGGTGGTGAAAAGCACGCTGGCACCTACTTCCATGGCGATGCCCGCGAGCATCGCGTTGACGCCGATGGAATCTGCGTCCATCAGCTCTGTGACGTTGCCCGCCCCGAAGAAGATCGGCATCGTCGGGTACAGCTGCCTGAACTGGTGGTACCGGCCGATGGATACCACCACGCCGTGGCCGATGGGCGAGAGCACAGGATCGGCGAGGATGTGCCTGATTCCTAGCTCTTGTGCCCGCTCGACGTTTTTCACCAGGCTCTCCAGTGTCTCGTCATCCGGGATGATCACGACGGGGATTCCCCGTTCTGCCACAAGGGGACCTATCCGCTCCATGTTAGAGCTGTCCAGGCTGAGGATGAGACTGGCGCCCGCCTCGATGCCGGCCTCGATATACTCGGGAATCAGCGTGTCCACGCTGACTGGCTTGAACGTGGCGGACCGGGCCACCTTCACCGCGTGCCGTACTGCAGCAGCGCTGGACTCCAGGGGAATGCCAAGATCGATGATATCAGCGGCTGCATAGGTATCGATCTTTTTAACGAGGTCTATGTCAGACATCCGGGTCGCGTCCACCACTTCTGCCATGACCTTCATCGTCGAGCCGCCGCCTACCTTGACCGCTTTCAGCGAGAACGCCGATACAGCTCGGGCCTCGATCTGCTCGAACTCATTCAGGGCGCTTTCCCGCTTGACATCGGCGAGCAGCTGGCAGGCAGATATTTTATGAGAAAACTCGATCCGGTCCGCGTGCTTGAGCGCCAGTGGAATGTCGAAGGCGTGCTTAGGCCCGAGGCGGATTTTAACGCCGAGCTTCTGCTCCAGCTTCGAAAAGTCTGATCCGCAGAGGCCGGTGACCAATACGAGATCGTAGCGATCCGCTTTGTCGGCGAGCAGGGGCTCGAGCAGTTTAGGCGTCACGAAGGCGGCTACCCCTACGTCGACCATAAGTACGTCGACCTGTAGGTCGACAGCCGAATCTCCCGCAGCCTCTTTGACGACTGGGTAAGCAAGCTTTCCGGTGACAAGCAGCACACGCATACAGAAGTGTTATATTGCGCCAGACAAAATAAATAACTGTTATGCTACGCTTTGATCTCCACGTCCACACAGACTTCTCACCGGACGGCCACAGCAGCGTCGAAGACACCCTGAAAGCCGCAGCTGCGAAAGGCCTGGACGGTTTAGCGATCACCGACCATGACACCGTCGCAGGCGGAAAGCTCGCGCTGGAGATCGTAGACCGGGTGGCGCCAGGCCTGATTGTGATCCCGGGCGAGGAAATATCGACGAAAGCCGGACACCTGATCGTGCTGGGAATCACCGAAACCATACCCCCGGGACTTTCGGTCAAAGAGACCATTGAGATCGCCCGCCGCATGGGCGGCACCATCGTGGTGCCCCACCCCGACCAGCGCATGCGACACGGGATGCGGATACCGCAGGGCGTCGACGCCGTCGAAGTGTATAATTCCCGCCACATCTTCGGCTTCCACAACTTCATGACCGGCCAGAAAGTGAACCGGCGCAAAATGCCGGCCGTGGCAGGCAGCGACTCTCACGTGGCATCCATGGTGGGCAACGCTATCACCGAGATCGATGCCGACCGAAGCATGGAGAGCGTGCTCCGTGCCATCCGGGATGGCAAGACCAAGATAACGGTCGGTAAAACCCCTCTTAAAATATACGTACACCAGATTGGCCATGGCTGGGTCAGAAAATTTCGACGGTTTATCCGTCGATGAAAAAAACTTGCTTATATTTTTGTATTTATCGTAATATTTATCATCTCGTAAGCAAAAGTTTAGCTTTAGATGCCGATGGATAAAACTGACGTTACTATTCTGGAAAAACTCTCCCGAGACAGCCGTACCCACTGCACGGACATCGCCGGAGACCTGGGCGTGGCCACATCGACGGTACACAAGCGGGTAAATCAGCTGTTCAACGAAGGCGTCATCGAGCAGTTCACCATCGTCCTGAATCCCGACAAGTCGGGCAGCAGCATGACCACGTTTATCGGCATCAACGTGGAGGCGGAACGGAAAGACGACGTGGTTAACGCCCTCAAGTCCATCGACAACGTGCTGGAAGTATACGAGCTTCTCGAGCCCTATGACATCTTCGTCAAAGCCAGAACTCACGACATCCGCGACCTCAAGGAAAAAGTACTCAAAGTCATCAACAACACCAACGGAGTCCTCAACACCAGCAGCATCCTGACGACCAGGAGGCACAAGGAAAACACGTGCGTAATACCCGGGAAGGAATAACATGACAATTACTTTAATCGAAGGCATCGCAGCCGTCTTAATGTACCTCTTCGGAGGCGCACTGGTCCTGTTCATCTATGAAGCGTACCTCAAAACCAGGCAAAACAGCCTGATCTTTCTCGCCATAGGCTTCTTCATCCTCATTTTCGGAGGGAACCTCAGCACGCTCAACGCCGCCGCCCAGACAATCACGGTCGCCCCATCCCTTGATGAGTCCATCATCCGGACGGCCTCCCATGTGATTCAGCTAGTCGGCATCATTCTGCTCCTGTACTCGGTACTCGGGCCGTTCGAGCCAAAACGCCCGAAGGAGTAGCCCGGGGGCCGGAATGGACAAGTATACAAAGTTCGCCAACGCCTGGAAAACCATCGGCGTCTCCCAGAAAGTCAGGTGGCAGCAGCGCAACGTGAACGAAAGGCTGTGCGCAGGCCTCGCCCGCAAGCTCATCGAGCGCTTCGGCAACGATGCTAAAATCGTACTCGCCGAGGTCGCCCTGGAGATCGGCCTGGAGGACGGCCAGAAGATCTGTGAAAACCTCAAGATCGACGGCGACTCCCCACGCTCAAGCCTTATCCCCCTGGAAACGGTCTCGCTCCTGTCCGGCACGGACTACGAAGTCCTCGGAGATAACAAAGCCCGGCAGTTCCCCTACCTCACGATCAAAGCCGGAGGATGCATCCTCGGCAAGGTTTTCGAAGGGATCGACCCGGACATCAGGGAACACATCTGCGAGAACTACACCCTGGGCCTGATCAGGGCGGTTAACAAGGGCGCGGACGTAAAAGTCCTCAGGAAGTGCTGTACCGGCAGCAGCCAGTGCGAGTTCGTGGTGAACTTCAAGTGAAATATTTCGCGGCTGCAAAGGTAGTCCTTTTTTACCTGATCATCGGCAGCATCGTCCTGCTCTCGCCGCTGGGACCGGTCATCTCATACCTGATCATGATCGGGCTCTCCCTGCTGTTCATCCTCGCCTCAGGCATCAAGGTGCGCCTGGGCAATCCCCTGACAGGCCTGACAATCGGCACCATCGCGATGGTCGCAGTATTCCTGATCATCGTAGCCACCGGCGGAGCCTCGGTCAGCGGCTTCACAGCGTCGGAGGCCGCCGGCATCCTCCTCGGGGGAGTCGTGCTACAGGTATTAGTGGCTACGGGAGAAGAACTATCCTTCCGCCAGTTCATATTCGCCGATCTCGACCCGTGGACAGGCCGAAAAACAGCCGCAGTCGCATCGTCAGTAGCCTTCGCCGCCATGCATTTGCCATCGATGTTCCTGCTCCGGGCCACACCCGCAGAGTCTGCCATAGCGTTGATATCCATATTCACCGCCAGCCTCGTTTTGACTGTGCTCTTCCTCAAATGGGGCATCCTGGCCGCCATAGGCTTCCACTTCACCTGGAACTTCCTCCAGTATCACGTGTTCGGCTTCGGCTACATGGATTCCATCCTCGAAATCGCCAAAACAGGAAGCCCGCTTTTGAACGGGGGTGTGTTCGGGCCTGAAGCGTCGATACCCGGCCTCATCGTGATTAGCGCAACACTCGCAGGATTATGGTATTTCTACGGCCGGAAAACTAAGGTAGAGTCGTAGTGGTTCTAACGATAGGTTGTAAGAGCACAAGTAGGATGGCATTTGTCCTGAAGGGGATAATATTAGCTACGTATTGTACAAAAATACTTTGCCGCTGAAGTAAGTTATATATGCAGTGGTGATAGCATAGCGTTTCGCACAAAGTATATTAAACCGGATAACAAGTACTTGATCAACCAAGACAGGTTCCGGAATAAGACAGGAAGGTTGTAAATAATGGCATGGTTAGGATCACAAGAAATACTTCTAATATTCGCTGTCATCGTGCTGCTATTCGGCGCTACCAAACTCCCCGAACTGGCCAAGTCCATGGGTAGATCCCTGGGTGAGTTCAAGCGAGGCCAGCAGGATATCGAGCGGGAGATCAACGCAGAAAAGAACTCGCTCACCGCCCAGCCGGGCGCGGACATTGCGCTGACCAGGACCCAGGGCATGGCCAAGAAGATGGGCATCGACATCGTGGGCAAGACCGACGACCAGTTGCTTGTGGAAATCGAGAAGAAGCTCGAGAAGAAATAACCGTGATGATTTAAGGCTACTCGGAAGATGTGGCCTTTCATGATCCAGTAGCTACTTTTTATTTGTTCCGTTCACCTTCGTCTCGGTCACAGCGCAGCGTTTCAGGATTGACGTTGATCATGAGACACAAGGCCGGATAATAGACGTATTTTAAAAAGGGGCTCGGAGAGATGAGGATTAGGGCCGCCATGAGAATGACGTATGGCAGCTTAGTTTGTGATCGGGGTTAGCAAACTATATATACCGCGGACCGCCTAATAGGGCTGCTAAGATTTTGCATGATAGCGGGGTGGGGTAGTCAGGAGATCCCGACGGGCTCATAACCCGTAGACCAATGGTTCAAATCCATTCCCCGCTACTAGATTTTTGAAGGGCTCCCGGGGAACTTTCTAAAAAAGTTCCCCTGGGTCTCGACACTAACTCCTTGCCCGTAGGGCATTTTTAAAAGCGATGTTTTTGAGGGGTCGCGAGGGGAACTTTTTACAAAAAGTTCCCCTGACACCAAACCTTTGAAAAATCATCTCGATTTTTTCAATTTGAAAGAGTCCAGATGAACTTTTAACAAATGTTACATAAAAGCGTCACTGCCCCGCACTATTGAAGGGTTTCTGAAAAAGGCTATTCTCTGATTGTCGGAGGAAGAACGGTCTGCAGAAAATTAGCTGTTGGCCCGGAGCTGGTCGAAAATGCCGCCAAGACAGCCAAGGGTAAAAACAGGTTGTCCCATAATTCATGATGACTATCTATACAGTCGTACGGGCTATCGAACTCAGTCCAGGTTGAGGAACGACTCAACAATACGATCGCTGCGCTGTGCCAGTGCCACACTGATTTCACAGATTACTTTGGATTTCACATATTGATTCTAATTACACGGATGAAGTCGATTACACAGATTATAATCGGTTCAGTTTAACCGATCACTCTATGGGACGAATCTGTGTAATCAACCTCATCCGTGCCATCGGAAAAAATCTGTGCAATCAAAATCAATCTGTGATATCTGTGTGGCACAGGCACAGCGCAGCGATCGTTTTCCCCCCATGCCCATACACAACATTTACTACTGATCCGCTCATCTCTCTACAAAGCTCGCCTTCTTCGCCTTTTCCCTGATCACGCGCTCTACATCCGCGAAGTTTTCCTCGGTGCAGAAGAGACGTAGCGGGGTTAGCAGCCCGATTTTCATGGCGATGACCTTCTTTTTCCGGTAGACGGTCACCTTTTTGATATTCCGCCAGGGGGCGAACACAGCCTCATTTGCGCCCGCCAGTAGTCCCGCGCCGGCGAGGCCTGGCTTGCCGGTCAGGATGCCGACGGCAGTCACCAGCTTGTTCACCTTGCGTTCCCGGCTACCGATCGTCATCCCTACGCCCTTCGAGTTCACCTCGAACTCCAGATTCATCCGGTTCCAGAACACTAGGATGCAGGCGATCAGCATCAGCACGAAAATGAATGCCGAGCACGCCGCCCATACCATGAATATGTCTGCCATGTGCTCTCCGCCGGAGATCAGGAGCAGGAATGCGAGCAGTATCAGGCACGAAATCCCGATGACCAGGAACAGGTCCTTCATGATGAACACATTGGTCACCAGGGAAATCTTCCGGTTCCATTTAATAGCAGAGGAGATTTCATCGCTGGTCACGTCAGGGCTCATAAGGTAGTTTTTTGCCGGCTATGGGTATATACATATTGAATAATCCATAAACTACGACATGGACTGGCCGCTCTGCTCATCGGGCTTTATGTCATTACTCACCGATTCGCCTCGTCCTGCTTCGCAGGACAGAAGTTACAGATCGAGTACCAGACATCTTTTTCTTTATCCCTTATCGGGCAATAGTGTGTATCACCCTGCAGTCGGACAGTGAATCCTCCCGGAAAGGGCGTCCCTCTGGGATGTCCGGGCTCATCGAGCACGAACATGTAGAAGCAGTTGATCAGCAGGTAATATAGGCCATCGAAGGAGCCGTCAATCTGGTTGTCCTCGCTGTTGTCGGCGAGCCTCACCCGGAGGTGTCGGTTTTCGGTGTAGCAGAAATCCCGGTACAGCGGCAGATCGTTGATCTGGCCGCTCAGTCCCTGTAGATCACCGTTTGACCGCATGGCCATGATCTGAGTGAACCTGCCGAAGATCTGTTCAGCCATGTACGGGCGTAGTTTTTCTCGGTAAGGCGATGGCAGGGCGCCGATCTCCCGGTCGTGCCAGGCGCTGATCTTCATCAGGTCATAGATCGAGTAGCCGGCAAGCTCGTCTGCGATGGCTCGGGCGAGGTCTGCCTTTTCGGTGATGCCCCGGATATCGTTGAAGATGCGTATGTTTTTATCGGTCATGGCTATCGTCTTTTCATCATCGTCCCGTGTTCGGTCAGGCTTTTACGCACTTTAGGCCATTGCAGTCTCGGGTTTCTCGTCGGGCCATGTGGTATGCCCGGGATAGTAGTATACTAATGATACTACTTATATACAGTGGAAACCCATTGTATACCATGCAGAAAAAGCCGGAGATCAAAGCCGGAGACGGTGCCACTCTCCCCATCGTGGAATATAAGGCCTGCCCGATTCAGGTCTCGATGGGAGTGCTGGGAAAGAAGTGGACCCTGCTCATTCTCCGGGATATCGCACTGCTGAAGATCGCCCGGTTTAACCAGATCCGGCGTTCGATTCCGGACCTGACGTCCAGGGTCCTCATTCTGAGGCTGCACGAACTGGAAGACTGCGGGCTCATCCGGGCCGTGGTCATCAAGGACAAGCCTCGGGTCGTCGAGTGGACGCTGACCGATAAGGGAAGGGACACCATCCCAATTCTGATGAGCGTCATAGCCTTCGGCGCAAAGTGGTACCCGGAGGAGGTTTTCGATGACTGTAGGGCACGCACCCTGGACGAGCTGTATCCCGATACGGGGAATGCGGGAAAGTAGGTGTCCTGAATGAAAGTATGAAGATCGTGAAGAATGGCACCTCGTACTATTGTAGCCATAAAAGCCAATTTATATGCGACGATGAATCGCTGTGTAAGTTTTGCGTCTGCAAGCAATTATTACAATAGGATTCGAACCGTGTCCCGGCAATAATCTGAACGGGTCGCGGATAGCAATCTTCTTCTACACAATTCGATCGGCAACTATTTCCTCTTCCCTGCCACACATCGAAACATGGTCCACTGCGAGCACTGCGGTAAAACCGACGGCTGTAGCTTCCAAGACTTTCATGGCACGACGCTCTGCATCCGGTGCTACCGGGCTGCCAGGGATAGGGAGTTCGAGGAACGCAAGAACAAGGGCACTGAAAAAGCCGAAACACCGCCTCCCCGGGAAGTCTCCCCAGAGAGAACAAAGGTCCGGAGCATGCTCTCCAGACTTTGGAAAAGAGAAGAATAGCATCAAGTAATGCTTCTAAACTTTTATTTAACGCGGGCTCCCGAGCAATCGTATAATCGACACTTTTACATCACAGAATGGATAATAGTGTTAGATAACGATCATATCCAGAGGCCCTCTGATGAGCATTTCACAAAGGCTATTCGTCATTAAGATCTTGCTTGCTATTACTGCAATCTATAGCTTCGTCGTTGTTTTTATCGCCCATATGTTCTTCACACAAACATACATGGTCGATATCATGGGCTTTGCCAGCTACCAGGACTCGGTTGTAAAGCTGTTTAGCGTGACCGGACTGCTCATATCACTGCTTGGGTACTTCGCTATGCGTGACCCGCTTAGAAACCGGGATATGATTAAATCGCTGATTATAACAGGGGTTTCGATAGGTGCAGTATGCCTGTACTTAATCAGTTACGCCGACTTTCCGGCGACCGAGTACCTCAATGCAATAACGGTGTTAAGCCTGTCGGTTATGCTGTTCATCTTATACCCCTGGAACGAGACTGCCTGAGTTTCCACAGCAGGCTCGGACGGGTCTGCAGAAAATCACCTGTCGTCCTCTGCCCAAATCTTTAAATATCAGCGGAAAATAACTTTACGTAATTAACAATTGTTAAAGCATGTGCAGGGATCGGTAGCGATGTCAAGCTTATTGAACAAACTACTCGGGACGGACGTGGCAGGGACCGTCAAAAAAATACAGTACTATGGCAACGCCAAAACCCAGGAAGGAATACCTAAACTCATCCAGTACCTCGGAGATGAAAACGTCGAGATCAGGAGGGCGGCTGCCAGGGCAATGGAGCACCACTGGATGACAGGTAACAAAGATGCCATCGTAGCCCTGACCAGGGCCCTGGACGATGCCGACGGGGAAGTGCGTAAGAACGCCGCACTAGGGCTCGGGGAATTTCTCTCGAAGTCAAATAGTTCCGGAGAAGGCAGCGCTGCCAGACAGGCTTTAATCCGGCTGCTGCAGTCCGAGAACGAACGGGATGTCATAATAAGTGCAGTCACCGGGCTGGGATATCTACAGGACGGCAATCTGATCGGACCGATGGCTGACGCGCTGAAGGCAAAGGACAGGAAGATCATATCGGCAGCGATCGATGCAATAGGCAACCTGACCCCGACCGATGTCAGGCTGGAAATGAAGAAAGCGCTCCGGTCGATACTATAAAGGCTTAGAAGTCAGATACCTGTAAATTATAGCAATCAGGCATTACAGGTTCGTCGGATGCCCTATAGACAGGAGCTCATGAGATGACAACCCCCAAAGAAAAAGTTCGGCTGGTCGAAGCGCAGGAAACGCTGCTGATACCTTTGTACTCCAAAGCGGTTGCCGGTAAGCGCCCGAATCCTATTTTCACCGACCAGAAAGCGGAAAAAATTCTGGACCGCATCGAATACGACTTCTCACGGCTGAAGATCCCCGAGAAGACTGTGATAATGCTCTGCATAAGAGCAAAGAAGCTCGACGCTTACGCACAGCAGTTTCTGGCACTGCACCCCAATGCAGTCGTGCTTCACCTGGGATGCGGCCTGGACAGTCGCTTCTGCAGGGTCGACAACGGAGAGGTTGACTGGTATGACCTGGACATGCCCGATGTCATCAGCCTCCGTCGTAAGTTCTACGAGGAAAGCGATCGGTACCACCTGATACCGTCCTCGGTCACAAACCTGAGCTGGATTGACCGGATCAAGGCACAGGGACGCCCCGTTCTGGTGATCGCAGAAGGCTTGCTGATGTACCTGAAAGAGGACGAAGTCAAAGCACTGATCCTCCGGCTCAGAGAAGCCTTCCCGGGATGCGAGATGGCCTTTGACGCGTTCAGTCTTCAGACTGCCCGGAGAGTCGGGAAACATCCCTCCATCAAAAAGACAGGAGCTGCCATCCACTGGGGTATCGATGATGCCCGGGAAATCGAAAAGTGGGCTAACGGGATAAGGCTGAAAGAAGAGTGGTACTTTACTGACTCGGATGAGATCGACAAGCTGGGGCCTGTCTACCGTTTCTCGTTCAAGATAGCCGGCCTGTTCACTGCGGCTAAAAAGGCACAGCGAATACTATATTACAACTTGTAGCGCTATTGGTCGCTACATAAGGTCTTTTTGTACACCCGTACTCTCTCGCCCTCTTTATCAGTCTCATCGCACACATACTCCCAGCCGCTCTTTTCATAGTAGCCAATCAGAGGTGTGTACAGGTACAGTGCCGGATATCCGAGCTCTTTTGCCTTGGCAAGGGCAAAGTCCTGCAGTGCTGAGCCAACGCCTTTTGATCGGTATTCGGGGGGGACATACAGGTCGGCCAGCCAGGGGAAGAGGTCCTGCCGCGAGAGCAGATCAGACCGCCACAGGGCAACGGTTCCGACGGGTTCGGCGTCGATGAAGGCGACGTAGATCAGGGGAAAATCGTCGTCTTTGCCGTGCGCCACCAGGCTTCGGTAGAACTCGTAATTAGAAGGGTTGCCCCAGAAGCCCCACAGCCACCGGGCGATCTGATCATGCAGCTTCGGGCATTCGGTGACGCTGGAGAATGATAGGTCACTCATCCCTACTGCATCGCTCTTGCTTTGATATTAATACTGCGGATGCGGTTACTTTCACCTGGCTCGGCGCAACCTTATAAATGCGTGGGTATAGCAGGAATAGTACAGGGAGTTGTATTCATTGCCTGTGAAGCGCCAGAACCCGGATAGAATCACCCGTGATGAGGTAATAGGCCGGCTGCGATCGCTCTCCGATCCCGGGATTATTGCCAACATGCCTCGGTATGGCATCGTCACTGATAAGGCGCTCGGAGTATCGACCACAAAGATCAACGAGATCGCCAAAAGCATCGGCACCGACCACGATCTCGCCCTGGAGCTCTGGGACTCGGGCATCCACGAGGCCAGGCTGGTGGCAGCCATTATCGAAGATCCGGCGCTGGTCTCCGGAGAGCAGATGGACCGCTGGAGTGCGGACTTTCACACCTGGGACCTGTGCGACCAGTGCTGCCTGAAATTGTACCACAGGACAACATTCGCCTACCAGAAGTGCTTCGAGTGGTCGGGCGACGACCGGGAATACGTCAAACGGACGGCTTTCGCCCTCATGGCATCCCTGGCGCTGCACGACAAGAAGGCGCCCGACGAGCAGTTCAGGCAATTCTTCGCGGCCATCGTCAGAGAATCCGTCGATAAGCGTAACATGGTCAAAAAGTCAGTCAACTGGGCGCTGCGACAGATTGGGAAAAGAAATATTACCCTCAATGGCGAAGCAATCGCGGTCGCCAGAGTGCTGCTACAATCCGATACCGCCAGCGCCCGGTGGATCGCCAGAGATGCGCTGAAAGAGCTGGAAGGCGAGGCCGTCCAGAAGCGGCTGGAAACAAGAAGGATGAAGGGACTTTTATTGAAGAGTAAATAGGCTTAATGCAAATTTGACAGCTATCGTTTATCCTGTACTTGATACTAAAACGCAAAGCTGCTGTGTTCTGCAAGATTCAGTCTTCAAAAACGCCAAAGGGCCAAAGGGCCAAAACGCCAACTATAGTTAGGCTTCAAAAACGCCAAAGGGCCAAAACGCCAAAACGCCAAACGCTTTTTA
>CAZJRS010000015.1:0-50237 GCA_964548585.1 uncultured Methanocella sp. | reverse complement strand
GATTAATCCTGTATAATGAAGGGTTATTAGGCCTTGTCTTGGTTTATGGTGTGTATCACAAAAACACGAAAGACTCTTTTTAGAAGGACACGAAAACTCAAAAGCCCAAGGTATCACGGCTAAGCTACTAACGGCACAAATTCACAATTTAAAACACAAGGGTCACGAAGCACACGGTTATTAAAACACGAACAAGTTCCCCGAAGTGACACTAACTGCACCAAATTAAAGCACGGTAGCCCTTACTTACAGGTTTATTAACCGCTGCCAGTCAATTATTCATGGATACCCGCATAGAAAAGGTTATTATCTGGATAATATTCTATCACCAATCAAAAGTTCAGTGTCAGTCGAATGATAGCAAATGCTATCACTACCCGTGTTTTGATTTGGTGTCATTCGTGTCACTTAGCGGAACTTGTTCGTGTTTTAATAGCCGTGCAGTTAGTGATTTTCGTAATTTAAATAGTGCTTTTGTCCGATTAGTGATTTAGCTGTGATACTTGGAGCCTTAGAGTTTTTGTGTCCCTCTAAAAAAGATTTCGTGTTTTTGTGATACACACCATAAACCAAGACAAACACACCATAAACCAAGACAAGGCCTAACACCACGGTATAACAGATAATACAACAAGCATGGGAATGCTTGTTCTCATGGATCAGATTGTTCATGGAACTCGGAAGAGAAAAACAGGGCAGAAATGCTTCTGCCCAGGTACTTTTTTCAATTTTCGGGCCCTAAGGCATTATATAATACGTTATCGGCGTCCGCCGCCGGCTCTGCCACCACCCATGCCTCCGCGGCTGACGCCGCCTCCGACTTTTGTTCCCATGCTCCCCATGCTGGTCCTGACTCCGCCACGGTACCCGCCGATGCCGCCATTGATGTTGGTACCCACGTTTCTGTGAACGTTGAAGTCTCCGCGTTTCTGACTTGTAACCAGATCGTTTCGGGCCCGGTCAGCATAGTCATTCCTGTGGTCTCGAATGGGGTATCTGTTGTTGTTCGAGTAAATGTCGCGGTCGGTGTATCGGTTACGCTCGAAGAACGAGCGGTAACCGTAACCGTAGTAGAACGGGTTGTACGTGACAAAGCCGGTCGCGAAGAACGGAAGAGGCTGAACGTAGGGCACGAAAACCGGTGCGGCAACCGGGATCGGCTGAGCGTAGACCACTGGCTCGACCTGCGTGTACTCTGCGCCATAGTAGCTATCTAACGCGCTGGTCATCTCGGGAAAAGCGACCATGGCGACACGGTTACTCTGCGTGTCTATGATGAGCTGCGTTGGCTGCTGCATTGAAAAGGCCTGCATCTTACCATCGGGCGGGACAATGTCAACGCTGTTGACGTTAAAAGTCGTCTGAGAACCCTGCTTGCTCGGGCTGGTCAGGTCAATGTCTATGACCATCACACGTGGATCGGTTCTGATCGTATCATAGATCTGTGAGCTGTCGATGTAACCCGCAGTATTGACTGCGTCTCCCAGGCCTGAAATATCGATCTGCATAGTGTTCTGAGACGGATCGATAATTCCCTGCATAGGAGTCTTCATTGAATATACGACAGCCTCACCAGTCTCCGGGATCGATACCGCAAACCCGATCACCTGGAAAGCCAGCTGACTGTTCTGCTGCGATAAGGGTATTACAGCCAGGCTCAAATGGCTGTGTCCGGCTCCGAAGCCTTTCAGCCCCTCAAGGCCTTGAATCACAGGCGAATTACTGGTACTCCCGAGAGAAGTCGTACTTCCGGCATACTGAGGCTGCTGGCTGCTGACTGATCCCGATAACAGCGTAGAGCACACGATTGCCAGTACGCTAATCGTGCACAAGAGAGCAACTGCGCTAACGATTGTTCTTTTATTCAATATTCCACCCCCACATTTATAAGAGAAAGAGTGACGGAGATCAATTTTAGGTTGAAGCTTGTATTGAGCGTAATTTTATGAAAAACAAGTGAACTTTTTAATATTTAGAGGAGACTGGAAGAACCGTATCGTGTAGATTAGGCTTACATCACCTGGACGCGCTGGTTTTTAGTAATAGCTAAAAAGCATGTCCGACGGGTCATGCAATTTAGCTCTTTGCCGCTAAAAACCATATAGCCCCGGTCCCGGATTACCACCATCAATACAGTAAATTATTGTTTTATTTAATAATAAATTATATAAATATATACAGGGAAGAACTCTTCCGTAGTGATTCAATGCGGCAGGTAGCAATATATGGAAAAGGCGGGATAGGTAAATCGACCACAACTCAGAATACTGTGGCTGCACTGGCCGAAGCCGGTAAAAAAGTCCTGGTCGTAGGGTGTGATCCCAAGGCCGACTCCACCCGGCTCCTGCTCCACGGGCTACACCAGCGAACTGTACTAGACACCCTCAGAGAGGAAGGCGATGATATCGAGCTTGATGCGATCCTCAAACCGGGATACGGCGAGACCCGTTGTGTAGAATCCGGCGGGCCGGAACCGGGAGTTGGCTGCGCCGGCAGGGGGATCATCACATCGATCAATATGCTGGAAACACTGGGCGCCTACACCCCGGAACTGGACTATGTATTCTATGACGTGTTAGGCGACGTCGTTTGCGGCGGGTTTGCCATGCCCATACGAGAGGGGAAAGCCCAGGAGATCTACATCGTAGCCTCGGGTGAAATGATGGCATTGTATGCAGCAAACAATATCTCCAAAGGTATCGCGAAGTTCGCCAGCAATGGTAAGGTTAGGCTCGGCGGTATCATTTGTAATAGTCGTAAAGTCGATAATGAACTGTCTCTGCTTAAGGCGTTCGCAGAGGAACTGGGGTCGCAGCTCATTCACTTTGTCCCCAGAGATAACATTGTGCAGCGAGCGGAGATCAACAAGAAAACGGTCATCGACTTCGATCCTGCCGCAGGCCAGGCAGGGGAATACCGGAAGCTGGCAAAGGCAATCGACGAGAACCAGATGTTCGTCGTCCCAAAACCCATGAAACAGGAACGCCTTGAAGAGCTGATGATGCAGCACGGTATTCTTGATGCGGTTTAAAAGGACGATGAACAGCAATACTAAACGGTAAAAAATACTTTTTTATCCCATTTTCATCATTCTAATCCCCAGTATTAGTTTACAATTAGTTTAGCTGGGAATTATCCCAAATTACCACAAATCGATAGGTAATATTCAACACACTGGTTAGCTCACAACTATTCAGATGGAGGTCAATATGATGTTTAAGAAATTGATTGTAGCAGGTGTTGGAATCATGGGGACAGCAGTCTCAACGCTGCCCGCATATGCATGTGCAGGGTATAATGCCTGTGGCATGGGAACGAGCGGGTGTAGCTTTGGTAGAGGCCTGGGAGCAGCACTCTGGACGCTACCCTGGACACCCTTTAGCTGGGGCTTTTCATTTCCGTTAAATGCCTGGAGCCTGTGGTAGTCGGGCTGAGGCCAGACTGCAGCTGATTTTTGAAGGGTCGGGTCTCGGAAAAATTAAAGCCCCGACTCATAATCCCCTTTTAGTGTTTTAGCGCATATTGATACCAGGCTTTATTAAAAATAGAGAACATGGTATCGGCCCATATATAGGAAGAAGGCAGATCGTCGACCCCGATCTATATAGAGTATATATGAATCGTTTATTATGTAGGAGCTGTAACTAACCTAATAAATTACTTAATAAGCTATGATAACCAGGCTCTGCAGGATCATAGCGATTTCCGGGCCAGCATGCAACACAAGGATATAGCTACGTGATCCTATGAAAAAATACTTTAAAGTAAACAGTATTGCATTTCAACTTGTCATCTTTATCTTAATCATTTCGATCATACCAGTATCGATCGTTACCTACAATACAAGCATTTCAATTGGTAATATGAAGCAAGACCAGTTCGACGAGCGACTGGATAATATTGCAGTCATTGGCGATCAAGCCTATAAATCGCGCCTGGAGCGGGATAACACCCTGGCAAGTATCATGGCGAATGACTATGGCCTGCAAACGGCCCTCATTACCAAAGATAAGCTGACAACTAAAAGGATCATAGACCGGTATTCACGTGCCTATCCGGACATATCGATCGTGGTGGTCACCAATGAAAGCGGCACCCAGATAGCCACCTCCTCATCGAGTAACGTCGGCGAAAAGATCTCAAACGATTTCATCGATTCGGCATTGACCGGCAAAGGGATGTCAGGCGTTGACATCGTACCTTCGGCGATCATCAAGGAAAATTTCCTGGAATATAAGACCATGGTGAGCGGGACGACAGATGGGCTGGGCATTTATAGCTCCCAGCCAATCAAAGACGAAGGTAACATTCTCATTGGTGCAATCATAGTGATCGATCTGCTGAACGACAACACCGAACTGGTCGATCGGATCGCCACAGATTCCCATGGCGTATGTTCGATTTTTATGGGTAATGTCCGGATTGCGACAACCCTGCGAGACGAGCGGGATATTCGCCTACAGGGAAATAAAGCAGATCCGGCACTGATCTCCGAAGCGATGGAGAGCAGTACCAATTTCAAGTCGTATGAAGATTTGAACGGGCAGCACATCTACACAGTATTTGAGCCACTGCGGAATCCGAAGGGAGAGATCGTGGGCATCATTGCCGTGGGCTACGATATTAACCCGTTCATTGCAGAAACACAGAATATCACAATCATCTCGATCGCCACTGGCCTGCTTATAGCTATGTTATCAGCTACTCTCGGCTTTGTGTTTATCAAGAGGATCACCACTCCGATCCACCGGCTGGTGGAATCAGCTAATAGTGTTGCTTCGGGTAACCTGAATACGCCGCTTGATTTCGGCAGGGAAAGCGACGAGATCACCGAACTTCTGAGTTCAATCAGGAAGATGGTGGACAGTATCAAGGATCGGATAAACTACAACGAATCAATATTAAAAAGCATATCCGACCCGATGCTGGTCCTGGATAATAACGATAGAGTCATTTTATTCAATGAGCCTGCGTCCAGGCTGACTGGCTATTCGCCAGGTGATGCGATGGGTCGAAAATATACGGAGATACTGGGTGACTCTCCTGAGAACGGGGCGTTCATCCGGGATATCGTGAGTAAGCATAAACTGGCTCGTGGCTTTGAAGATTCTTTGTTACTGAAGGATGACAAAAAACTGATCCTCATGTGTAGCTGTGCGCCGATAAAAGATGCCAGCGGACACATCATAGGCACGATCCTCCTGCTGCGAAATATCACCCGTAAGAAGGAGACCGAAAATCAGATACAGGCATCCCTTAAGGAAAAGGAGTTGCTCCTCAAAGAGATACACCACCGAGTCAAGAATAACCTCCAGGTCATCTCCAGCTTACTCAACCTGCAGTCGGCATATATTGAAGATAAGCACGCTACGGACATGTTCAAGGAAAGCCAGAACCGGGTAAGGTCGATGGCCCTGATACATGAGCGGCTCTACCAGTCCAAAGATTTCACCAGTGTCGACTTCGGAGAATACCTCAGAAAACTGGCCGACAGTCTCGCATATTCCTATGGCCCCATAGGCAGAAGTACGAAGGTGACGATCGACTCCGACAATATTTCGCTGGGCATAGATACTGCGGTTCCCTGCGGGCTGATCATCAACGAATTGCTGACCAACTCGTTCAAGTATGCCTTTGCCGACGGCCGCCACGGCGAGATACAGATCGGTTTTAACTGTGAAAATACGGAAAATTGCAGGTATCGGCTGACGGTAAAAGATAACGGCGTCGGAATACACCCGGACATCGACATCGAGAACACGACGACACTCGGCCTTCAGCTGGTGGTTACTCTCACCGATCAGATAAACGGTACCATGACTGTGAACCGGGAGAAAGGGACCGAGTTCATCATCGTCTTTTCCGGAGCGAAAGTCCATAGCATGAGGACTGCGGAGGATCTGTAAAAATTAGAAAAATCTGGCAGTGATGTCTGCTTAATTGTACAATTGGCGGTCTTCGTGTAGCCACATGATCCGGATATACTGGACGAGGCCCCGCCAATGAACTGGCGGGCATCGGTTATTTGATCTTTACCGGCGGACCAGTAACGTAGATCGCATACTCTTCCGAAGCTTCCACGCGGGTTCCCGGGGCAGTGCCGCGTGTCAGCGAAAGCCAGTAACCAGTCTCATCGGTATGACCGAATGGCTGAGTGACGCCGAACCACGCTTTAAGGTCCGCTTTTGCTGCAGTATAGCCTTCGGAGCTGTTGGCGACGAGGATTTCCGGGTAGTAATATAGCGTATCGCCTTTGTAGTAAGCGATGACACGGGAGTCCACACCGAGCGATGTGGTCAACGCACACATCAACACGCTGTAATCCCGGGAGTCACCCGTGAGCGTCTGAGTCAACATACTGGCCGTTGAGCTTTCTGAAGTCCGGTTACCTTCGGTCCACCGGTCATTGCCGTTAACAAAGGTGTACAGGTCATAGGACTGCCGAATCTTATTTCCGCCAGAGTTTCCGGCAACGTGGCCGGTCACAAAGGTGGTCACAGACACGTTATCACTATCGATGAGCGGCTGGATTTCCACTAATGTACCGGTCGAAATGCTCTCTGGCTCCGGAGTAGGATCAGGCGTCGGCTCGGGTGTAGCGGTGATCACCGGCTCCACGGTAGGCTCGAGTGTAGGAGACGGCACAAGAGTAGGTGTAGGAGTTGGCTTAGAATAGATGCTGGTCAGGCCGCTGATCATGCCTGGCTTTATGATATAGACGCCAACCACTGCTGCGATCAATACCAGTACGATCAATCCGGCTGCCACCGGAAGGGCCAGAGACCCGGATTTCTTCCTACGGACAGGAGGCTCGTTCTGGTTGGAGGGTTCCCGGACATTGATTTTCTCGGCAGGCTTTACCGCTACCTCAGTAGCCGCATCACTTGCTGGTTCTGTGTCCGGTATCGTGGGCGCCGCCACGTCCGAAGGAGAGGGCTGTGGAGGCATAACATCGTCAGATGCCCCGGTTTCCCGTTCCGTCATGACAAAAACGCCTTCTGGCAACTGCCGGCTTCGCCGGGGCGAAGCGTTGATCAGCCGGGAGATCTCTTTTTCCCGATCGCCCGAAGTATCCAGGGGAATCGGGGGAAAGTTAAGGTCAAGCTCGACAAAGTACTTGACCACTCCGCCGATTTCCGTGACCACCGGGAAATATAGCCGACCCTGCTCATCCCGGTAAATCTCGTTCTCGTTACAATCTATGGCACCTTCGTAGAAGAACTCGCTGCCATCGCTCCCCAACAGTCGGAAGGTCTCCAGCCCGTTCCTTTTATACACCTTTGGCTCGAACAATATGCTCCCCCGTATTTGGCTAATATATCTCAGTTACCCTATTTTACTGTTGCTGTGCAACAAAATGTTGATGCCTTAACAGATCATTACTATAGCTATCAGCCTAAGACCAGGAGTAAATTCATGATCATCGTAGTATCGGACGTACATCTCGGATGCCAGAATAGTAGTAAAGAGGAATTCATGCGGTTTCTGGAGATGTGCGATACCCCGGAAATCGATCACCTGGTGCTGTTGGGCGACATCCTGGACTTCTGGCGAAGGAACAATGCTCAAGTGGTAGTGGAGAACTCGGACGTGCTCGAAAGGATTGGCTGCCTGAGAGCGAAGAATATACACTACGTGGTAGGAAATCACGACTATTATATCCTCCGGTTAAGCAGGCGGTATACAAACGATTACTTCCACTTCCCCGTTTCCAAATCGTTGCGGCTTACCGACGGCGATAGCAAGTTCTACTTCGTCCATGGCTATGAGCTGGAAGTCCTCGCGAACCTGGAACCCCTTAGCATCGAAAACTACGAAAGCTTCTGCGACAGGATGTGTTTCTCGGAAGACGTGCTGGGCGAATACGCCAGCAACCTGTGGAACTGGTTCGAGAACCGTAAGGGCTCGTGGTGGAAGATGAAGGTGATCAAGGGCGGGCCGCATGTCAAGGAAGAAGTCGACCGGATCAAAGCACTTGCGACGGCTAAGGGTAAATTTCTGCTGATGGGCATGCACCCCGGGGAAAAGCTGATCTTCGGCCACACCCATTCGCCGTTCGTCAGCGACGATGGCATGGTGGGCAACACCGGCGCGTGGTTCAACGAGTTCAATACCACGTACCACAGGAACACGTACATAAAGATCGACAACGGGAAGATGGAAGTAAAGGTTTTCGACCCCGTTAATTTTCCATGAGCCTTAGGTAGAAGAGATAAAAGGGGCAATTACCCCCTTTATTTAGATCTCCAGTTTTTCTATTCTCCACAGTGCGCCGGCCAGGAAGATGACAATCCAGACGACTGTAGCTCCTACCGGTAGCAACATTTCCACGGGCAGTGCTGAACCCAGGGCGATCACTGCGGCGATATCACCTAGCTTCCACGGCATCACGTAGACCGACTCCTTCACGATCATAGGTACTATGCTACCGAGCAGGTAGAAGCCGATCGGAGCCCCCAGCACGACACCCCGGGAAGTGGTCAGCGTTCCGAGAAATAGCAGCATGGTCAGGTAAAACATGCACGCCAGCCAGATAAGGGCAAGGCCTCCGGCGAATGACAGCAGAGCGATAGGACTGCCATTGTACAGAGAGATCACAGCGTACGACAACGCACCCTGCAACAGCACGATGATCAGAGTGATCCCGATCGTACTGGCGATCAACTTGGACAGGACGAACGCTTTTCTCGAGAGCGGCTTGGATAGCACCCATTCGGCAGTACCTGATTCCCGCTCCTTGAGGATGACATCGTGCGTCAGGATGATGATACCGAAGACCATGACGAAAGCCGAAAGGCTGAAGAAGAGCTGAATTCCGGATTCGCCGATGCTGGAAGCAGCCTTTGTCGCTTCATCTTGAAATACGGTCATGATGTATAACAGTATGGTGATTAAGCCTGTGACGATGGCCGTCCAGACAATCGTCTGAATCAGCCATTTTCTGGTGCCCCACCAGACCCAGTTTTCCTTCTTTAGCATATTGCCCAGACCGGTCGTCCACCCGGTGGCGGATGCCGACTTAAGAGTCGGATCCGACTTAAGAGTCGGATCCGACTTACGAGTCGGTTGTTGTACTTCAGACATGATTTTTTTCCTCCACGATCTTCATAAACACGTCTTCCAGCCCGTACTTCTTGCGGCCGAACTCTTTCACCTCTACTGAATCGTCCTGCAGGAGCAACCGGAGTAGTTTTTTCTCCGCGGCCCCTTCATCCGTGACGGTGAGGCTCCAGGTAGTATAGCCATTGCTCTGGGATGACGTCACAGAGGAAATCCATGCCTGCCCGGCCAGTTGTGTCCTCACGCTTGCGGCGTTGCCCTTCAGCACCAGGTTATACACCACGCTCTCTTTCGCATTGAGCAGCTCTTCGATCGGCGCCAGAGCGATGAGCTCTCCCTTGTTGAGGATTGCGACTGTATCGCTGATGCGCTGGACGTCGTCCAGAATGTGGGTGGAGTAGAAGATCGTAGTCCTGCCTTTCAGGCTCCTCATGACTTCCAGCACGTCCCTCCGGCCCATAGGGTCCAGTGAGGCTGCCGGCTCATCGAGGATCAGGAGGTCGGGGTTATTGATCTGCGCCTGCGCGATGCCCAGGCGCTGGAGCTCTCCGCCCGAAAAGCCCTTGATCCTGCGATCGGCTTTATCCTCCAGCCCGGTCATTCGCAGCGTATCATCTACACGCTGCTCGATCAGGCTGGCAGGCCCCGTATAGAAAAAGCCCGCAGTGAACCGCAGTGTTTCTCTTGCGGTCATGAAATCGTAGTAATGGGGATTCTGAGGCAGATAGCCCGTACGCTTGCGTATTTCAACATTTTGGCTGGAGACGTCCAGCCCGAAGATGGTACCGCTGCCCGAAGTGAGCTTGATCAGCCCGAGCAGCAGCTTGATGGTCGTGCTCTTGCCTGCGCCGTTGGGTCCGAGGAAACCGAAAATAGAGTTCTTCGGGACCTTGAGGTCAAGCGACTTTAGCACAGGTGTACCATTATAGGATTTTGTGAGACCTCTCGTGCATATCACGAGAGTTTCGTCGGCAGTCATTTGAATCGCTCCCTGTGTACCATAGTATTTGATATATTAACGAATCATAGGTACTTTGAGCTTATATGCACATAATCTAAATATGTACCTATGTACGATAGGTACTTAGTTACAATCGGTATATAAAACTTTCGTGACGATAGAATAGTATGAAAAATCGGTTGGTTAGAAAGCGCCTGATTGGTAGTGCTAAAGTAAATATGGAGAATCCAGAGTCCTGGAAGATATTTCAGGAATTTTTTCAGCCTTTCCTGTGAAACCGTTGCATGGCTTATCGTAAGAGAAATGTAGTTTTTATAAAAAAGATTGAAAAGTGATACGCTCACCTCAGTGAGCGACGCTCACCTCAGTGAGCGTACATGTTACCATAAGGCCGGGAGGACTTCGGCACGAGCTTGATAAATTTCTTGCTCATGACCTCTTTATAGTCGCACCCAAAGTACTGGCAGTACTCTTTAACCAGCCCTTCTAAACGTACTTTGTCGGCCTCGTCGAGCTCCAGCTTCTTGACATCTCTGGCAAGGTAGCGGTCTTCAACTTCTCCGCGGATGAATATGGCACCGCCGTGCATGCCGGATCCGATATAATCGCCCGCAATGGGGAGACCGTCGGCATTGTTCAGTCCTAGCAGTACCATGACTCCGCCGGCCATGTATTCGCCGAAGAAGTTGCACGCGCAGCCGCCAATTACGATGGAGGGAATGTGTTCCTGGTAGGCCTTCATGTGAATGCCGACCCGGTAGCCCACGTCGCCCTTGATGAAGATCTTACCGCCCCTCATGGCGTATCCGATCACATCGCCTGCGTGGCCGTGGATGATCACTTTGCCGGCATTCATGGTGTTGCCGATGCTGTCCTGGCCATTGCAGTGGATCTCCAGTTCAGGGCCGTCCATGAAAGCTGCCATATCGTTACCGGGAATGCCGTAGATGTCGATCTTTACTTTGCCCTGCAAGCCGTCGCCAATGAACTTCTGGCCGCAGACGTTCTGCAGAACAATAGATTTTTCACCCTGTGCAGCAAGAGCCTGGATCTTCTCGTTCAGCACCTTGTAGTGCATCTCGTGTGCATCGATCGTGACCATGTTATCGCCCCGCAGGTTTTATTCCAAGGATCTCAAGCGTCTTCTCATCCAGTCCTATGCCTCTGAGACGTTCTCTGCTGCCCCTGAGGCTCTCGATGGAGTTCACACCCAGCGCTCCGAGGACCTCTTGCGTCTCGTGGCTCCAGGCGTTGACCAGGTTGGTCACCCGCTGTGCGCCTTCTTCGGGGTCCAGGCGAGCGGTCAGCTTCGGGTTCTGGGTGGCTATGCCCCAGGAGCACTTGTTGGTGTTGCACTTCTGGCAAACTCTGCAGCCCAGCGCAATCAGTGCCGATGTACCGATCGCCACGGCATCTGCGCCCAGCGCAATCGCTTTGATCACGTCTGCGCTCTGCCTGATGCCGCCGCCGCAGATGATCGAGGCCTGGTTACGGATACCTTCCTGCCTTAGCCGATCATCGACTGCTGCCAGGGCAAGCTCGATAGGTATGCCCACGTTGTCTCTGATGACTTTTGGTGCCGCGCCAGTGCCGCCTCTGAAGCCGTCAATGGTCACGAAGTCAGCTCCCGCCCGGACGATACCGCTGCAGATGGCAGCGATGTTGTGGACCGCAGCGACTTTGACGCCTACGGGTACCTTATACCTCGAGGCTTCCTTGAGCGCGTAGATGAGCTGGCCGAGGTCTTCGATGGAGTAGATATCGTGGTGTGGTGCAGGCGAGATTAGATCGGCGCCCACCGGGACCATTCTGGTCTGTGATATCACTTCGTTGACCTTCTCGCCAGGCAGGTGACCGCCGATGCCCGGCTTGGCACCCTGGCCAATCTTGATCTCGATAGCCGAGCCTGCGTTCAGGTAGTCCGCGTGAACCCCGAACCGGCCGGAGGCAGTCTGGACAATGACGTTATCCTTGTACTGGTAGAAGTCCTTGTGGAGGCCGCCTTCGCCAGTATTCATGAGGATGCCGGTCCGCTGGGCCGCCATCATGAGCGACTTGTGAACGTTATAGCTGACTGCACCGAAGGACATGCCACCGAAGATCAGCGGGAAGTCCAGCTTCAGGTTCGGAGCCAGCTGTGTCTTGAGCTTACACATCTTGCCATTGGCATCCACATCGAACTCTAGCTGGTCCGGCTTTCTGCCGATAAAGGTCCTTAATTCCATCGGTTCCCTCAACGGGTCGATGGACGGGTTGGTCACCTGACATGCATCGATGAGCATGTGATCCCAGAGGATCGGGTACGGCTGGTCGCAGCCCATGGCTCCGAGCAAGATTCCGCCGGTTTCCGCCTGCTTGAGAATGTTCTTACGGTGGACGTCCGAGAAGTTGGCGTTCGACTTGTAGACCAGTGCGTTGTCCTCAATGCGTATGGCATTTTTCGGGCACATGGTGGTGCAGCGGTGACAAGCAACACACTTTGAATCGTCTGCGATAATGCAGTCGAATTCTTTGCTGTAGACCAGCGCGTCGAAGCCGCACTCGTTGACGCACTTCTTACACCGGACACACTTACGTTCGTTGATATTGACCGAGAACTCGGGAGGTACCTGGGTAGCCATTATATATCCTCCTCCAGCAGCCCGATGACGGGTGTGCCTGCCTTGGGTGCCCAGACTTTATCCGGGTTGGGCTCGATGACCCTGATACCGGCCTCTTCCGATGACATGTACAGGAAGTCATCCTTCTCTGCAGCCATCATAGGCCTTAGCTTGATACGGTCGTTGAGGCCGATCACTCCGCCCCTGAACCCGACGAGAATGGAGAACGGGCCGTTCATGAGCGCACCGCCGTAGACCATCCGTAGCGCCGAATACGCCTGTTTCTGGGCAGCCGGCATCGCGTCGATGTCCTTCCAGAACGGAGGTGCCAGGGCTGCAGTTGCCACACGAATCGGCAGCTTGTGACGCCTTACGAGTAGATCGAATAAGTATGCAATGACCTCGGTGTCCGTCATCAGCTCCATCTTGTAGCCGAACATCTCCAGGTATCGCTTATTGATGCCGTAGGAGGATATTTCCCCGTTGTGCACGACCGACCAGTCGAGCAGCGTCATCGGGTGAGCCCCTCCCCACCAGCCCGGCGTGTTCGTGGGGAACCTGCCGTGGGCAGTCCAGAGGTAGGCGTTGTACTCGTCGAGCTTATAGTAGTGTGCAATGTCTTCCGGGTAGCCTACACCTTTGAAGCCGCCCATGTTCTTACCGCTGGAGGAAATGAATGCACCGGCGATGTTAGAGTTGACATGCATGACCTGCCGGACGACATGGTCTTCTTCGTCCACGCCATCGTCCAGCTTCTTCTCGTCCACGCCGACGAAGTACCGCCAGAGCAGCGGAGCCTTGTGAATATTCTCCGTCTTCCGGGTCGGGATCTTTTCGTCCTTTTCCACCACGAAGTGCTGTGCCAGGTAGCACTCCAGCTGTTCCTTGCTCTCTTCATCGTCGAGCATCACGTGGAACGCATAGTAGTCCTTGTACTTCGGATAAATACCGTATGCTGCAAAGCCTCCGCCCAGACCGTTGGAACGGTCGTGCATGAGGGCGATAGACTTGATGATCTTAGTGCCGTCGATGCGCTTGCCTTTCCGGTTAAAGATACCGGAAATGGCGCATCCCGACGGGATATGTCCGAGATCGCTCTCGCACTTTAACACGGGTGATTACCCCCTGGTGCGTGGTTGCCTGGCAGATGGTGATTCAAGATCATACAGTTTTCAACTCGCGGTTTTCAGCTTATTTTCGACCTCGGGTATGAACATCGGAGTCGATAGTGGGAAATCTTATGTACGCTATGGATATTTAAATTTTGCTAGCTGCGGCATACTCATTTTTCGGGCAATGGGGCTTGAAGAAGAAGTACAACCGCGTTGTCGTACAAAATGTTGGGCAAGATAATGATATACTTTCTCTGATGACAACCGCCTGGAACTCACAGCCAAGACGCAAATACTATTCACCGCAAAGACGCAAAGACGCAAAGGACTGTTTGAACCGCAAAGACGCAAAGACGCAAAGACGCAAAGAATTGATTTAAGATACTGGTTGATCAATAAGCCCTTTTTAATGAAATTTTGCGCCTTTGCGCCTTTGCGGTTAAGGTTTTGCGCCTTAGCGCCTTTGCGGTGAATCGTATTTGCGCCTTTGCGGTTCACACAGTACCATGTACAGGTTATCGCGCTAAATAAAAAGTTGCAGATCGCCACCAGTGGCGGCGATCTTATATCTCTTCTTCCTTCTTCTCAGACACGAGCTTGGCCACGGCCATGACCGAATCCTCGGGCTTCATCTTCATGATGCGGACGCCCTGGGTGTTTCTACCGATCTCCGGGATCTCGGTGACGTTCATGCGGATCATGATGCCGTCTTTGCTGGCGATCACGATCTCTTCGTCGCCGGTGATGCTGTTGATCGAGACTACGCCGCCGTTTCGGAGCGTGGTCTTGATGTTGATCATGCCCTGTCCGCCCCGGTGGTGGGGGGTGTAGTCTGCGATGGGCGTGCGTTTGCCGAAGCCGTTCTCGCAGATCGTCAGCACGGTCTGGTCGGGGTTTACGATCTCCATGCCGATGACACGATCGTTCTCGGTCAGCCGGATGCCGATGACACCCTGGGACTGTCGGCCGGTGTCCCGGACTTCTTTTTCGAAGAAGCGGTTACACTTGCCGTTCCTGGTGGCGATCAGCACTTCCTGCTCGCCATTAGTCATCTTAACCGATATCAACTCGTCGCCTTCGGAAAGGCCGATGGCGATGATGCCGCTCGACCGGATATTCTTGAACGCCGATAGAACGGTCTTCTTGATCGTGCCCTCCCTGGTGCACATCACCAGGAAGTGTTGATCGTCGAACGTCTTGATCGGGATCATCGCGTTGATCGCTTCGCCTGGCTCGATGTTGATCAGGTTGATGATCGCCTTGCCCCGGGTCTGCCTGGTAGCTGCGGGGGGTATCTCGTAGACTTTTAAGGCGTAGACTTTGCCCTTGTTGCTTAAGAACAAGATGTTGTCGTGCGTGGATGCCACAAAGAGGTCTACCACAAAGTCCTCTTCTTTGGTTTCCATGCCGACGATGCCCACTCCGCCACGGCGCTGGGTACGATAGGTATCCAGAGGCATTCGCTTGATGTAGCCGGTATTAGAGATCGTGACTACTACATCCTCCACCGGGATGAGATCCTCATCCACGATATCGCCTGCAGATTCGATGATCTCGGTCCTCCGCCTGTCGCCATACTTTTCCTTGAGCATCAGCAGCTCGGCCTTGATGATGTCCAGCACCATCTGAGGGCTGGCCAGCACCTCGATCAGGTGGGTGATCTCCTTTAAGAGTTCGGCACGCTCGTCATCGATCTTTTGTCTTTCGAGTGCGGTCAGCCGGG
Organism: uncultured Methanocella sp.; assembly: GCA_964548585.1. Taxonomy (GTDB): domain Archaea; phylum Halobacteriota; class Methanocellia; order Methanocellales; family Methanocellaceae; genus Methanocella_A. The sequence goes on along the minus strand of CAZJRS010000015.1, from coordinate 34,781 downwards.
CGAGCCTCATGTCGAGAATGGCTTTCGACTGTTCATCGGAAAGGCCGTACTTTGCCATGAGACCTGCTTTGGCCTCGTCGGCGTTAGCCGACCCTCTGATGATTTTCACGAAATCATCGATGTTCGTCAGCGCGATCAACAGGCCTGCGAGGATATGCTCTCTGGCCTGCGCTTTCTTCAGCTCGAACTGGCTGCGCTTGGTGACGACTTCCTGCCTGTGCTTGATGAAATAGCCGATCGTATCCTTCAGGTTGAGCGTCATCGGCTGGTTGTCGACGAGCGAGAGGTTGTTTACCCCAAAGGTCGTCTCCATCTGGGTGTGCTTGAACAGCTGGTTCAGGATTACGTTAGCATTGGCAGCCTTCTTGAGCTCGATGACAATGCGCATGCCGTCCCGGTCGGACTCGTCGCGCAGGTCGGAGATCCCTTCGATCTTCTTGTCTTTGACTAATTCGGCGATGTTTTCGATCAGCCGGGCCTTATTCACCTGGTAAGGGATTTCGGTGACGATGATTGCTGTCCTGCCACCTTCTTCGATGATCTCGGCCCTGGCCCTCATCCTGACACTGCCCCGGCCTGTCAGATAGGCTTCTCGGATGCCGTCCTTACCGTAGATGAACGCGGCGGTCGGGAAGTCCGGCCCCTTGATATAGTTGAGCATATCGATCGGGGCGATATCCGGGTTGTCGATGATTGCAATAGTTCCATCCACAACCTCAGAGAGGTTATGTGGCGGAATATTTGTAGCCATGCCTACGGCGATGCCGGATGAGCCGTTGATCAGCAGATTCGGCAGTTTTGCCGGCATGACAACCGGCTCTTTGAGGGTTTCGTCGAAGTTAGGGATGAAGTCGACCGTGTCCTTTTCGAGGTCTTCGATGATCTCTTCGGCGATCCGGTCCATCCGAATTTCGGTGTACCTCATTGCCGCAGCACTGTCACCGTCGACGCTGCCGAAGTTACCCTGGCAATCGATGAGCGGGTAACGCAAGGAAAAGTCCTGCACCATTCGTACGATCGTATCGTAGATCGCCATGTCGCCGTGCGGGTGGTACTTACCCATGACGTCACCGACGACTCTGGCCGATTTTTTATAGGCTTTGTCGTGGGTGTTGCCCAGCTCGTACATACCGTAGAGAACCCGGCGGTGAACAGGCTTCAGGCCGTCCCGGACGTCGGGCAGTGCCCTGCCGACGATGACGCTCATCGCGTAGTCGATGTAGGAGCGCTTCATCTCCTCGTCGATCCTGACCGGCAATAAGGTTTCCTGTTGCTGCTGCTCTGGTTGCTGTTTTTCTTCAGCCATCTCAATCACACATCCAGGTTTTTGACGAATTTAGCGTTCGTGATGATGAAATCCCGTCTTGGCTCTACTTTGTCGCCCATGAGTAAGGTAAAAGTCCGGTCAGCCTCGACGATGTCCTCCATCGTGACGTGGTACATGGTCCGGGTATCCGGGTCCATGGTCGTTGACCACAGCTGCTCGGGGTTCATTTCACCCAGACCCTTGTAGCGCTGGATACCTGCGTTTGCCCGGCCGATCTCATCGAGTGTCGTGGCCAGTTCCTTATCGCTGTACACATATCGCTCTTCCTTGCCCTTCTTGATCCGGTAGAGAGGTGGCTGGGCGATGTATACGTAGCCTGCTTCGACCAGCGGCTGCATGTAGCGATAGAAGAACGTGAGAAGCAGCGTCCGAATGTGTGCGCCGTCTACGTCTGCATCGGTCATCAGGATCAGCTTGTGGTACCTGGCTTTGTCTAAAACGAAATCCTCGCCTACGCTGGTGCCCAGCGCCGTGATCAATGTCCTGATTTCGGCGCTCTCGAGGATCTTGTTTAGCCGGGCTTTCTCGACGTTCAGGATCTTACCTCGCAGCGGTAATATTGCCTGGTAACGACGGTTTCTGCCTTGCTTAGCCGAGCCGCCTGCAGAGTCTCCTTCGACGATGTACAGCTCGCACTTGCTCGGGTCACGCTCGGAGCAATCGGCCAGCTTACCGGGAAGGGCGCTGCCCTCCAGGGCGGACTTCCGGCGGGTGAGTTCCCTGGCTTTCCGGGCCGCTTCTCTGGCCTGGAACGCCTGTACAGTCTTATCAATGATCTTGCGGGCTTCGGCCGGGTTCTCCTCCAGGTAATCGTTCAGCCCGTCCGAGACCATCGATTCAGTGATGCCCTTGACGTCGCTGTTGCCCAGCTTGGTCTTCGTCTGGCCCTCGAACTGCGGATTGGTCAGCTTGACACTGATGATGGCGGTAAGCCCTTCCCGGATATCTTCGCCGGTGAGCATCATTTCGCCCTTTACCAGGCCATTCTTCTTAGCATAATCATTGACCGTCCGGGTCAACGCTGCGCGGAACCCGCTCAGGTGAGTGCCACCTTCGTGAGTATTGATGTTGTTGGCGAATGCCAGGACGATCTCGTTGTAGCCATCGTTATACTGCATGGCGATCTCTACTTTCGTGGTATCCTTTTCTCTCTCGAAGTAGATCGGCCTTGAGTGCAGCACGGTCTTGTCCTGGTTCAGGTACTCGATAAACTGGACGATACCGCCCTCGAAGTGGAACTCTACGCTCTTGTCAATATTTTTATCAGCGAGCGTGATTTTAATGCCCTTGTTTAGGTATGCAAGTTCTCTGAGCCGGTTAGCCAGAATATCAAACTGGAAATCAAGAGTCTCGAAAATAGACTTATCGGGCTTGAAAGTGATCTTAGTGCCCGTGTGGATGGATTCGCCGATGACTTTGACTTCAGCCACTGGCTTGCCCTTCTCGAAACGCTGGTAATACAGTTTGTTGTCACGATATACCTCAACATCAAGGTAATCGGAAAGCGCATTAACCACGGAAACGCCTACGCCGTGCAGGCCGCCGGACACCTTGTAGGTCTGGTTATCGAACTTGCCGCCCGCGTGGAGCATGGTCATGACGATCTCAAGCGCTGGCTTCTTGTATTTCTCGACGATCTCTACAGGTATGCCTCTGCCGTCATCAATCACGGTAACGCTGCCGTTCGAATTGATAGTAACGTCGATGTTATTGCAATATCCGGCCAGCGCTTCGTCGATGCTGTTATCGACCACTTCGTATACCAGGTGATGCAGGCCCTTGTAATCCGTTGAGCCTATATACATGCTAGGCCTTTTCCTTACGGCCTCAAGGCCCTCGAGCACCTGGATGCTCGAAGCGTCATAAGTTTTTGCCGGGAGTTCGTTTGACATTGTGTGCTATTCCTCACGTTATTTTTAAAAAAATCACTTTGGATTTCAGATGAGATTCAAACCGTTAACAAGAGCTTGAAATGAACAAGCATTAAGCCCGTTTGAATACTTCATTTTAACTGACGATTTATACTCCCACATAGCTTATATATTTATTTGTACCATTGAAACATGGACTCGTCCGTATAAGGCCATTTGATGCCCCTTTAATTAAAATATCGACATTTGTCGAATGAATCTCTGGAAAATCCCGCATATGTCAATCTGGTGCGTCGTAATACCATTTTCTACAGTATGTTGAAATTTACTCACTGCCAATATCGACGCAGTATACCTGAAGCCACAAGTGAAAGGAAGAATATTGATTAAGCATATGATCACCGGGCGTTTACTCGAAAAACGTTTGAGATCATATCTTTCTTAAAAATACTGTCGCGAAGCCATGCAATAACATTTATCACCGGATAGCCTATTCAATCAGTTCGAGTATAACCCGTTCGTGAGACAATACCTCGCCAACAGCGAGGGTAAGACGATACGGGATGCAATACAAGCCTGGAAAGAGCTGAAGTTGACCCCGAGGGACAAGCGCACATGAGAATCGACGAATACCTGGTTTCCGAAGGTTTATTAGCATCGCGAAACCGTGCCAAGAGATACATTCACCGTGGCCTGGTGAAGATGAACGGAGAGATCATCACCAAGCCCGCAAAACAAGTGAAACCCGGCGCCACCATAGAGATTGCGGAAGAGGACCGGCCGGAAGGCTACTTTAAGCTGAAGGGCATACAGGAAGAGTCTGGCATACTACGGCCCGGGGACAGGGTACTAGATATAGGCTCCAGTGCCGGTGGCTTTTTGATCTACGCAGCCGGGATAGCAGGCGAGATAGTCGGCATCGAGTACAGTGAAGATTTTAGGGAGCCGTTGGAGCAGGTCACCGAAGATTACTCGAATGTAAATGTCGTTTTCGGCGATGCGTTCACAATGGATGTTTCCACCCTGGGAGAGATAGACGTGATCCTGAATGACATGACGGTAGAGCCGTCGGTATCGATCGAGATAGTATCCCGATTTTTGCCTTTACTAAAACCAGGAGGGCGGGTGCTCCAGGTGTTGAAGCTGGATAAAATCACGGACATCGAGCCCTTTTTAAAACTTCTATCGCTCAAAGGGCTGGACATAGTGCAGGTGATCAAGCCGGAGAAAAAAGAGGCTTACGTCATCGCCGGATCACGCCTGTAAGAACTTTTTTCCGGCTTTTTCAGGTATCAGTATTTCATTTTAAGCGGCCGATATTAACATGGTCTCGATTGCGGACAGCACGTCCGGCGTTGAGCTTCGAATATTTTGCAGGTGGGAGGATATCTGACAAGAACTGAGGTCGGATACTTATGACTCCCGGGTCCGCTTTCCACGTCATGGCCAAGCCGACCGGGGCAAAGTGTAACCTGAGCTGTGACTATTGCTTCTTCCTGAAAAAAGAAGAGCTCTACCCGGGTAGCAGTTTTAGAATGTCCGACGAAGTGATGGAACGGTATATCCGCCAGACCATCGAAGCCCACCGGGCGCCGCGGGTGACGATCGCCTGGCAGGGTGGCGAGCCGACACTGATGGGCCTCGACTTCTTCCGGCAGGTGGTGGAAATCGAAAAGAAATATGCCCGGCCTGGCATGCAGATCGAGAACACGCTGCAGACCAACGGCGTCCTGCTCGACGCGAAGTGGTGCCGGTTCCTGCGGGAGAACCATTTCCTGGTCGGGCTCAGTCTGGATGGCCCGAAGCACCTGCACGACGCCTACCGGCACGATAAAACAGGAGGTTCTGTCTTTAACAGGGTGATACGTGCGGCGAAGCTCATGCAGAAGCACAGGGTCGAGTTCAACATCCTGTGCACGGTGAACGCTGCGAACAGCCAGCACCCGACGGAGGTATACCGGTTCTTCCGCGATGAGCTGAAAACGCCTTTCCTGCAGTTCATCCCGATCGTCGAAGTGGATACCACCAGCAGCTATGTGACGAACCGCTCCGTCCGGCCGGAGCAGTACGGCCGGTTCCTGATCGATATTTTCGACGAGTGGGTCAGCCGGGACGTCGGACAGATGTTCGTCCTCTTCTTCGACGGTGTACTGGCGGCCTACCTGCGGGGCCAGTCTTCCCTGTGCGTGCTACGACCGACCTGCGGCGACGGAGTTGCCCTCGAGCACAACGGAGACGTGTACTCGTGTGACCACTTCGTGGAGCCGGCCCACCTGCTTGGAAACATCACGGAGACGCAGCTGGCCGATCTGGTGGGCTCGGAGAAGCAGCAGCGCTTTGGGCGTGCCAAGTCGGATACGTTGCCGAAATACTGTAAGCAGTGCCAATACCTTTTCACCTGCCACGGAGAGTGCCCGAAAAACCGGGTCCTGAGCATGCCGGACGGAGAGCCGGGGCTCAACTGGCTCTGTCCGGGGCTGAAGGCATTTTTCCGGCACACGGAAAAGCACATGAACGTAATGGCAGCGCTGCTGCAGCAAGGCCGGCCTGCCGGCGACATCATGCAAATACAGTCCACTGATAAAGGCCGGCACATCCTGGCAGCTCCGGCTCATGACGCTCATCCCCCGTAGATATAAAGGTGATTTGAGATGGCAAAGAAAGAAACAAAACCCAACATACTGGTGATCTGGGGCGACGACATAGGTATCACGAACCTCAGCATCTACTCTAAAGGACTGATGGGCTACCGTACGCCGAACATCGACCGCATCGGCCAGGAAGGCATGCTGTTCACAGACAGCTACGGCGAACAGAGCTGTACGGCAGGCCGGGCGGCGTTCATCACCGGCCAGAGCGTGTACCGCACCGGCTTAAGTAAGGTGGGGATGCCCGGCGCTGACACTGGCTTGCGGGCAGAGGACCCGACCATCGCCGAATTACTGAAACCGCTGGGATATGCTACGGGCCAGTTCGGCAAGAACCACTTTGGGGACCGGGATGAGTTCCTGCCCACAGTACATGGGTTCGACGAATTCTTCGGCAACCTGTACCACCTGAACGCGGAGGAAGAGCCCGAAGAGCGGGACTATCCCCCGGAAAATCTATACCCTAACTTCCGGAAGAACTTCGGGCCCCGGGGCGTGCTGCGCTGCAAGGCGAAGCCGGACGGGGGCCAGAAGATAGAAGATACCGGCCCGCTCACGAAGAAGCGCATGGAGTCTGTCGACGAGGAGTTCCTCGATGCGACAAAAGACTTCATCAAGCGGCAGGATAAGGCAGGAGTGCCTTTCTTCGTGTGGTTTAACACGACGCACATGCACTTCCGCACCCATGCCCGGCCCGATTACCTGGGCAAGTCCGGGCTGTGGCAATCCGAATATCACGATGCCATGATCTATCATGACTGGTGTGTGGGACAGCTGCTCAAGCTGCTGGACGATCTCGACATCGCAGATAACACCATCGTCATGTACAGCACCGATAACGGTCCGCACAGCAACTCCTGGCCAGACGGCGCCACGACCCCGTTCCGCAGCGAGAAGAATACATGCTGGGAGGGCGCCTTTCGTGTGCCATTACTGATACGCTGGCCCGGGGTGATCAAGCCCGGCAGCGTCTGCAACGAGATCGTCAGCCACCATGACTGGCTGCCTACCTTCCTGGCGGCCGCAGGCGAGCCCGACATCGTGAAAAAGCTGCTGAAAGGCCACAAGGCGGGCAAAAAGACTTTTAAAGTGCGCATCGATGGATACAACCTCCTGCCCTACTTTACCGGCAAAGATAAGAAGTGGCCACGCAACGCATTCTTCTACTTCTCGGACGACGGGGATTTGTTCGCCCTCCGCTACGACAACTGGAAACTCGTCTTCCTGGAACAGCGTTGCCAGGGAACGCTGGCAGTCTGGGCCGAGCCGTTCGTCCGCCTGCGATTGCCGAAGATGTTCAACCTGCGTACCGATCCCTTCGAGTTCGCGGATACTACCTCGAACACGTACTACGATTGGCTGATCTCCCACGCCTACCTGGTCGTACCTGCACAGAAGGCTGTGGCAGAGTTTATGGCCACGTTCAAGGACTTCCCGCCACGACAGAAAGCGGCGAGCTTCACGGTTGAGCAGGCCAGCGAACAGCTGAAGAAGCCGGGCGGTGACTGAGACGCTACACGGTCCCGCCGCGAGGGGGCGAGGCCATCATCGATAGCCCGGATATGATGAATTGGAACGTGATATGTCCGGGGAATGGCGCCAATAGATCCCGGAGATGAAGACATGGTAAAACCAATCACAGCGCTGGTGCTATTCCTGCAGCAGGAAGTGGAGGAAGCCAGTGAGCCCGCAGGAAGGTAGGTCGCCCGATCTCGGCTACCAGCGCACCCGCCTCGCAGCTGATCGCACCCTGATGGCATGGATACGCACATCTGTGTCAATGATCAGCTTCGGCTTCACCATCTACAAATTTTTCATGTACATGCGCCAGTCAAACCTTCTCTCCGGCGAGCTCCCCATGCACGGTCCACGCAACCTCGGGCTGGCGCTGGTCGGGATGGGCACCTTCCTCCTGGCCATGGCCATCGTCGAATACCTGCTGTACCAGCGATGGCTGAGCCAGGAGATGAACGTGAAGTTTCCCCTATCGACTGCACTGCTGGCGGCGGTGCTCATTTCGCTGATCGGTGTTCTTGCGCTGATCAACCTGCTGTACAACATCGGGCCGATATGATCTGCCGGTAGGATCTGCCGATCCTATCCGTCATAGTTCTTCTTATTTTAGATCGGGACGGTTGGCCATGCCATGCGTCATTTTCCGATACCTGACGTAGATCAGGCCTATGATGGCCGAAGTGATGATGTATGGCACTAATACTAGCAGGGCTTTCTCAAAAGGTGCATAGGCTGAAGCGATCAGCAGCGATAGCCCGACGTTCCGCGACGCACATTCGAGGGCCAGTGTGGTCCGCTCTTCCGGCTGACCAGCGGCCATCCAGTGGCCAGCGGCGAGTGCCCCGGTAATCATCAGTGCTATGGCGACATATGACCGGATATCCAGCATTAGCAGGAAGTGATAAGTCGACAGCAGGACGACGGCCACAACCAGGATCAAGGTTATGTTTGACAAAGCCTCCAACGGCCAGATCATATACCGGGCCAGCGCCGGGAACAGCCACCCGAAAAAAATGCCGGCCATGATCGGCAGAAGGATAGAGGCCCCGACCCGGCCCGCCACCGCAAGCGGGCTGACATCCAGCTGATAGCCCGCCAGGCTGGACAAAAGTGCTAACGTGAGGGGCGTTGTGACCACTGCGAGCAATGCCAGCACCACGTGAAGGCTCATAGCATACTCATGGCTTCCGCCTGCCTTCGATATTTTTTTCAACACCAGAGGGGCGGCCGGCGAAGATGCCAGGATCAGCAATCCGACTGCAGTAGCCCTGGCAGGCTTGATGAGAACGACGATGGTCATCGCCATCAGCGGTACCAGCACATCGACCGACAGCAGGGACCTCAACAGTAGTCCCGGCTGCTTGTTAAAATACCCCAGATCGCCGAGACGTACACTCAATCCCCTCGAAAACATGTAAGCGACGATGCTGACCCCAGCACCGGCTTGTATGATTAACAGGGTGACGTTATCCGTGATAACCCCTGCCTGCTACGATCATTCCCCACAGGGTGGCGTTAATGCCTGATGATCTCAAAATCATATCCCAGGATGGTTATGACTTATAAATATAAATTTATATAGAAAATATTTTTTGTATTTAAAACAGAAAGCTTGCTGACCGGAGTGATCCCCCCATCAGGAAGGATCAGTTTCTATTATTCCGGCCTCAGCGACGATAGTTTTTAACGGATAGACTGATATAATGCCCTCTAACCGAAGATGGCGCCCATGCCTTCGGCGGCTTCATCCTCTTCCTTGTGTATAGCCTCGAAGACCATCGTCTCTTCATCGCCCGAGAGCTTTTCGAAGGGAATCCCGGACTCTGCGATCAGCTTCACAGCTTCTGCAAACTTATCTGCCGCTGCCGCCTTGACGTAGAAGTAGAAACCGCTGGTCCGCTTGCTACCCAGCAGCCTGGCTTCTCGGTCGAGGGGGCCAAGCCTCTTGAAGAACTCTTCTTCCAGGAGCTTTTCAACGTCTGCCTTGCTTTTGCTTTCGTAATAGTATGCTGCTTCCATTCTTACACCTTACATACGTGCTTGCTGTCCTATGCCTACTGTTAGAGGCGGTTAATATAACTATTCTATTGCTTGGATAGGAATCGCTTGATTTTACCGGGTCTGCTACAGATCTTTGTTGCTTTGAAGCACATTTAAGCTGAAGGCCGTTTATCACATTTTATAACGCTTCCGCAGCAGGCTGATCTCTTCGCCTACGTAGGTGATCTTGTCCATATCGTTCTCGCCCAGGCCAGCCTTTTTGGCGAGAGCAAGGTATGGCACATCGTCGGGGCATAGTCCCATGAGGAACGAGCCCACGGCATCGGTCGCCACGAAGTCTTCACCTGCTACGATTAGGTTAGAAGAGATAGGGTCGCAGGCAAGTTCGTGCCGCTGGCATCCGAGTATGCCATCTATGACAGTCAGTTCCGGGCCGAAGGCGCGATTGAGGTCTACGATCTTCTGGGCCAGATCGTCGTGCATAATGCCTTTTGGCAGAATCCCGCCCATCATGTTCTTCATGGACAGCGTCGAGAGCGACCAGCAGTGTATCTTGAGCTTGGGCACCGACAGTATACAGTCGTATTCCACGAACGAGCGGGCAACCTTGACGGATTTGAGCGAGCGCCCACCTTCGATCTTCACTTCCACGTGAGGCTCTTCGTTGAGATCGATGAGCTTCACGCCATAGCCTTTCAGCTCATCGGTGAGCCCCACTTTGCGGAAAGTCTCTATCGTATTGATGCTGGCCATGCCGCCTTCGCCCACTGCAAATTCGTTGCTGCTCCACCCGTGCTCCAGCAGGTACTCTACAATGCCCCGGATCACCCGGGGATCGGTTGTCACCCCGGTCGTAGAGTCGCTACTGTTGACATAGTTCGGCTTGATCAGTATGCGTTGGTACCGGTCCAGGATGTCGGTGGCGCGGATCATATCAAGCGCTTGCTTCGGCCCGTTTACCGGATCGGTGGTATGTACGACAGATACAGGTTTACTCGTCAAGCGGCTCACTACCGTCTCCCTGACATTGTACGCTCAATGTAATTAAAAATATTATCGACACGATCACCAGAATGGCCCGCAGGACCGTCGATAAAATGGGTTTCCGAGGGATTACCCCATCTATGGATGGATAAAAAATGAATAATAACTACTGGGGTAGCGAAGCTACTGTGGTAGCGAAGCTACTGTGGTAGCTTTGGCAGATCTTTGCAGGCGTCAGCGATCTTTTTACTGATTGCCCTGTCAAAGACGATTTCGACCGAGATTTCCCGCTTCTTACCCTGACCGTCACTGACTTCATTCAGCGCACTGATCACCAGGCCGCCATTATCCACTAATATGTCGAAGTCAGCAGCGTCAGGAACTTCCAGTCTGCTGCTATAGTCGTCGTACGTTTCTCCTTCGATGGTGGTTCTTGTTTTCACTTGAATCCTCATACCGATTACCAACCTAACAAGGCATAAGGGGAATAATTAGCTTTCGATATTACAGCTAGGGCATACGCCAAAATCTACCCCTGCAGATGTATTTATATTTTAAGGGGCAATATCTATGCGAGTCTATGACTCGGGAGTATAGTGTGGAGGACATCCGGCTAACCGAAGAAATGCGTCTGTACGACCTGGGTACTGACCTGACAGCCGAAGGCGAGATAGAAGACGCAATCTGCTGTTTTGATCAGTTGATCGACCTGAGCCCGGACAATGTTAACGGCTGGTTCGGACGAGGCCTCGCATTGAAGAAAAAAGGCGACCTGAATGCCGCCGTGGAAAGTTTCGACCGGATCCTGTCGATAAATCCGGAGCACACTGAGGCATGGCACGAAAAAGGTCTGATCCACCAGGCTGCAGGAGATCTCGAAGGAGCCATCCAGTGTTTCGCATATGCAGTCAATGTAAACCCGGAGTTTGCCAAAGGCTGGTTCTCAAAGGGTGTTGCCTTGCAGAAGATAGCGATGGAAACCGAAAACGAGAATGCTTTCAATGAGGCAGTCGCGTGTTTTGACTACGCCATTAAAAGCTGTCCCGGGATGATTGAGGCCTGGTATAACAGGGGGATATCCCTGATGATGTCCGGAAATTCGGGTGAGGCCGTCCAGAGCTTTGATAAGGTGATCATTTACGATCCGGTCAACGCCCAGGCGTGGTACAATAAAGGCCTTGCATTAGAAGATCTTGGGGACAAACCGGCTGCTGAAGAGTGCTTCAGCCTGGCCCGGAAGCTGCTGGAACCATGATCATTTAATCATTTAAAGCATTTCGAATATTCATCAAACTATCAGTAGCCATTTGGCGATTCCATTCCTTCCTGTAAAGTTACATCACTCATACCGGCAGAGCCCGGAGATTATCGCCCTCAGACCGTTTTTCTTTGCCGTGGACTTCATCAGAATACAGACAAATCAGGCATCTATGAAGCCAAGTGTGCCCGGAAGTATCAAGGAAGAGTATGAAAACCTCTACCAGAGCCTGAAAAATGCCGCAATTGTTCCCGGTCAGGTTGGCGAAGCCGCGAAAGACGCGTTTCGCCTGGTTCAGCCGCACTATGAAAAGGACCAGGAATTCGCCTTGCCTCCGCTGAAATACCTGACCACGATTGCAGATGAAAAACTGACCGGAGAGATAGAAAAGATCCATAATATGTCGAGCCGCCTGAAGAGGCAGCTTCCCCAGATGAGATTAGAGCTTGACGGGATCACCATGGCGCTGGAGAAGCTTGCCAGCGTTGCCCTCAAAGAAGATAAAAGGGAATATCACACCATGTCCCGTAACTTTATCCGGTTTATGGAAAGTGAAGACCAGATTCTCTACCCGGCTACAGTGCTCATCGGTGACCTAATCAAGGCAAAAGCTGACCTGGAAGGCCGAAAATTAGCTCAGCTGCATCCGTAAGATACCCCCGGACATTAAGACAATAGGCAGCAGAGGAATGTCTGGCACAGAGTAGACGAGACTATAAAAACATATATGTATCAGGCATCATCACCGGATGGTTTGATTTTTTCAGCTTCAATCATATAGCCGCAGGCTCCAGGTTACTGAAAGCCCGTATCACGACTTCGCTCATGGCCGGGTGAATGACCTGAGTCGAGTAAAGTGGCCCCATCCCCTGGTTACCACAGTTCATCAGGTATGCTACCTGCTGGACAAGTACGGCCGCGTCGGGGCCGACGATGGAACAGCCAAGGATTTTCCCGGTGGTTGCAGCGACCACTACTTTTACAAACCCATCCTGGTTATTCATAGCTTTGCCTTTCGCAGTATCGGAATACTTCGCCCGGCCGACTTCGATCTGGATACCGGTGGCTTTTGCGTCTGCCTCGGTCATTCCCACGTGGCCTACCTGGGGATGTACGAACACTGCGTGGGGCACAGCATGCTCGTCCACCTCATGTTTGTGATCCCGGAATATGTTGCGGAAAACCAGGTCTGCGTGGTAGTTGGCCGTATGCCTGAACATATACCGGTCGGTCGCGTCACCTATCGCCCATATGCCAGGGACGTTTGTCTCGAGGTATTTATTCACTGTGATCCAGCCTTTACGATCCATCTTGACTCCGGCGTTCTCTGGCTTTAAAAGATCAGCGTTTGAACGTCGGCCAAGGGCCACCAGTATCTCGTCGGCCTCGAACCGGGCGGTGCTGCCGTCTTGCAGGTTTTTAGCATAGACGACTTTTTTATCGCCGTCTCTCGCGACCATGTTGGCCTCGAAGCCGGTGCGGACACGGACATACTTCGCCATGGCTTTGGTCACGACATCACTCACTTCGTGATCTTCGTCGTTTAACAATACCAGCGGCCGGCCAACTATGGTCACGTCGGACCCCATCGCCGAGAAGAAGTGGCTGAACTCGCAGCCAATGTAGCCGCCACCGATGACGATCAGGCTTTTTGGGGACTGCTGCAGCTGAAGCAGTGATACGTTGTCGAGGTATCCGGTTTCCTTCAGCCCGGGGATCGGCGGGATCATCGCCCGGGCACCGGTAGCGATCACGATACGAGGGGCTGTGAGCTCGTGGTTTCCGGCTCTCAGGGTATGAGGGCCGGTGAATTCGGCGATCTCCTGGTACCAGGTCAGGTTTTCCGCCTGACGGTAGCTTTCTTCCATGGCATGGCGTTCGTGCTCGATGAACGCGCGCATACGGTCCATGATAAAGCCGAAGTCGGGCTTGAGCGTCGCGGTGATGCCCACGTTTATTGCGTCCTGCGCGGTCCGGATTACATCCGCCGGATACAACAGCATTTTAGAAGGAATACAGCCGTTGTTCAGGCAGGTTCCCCCGAGCGGCCCCGGGTCGACGATCGCTACGTTATACCCTTCGTCCAGCGCGTCGTCCATGACGAGTTCGCCAGCACCGGAACCGATGACGATAAGATCGAATGTATCCATGAATCCTTCCCGGCTGATCATACGCATTGTATAGCTACAAACTTTTTGCCAGACATACGCGGACGCAATCCAAAAGCTGATAGTAGATCGAGAACCATACATAGCTATGCAAAGCATGACCCTCGAAGATCAGTTGAAAGAGATTGCACGGCGGGAGTGCGTGGACTTTTTAGGGGTAGCCGACCTGACCCGGGCCAGGGCTGAAATCGTGAGGCAGGGCGGTTTGGAACTGGCTGTTTATCCAAGGGCGATTTCCGCTGGCATCAGGCTTTTCGACGAAATAGTGGACCAGCTGCCCAACCGCGATACCCGGGCTGTGGCAGTCAGCTATCGCACCCATTGCTATGACGTGATTAATAACAGGCTGAACGACGTTGCCTCAAAACTGGCTGGGATGGTACAGCAGGCCGGTTATCGGGCATACCCGATTCCTGCCTCCGCGAGGGCGGACGATGAACGGATCTGCGCGGTATTTTCACATAAGCTGGCCGCCCACCTCGCCGGACTGGGCTGGATCGGCAAGAGCTGTCTGCTGGTTACACCTGAGGCGGGACCAAGAGTACGCTTTGTCACGGTGCTGACGGATGCACCGATGACAGCAGGAAAACCGATGGACGTGTTGTGTGGCGACTGTACAGAATGCGTCGATGCCTGCCCCATCTCTTCGTTCACGAGGAAAAATTTTCGGGAGGACGAGCCCAGAGAAGCCCGTTATGATGCCAGGAGATGCGAAGCGTACTTCAAGGCAATGGAAAAGGAGGGAAAGCCGGCAGTCTGCGGCATGTGCCTCTACGCCTGCCCGCACGGGAAAAGTGAACGTAAGTGATATGAAAGACGGTAGTAGGCGATGAGCCGGGAAATGCTGACAGGGGTTGTGCAAATAGTACTATGACTATACGCGGTGCCTGGAATCCATAAAAGTAAAAAAGCTGACTCTGATAATAAAAAACCGCTGATCTCTCAGGATATAATTACAAATCCGCCATTTTTCGTTTTTAGATTTAATGATCCACGATACTTACAGTCAATTCATGGTGTGATTTAAATGAGACGGTATTTAGTCCTGATATACGTCCTGGTATTATTATTTGCCTCGTACGCGATTCTGCAACCCCTCGCCGACGAGATTATGCTGCACGCAGAGGCAGAAGATACTTCCAGTACAACGGACATATCGGAAGATGTTTCCACCCTGGAAAACTCAGCCATGAATCTGAAAGTAGCCGCGGAGTCTACGCTTGACGAGATGCAAAGCCTGGAGCTATGGACGAATTCGAACACCAACCTCTCAGGAGGAAACAGAGCAGAGATAATGAGCAGGCTGGATGCAGCCGAGACCAAGGCCGAGGACTATGAGTCCCAGCTTGAAGCCATTGATCAAAAGTTAACAGTGATTTTAGACAGGCTTAGTAATATGAAGCAGTCTGATCCCGATGTATCTGCCCTGATGAACAGAGCGCAAAACGTCAAAAATACCATTTCGCAGATCAGGGAGACACTAAACGATATAAGCTCGGTCAGAGGAAGGATCGACGTCAGTAAATTATAGCCGGTCTGAACAAGCCTGTAAACTAATTTAAGCTATTTTTTCAGCCATTTATACATCCCGATAAATCCGGGGATCGCTATCAAGGCTAAAAGTAAAAACGGTAGCAGCGAGTCTTCAATAACATGACTGGCGGATGCTTCGTGGCTCTGGGCATCGGTGGTCCGGTTTACCGATTTATTGATTATTGTGATGTTGGATGACAGGGTGAATTTGCCGAGCTTGTATGAGGATTCAGCATCTTTGGAGGTGAGCGTTACAATAGCCGTATACCGCCCTTCGCTCACCCGGGTTTGAGGTGTGACGGCAAAGGTGATGGTCTCGTTTTTACCGGGAAGCAGGAGGATAGAGGTAGCGCTATAGCCACTGGGAGATATAAAGGTAGAACCCCAGTAGGCAGAGGTATTCGGATCGATGATCCGAAGGTCCGCCTGGGTTTCCACCGGAAAAACCCAGTTGCTTTTCAGCGAGATATTAATAAAAGCCGTGCCATTTCTAAATACCTGGTAATCAGCGTGCTCGTAGGTGGTGTTATTAACTACAAAGTTTGCTATGACAGGGGCCGTATTGTTCACCTTGACAAAAATTGGCAGCTCGTTGGACTTAACCCCGTCTCCGCACATCACTGCGTTAAATCGGTAGACGTCTTCGGGAGTGCCCGGAGGGACATAGACCCGGAGTAAAAAATCATAGGTTTCCCCATCGTACACGAAAAACTTATCATCGGTCCGAGTACCGATTGCGGATGCGAAGTCCTCGGTTTTAGCCTGCCAGCCTTCCGGTAAATCCTTGAACTGTACGGTTACATGTTTTCCCTGCTGATATTTGTTATTCGCATGAAGCTGGAACCGTATGACTGATCCGGCACTGACTTCTTTATAATACGAATTGGCATAGAAGTCAATATACTCGTTTGGCAGGTCTTTAACCACTGCGATGACAGGGACTTCTGCAAAGTAGAGCCCTCCGTTCGCCACTACTTTGATGGTGTATGGCCCCTGCACGACACCCTCGTACTTGAGCCGGAAAGTCAGTACTGAGGATTGTCCGGACGGCACTAACAACGATTCACCGTTGGGAAACCAGGCTACCCACCCGGCAGGAGTGACCACAGAAAACGTCACCAGCTGATCGTTGACCTGAGAGTTTAACACGCCCATGGTACAGTCTACTTCCCCACCGGGGCTTGTCTCGATTACAGGGTTGATAGCATACGGTATGAACCCGTTGAAGGGGATGGTGAAGATGATGATATTGAGTGTCCTGGACAGCGTAAATGTTTGCTGTTCGATGTCGGTATCAAAGCCCGGTGCAGAGGTAATGATCGTGTAATCCCCGGGGGTGATCGCTACCGAGTAAAAGCCATTTGGACTGGACACGGTCACTACGGCCGTCGAATTATTCGCCCCCTCTGAATTGTTAATAAAGATAATCGTAGCCCCGGCAACGGGGACCAGTTGATCAAATACAGACAGCTGTGCATCCAGAACACGTCCCTGAACCAGAAGCAGGGGAACAGGACTTGGACTGGCAGATGGTCCCGGAGACGGCTCAGGCGTTGGAATCGGTATCAGTATGCCATCACTACCGTTTACAGGTGTCAATAGACCGTCGTTGTCCTGGGCAAATATCCCGGGGGCAACAAAGTATACAGCTGAGGCTACCAAGAAAGCGCATAACGTGGTGATGACACATAAGTGTGTGAGTGACTTCGGGGAGAGGTTGATCCGAGAATACCCCCGTAGGGGACCGCCAGTTACCTGTCAATTGCAAAGGGTACAGGCGTTACCGGATAGATCATTTGTAGTTCAAATTATAAATATATATGCTGTTGTATAATAAGTTTATATATCTGACATGGTGTGGCATAGATCAGGTGTTCAGTCTTCAAACAAAGTATTCTGTTTCAACGCTGACAGGGTCTTGAGAGATACGACCGATACGGCCAGCGTGGAGAAAATTAAGAGGAAGCCGGATATCCAGGCGTATTCGATCGACCCGGTGGTTTGATAGGCAAGAGCTACCGCAGACGTGGCAATACACACCGGAAAAGTGAACGCCCACCAAGAAACCGAATAGCGTACCCTGATGATGTACGGAAGTGTGAAGAGAAGTAATAACACGAAAAACAGGGCTACGTCAAGCAGCACCCGGGCGACCGCATCAAAGGTACCCGTCAATGTCACGTAAGAGATGAAGCCCAGAGCAGGCGGAGCCAGTAAAATAAACAGGGTAGGAATGAACTTATCTGCCAGCCGGTGATGAAAGGTAAGCCGGTAAAAGATCATGATGAACAGGACAACCCAGAAAAACAGCCCGATGCTGAAGAAGAACCAGGTTACCTCGCTCGATACGAATTCCACTCCGACAATGGGGACCAGCAGATTGGCGGCAGCAGGCAAAAACCATGCCGGGTTCAAGTGAGCGAGCTCGTAATCCCGGGTGATCCAGCGGGATGTGATGATGAGCATAATCAGCAGTTGCAGCAATGTGCCTGCACCCCATAGCACAAGTGCCATCGTACGGTGGAAGCTGAAAGTAGCTGTCCCCAGCACTAGCAAACTGATCGACACAGCGGCAAAAAAATTGGCCTTCACCGGATGGTTGAATTCAGCCATGACCTCCGAACGGTAAAAGAACAGCTTATACAGGTAGATCAGGCTGATGCTGGTAAAAAGAACATAGGCAAGGATGAGCAGGGCCGGGCTTACCAGAGGAATGCTAAAAATACCCGCAAAGCGCTGGTATGCGATCGAGAGGCCACCGACCCCCATTACACTGGTGAACAGGCTGACTGGGAAGTGTTTTACTGATAGTTTCACCGGATGTATAAGCTTTTTTTCAGTTTCCGTCAGCATGTCAGTTCACCGCAAACTGCACAGATCATAGAACAGAAAGCATAAAGATGTTTTTACACCTGAACTTTACTTTCGAGATGCTCACACCATCAGGATATTATATCTTGAGACGTTCTGAGAGTCGCAACAGGAGAAAACGAATGGACCACGTCGTATACATCACCAGATCATCACCAGAGCTGAAAGAACTGCTCGCAGGCGAACGCCATGCGATCATCCGAGGCTCGCTGGGCAAAAGAGCACCCTACGGCAAAGTGAATGCCGGAGACATGCTCTTCTTCGCCACAGGCAACGGCACAACCAAAGTCAGGGCCACAGCAATGGTCCGGGAAGCACAGGACTCTCCAAAGCTCTCACCAGAGGAAAGCGAGTCATTCATCGATGGCCAGTCCGATAAGCTACAGTTGAACACCGATGAAAAGACCAGACTATCGAAGAAAAAGTACCTGACCATCATTGAAATTGCTGAAGTCAATTCGGTAGTTCCTTTCACAGTCTCGACCTACGGCTCCGGCGAAAACGACGACTGGGAAGTACTCGATAACATCGATAGCGTCATCCAGTGAAAATATCTTTAATAATTCAACTGCAAAGGCGCAAAGTAATATTTGAACCGCAAAGGCGCAAAGGCGCAAAGTAATATTTGAACCGCAAAGGCGCAAAGGCGCAAAGATTTTTTTATATGGATTGATCAATAAGCCCTTTTTTTAATGAATTTTTGCGCCTTTGCGCCTTTGGGTTTAAGGTTTCTTAGCGCCTTTGCGCCTTTGGGTTTAAGGTTTCTTAGCGCCTTTGCGGTTCAAAAAAAACCTGATTTACTTCTACGGTAAAAATCTATAATTTTCTCCCGGGTACCGGGATGATCGCCCCGGTGCTAAGCCCATCTTTTTCAAGCTCTATCCGTAGGAAGAAAACGTAGTAGGCTACGGCTGCGAGCAGGTATACTACACAGGTGATCAGGTAGGGTAGTAGGTAGTTTCCACTGGACATCATGATGCCGCTCAGGTAGGTACTGAGCGCCAGTAATACGTACCAGCCTGCAGAGGTGAAGCTGCCGACGGTGGCGCGTTCCCGGTCGCCAAGCAGATCCATGTTGAAGCTGGCGATTACCGGGTTAGCCATGTTCATGAAGGTCATCCGCATGACGTAAGCGAATCCTGCTACGTAGATGTTACTTGTAACGGCGATCAGGACCAGGAAGGGTATGGACAACAGCTGGCTGATTGCGATTGTACGGACTTTGCCGATCCGCTCGGTGAGCATGGGTATCAGCAACAGCCCTGCCACCATGGTTACCTGGCCCAGCGAAAATATGAGGCCGATCAGGTCGGTGGGTGCCGAAAGTACCTTATGGAAGTACACGTTGAAGAACGGCACTATCATGCCTGCACCGATGCCGATGAGCATGTTAACGATGACAATCCGTTGCACGCTGGGCGTGCGTATGACCTGTAAGACCAGATTCAGCCGCTCAGTCCTGTTGATCACCGGGCGGACTTTCTCCCGGATCCAGATCAGCGGGAGCAATGTCATGAACGCGGCGGCCAGAGACAGGTACAGTGTATAACGGTATGGCAGGATTGTATCAGGGCTTGTGCCAGTCAGCGTGGCGATAGCTCCCGGAAGCATGCCGCCTCCGAGGTTGCCGATGATGCCTGCTACGGTGAAGAGCACGGAGTTCATCGAGAACAGGTGCATGCGCTCTTCCTTGGAAGAGTTCTCGGCCATAAAAGGATTGCCCGCCACAATAGAGAACGCCATAGCGATCCCATAGCAAACGCCCATGATGATCAGCATCCACCCGGTTGTAATTGTGTATAGCAGTGCCAGGGCAGCCACAAGAAGAACACTGGACAAGATCAGCGTCTGTCTCCTGCCGATCCGGTCACAGACCATGGCAGCGGGAAGTGCGAAGATCCCCGTCGACACATACATGACAGAGAGGATGAGACCTAAAAAGTCCTCATGGTACCCAAGCTTGAGTATGTACAGGTTGAAGATGACCCCGTAGATACCTGCGTTTAGAGCTAGAAAGAACTCATAGCCCAGGAACAGGCGGGCATTCGGAGTAAACTTCCGAACCCGGGACAGGTAAGATCCAATCCCGAAAGAATTAGTCACCCATTTCACCCGTTTTTTTAAAGGAAGGGGCAAATGCCCCTTCAGGCCGACATATCCTGGTATTCAAACAGCAGTATCGCCACGATAAGCAGCGCAACTGCATATGCGATCAGAAACACGACATTGCCCCACAATGGCAAGCCTGACGCCATCTGTTCGGCAGCCGGATTCAGCAGCTGTTCCAGGATTCCGTGGCTCAGCGGGTCGATCCAGACCATTACCTTCGCGTAGATAGGATAGTCGTTGAAGCCACCCATAAAGATGGGCGCTCCACCGGAAGCCACGTTATAGCCCACGATGTTACCCAGGATGCTGGAGAACCAGAGGCCGATCCAGGCCATGAGAGAGCCTATGATCGATATGAACGGGTTCTTTGTGACCGTGGAAATCAGCACGCCGATGGCTACATACACAGATAGCATAAGGACCATAGAGATCAGGCCTTCTGCCACGATGATCAAATCACCTGCTGAGGGGTATTTGCCGGTGAGGACTGCGGTCGCCAGGTACGCGAAGATCGCGCTGGACAGGAATAACGCGGTAACCACTCCCAGACACCCCAGGAATTTGCCCAGGATGACCGAGCTACGGTCCACAGGCTTGGAAAGTAGCTGTAAGATAGTACGGTCTTTCCGCTCTACGGAAATCGTGTCTGACGAGACGATGATCGCCAGTAGCGCCAGGACGATATTCAGGTTATTCATGATACTGAGGACCATATCCGCCTTAAAGTCGGATAAGCTGGACGCGTTACGGGCCATCATCACTACCGCAAACGTGAGCAGCAGCGCGAATCCGAAGTAGAAAACTCCCAGAATAATGAATCGCTTTGACTTCAGGTTATCGCGAAACTCCTTGACTGCGATCGTCTGTATATTCTGGATCTCTTTACCACTGATCGCCATGTTATCCCTCCTGTTTATTTTCCCCGATCACTTTGAGGAACGCATCCTCCAGGGTCGGTACAATCTCTTTGATCTCCCGGACTCGCAGGCCTGCCCCGACAAGGGCAGCGTTCACATCCTCGGCGACCGAAGGCTCCTCCAGGGTCAGGAACAACCTGCCGTCACGGATACTGGCAGTCTCCACGCCCTTGACTTTCCGGGCGGTGGCCACAAACTGGTCGTCCAGCCGGGGAGTGTAGATTTCAAACACGGAAAAGTTACCTTTGCTGGTGCGCAGGAAATTCTCGATGGGTGTTTCCACAATCATGTGCCCGTTTTTGACAATACCAACCACGTCGCTGATTTCCTGCACTTCGTGCAGTATGTGGGACGAGAGGAAAACTGTAACATTGTCACCCTTAAGCTTCCGGATGATCTCCCGGATATCGTGTGATCCCTGCGGGTCAAGACCAGTAGTAGGTTCGTCCAGGATAAGCAGCCGGGGGCTACCGATCAATGCAATGGCGATACCCAGCCTCTGCCGCATGCCATGGGAGTAAGTCTTCACCTTGTCATCCCCACGACCTTCGAGACCAACCTGCTTCAGCAGTTCCGGAACCCGTTTAGCCAGGTCTTCCACGCCGATCAGCTTTCCGAAGTACTTCATGTTATCCGCGCCGGTCATACTATCGTAGAACGCCGGCCGTTCGGGAAGATAACCGGTAACCTTCCGGAGATCATAGTGCTGGGTGCGGATGTCATAGCCCAGGACCTTCGCAGAACCGTCATCCGGTTTCACAAATCCCATCAGCATGTTAATCGTCGTCGACTTACCCGCCCCGTTTGGACCCAGGAAGCCGTAGATCTTACCCTCCGGAACATTGAGGTTCAGATCATTGACTGCGACGAGCTTACCGAACTTCTTCGTCAGTCCATGAGTTTCAATCGCATTCATAAAATCATCTTCATCAAATTGAGACTTGTATTAATGATATCTTTTTTCTATATATACTCTGCATTGTCTACAGATTCAAGGAACACCTCCCTGAATCCCCCCATAATGATGGTTATGCCAGTGACATCCTCAGTATTCAGCCGATTATCGCCTGATCACCAGTATTCCGAGCCATAGAAGAAGCAATATCAGATACAAGGATACCGATATATTGTTATAGTAATAAAGCAAAATAATGTAAAAAATAGTACTACATCGACGTTGTACTACCCTGGGTGGATGAATGGAAATTGATAAAAAAGCGGTCAGCTCACTGACTTCTTTCGGCCTGACCGAATACGAGGCAAAGGTCTATCTCGCTCTGGCAACAAAAGGCGTCCAGAAAGCCAGCATGCTGGCAGATGTCAGCGACATACCCAGACCACACGTCTATTCCGTCATCAAACTGCTGCATGAGAAAGGCTTGATCATCATCATCCCGGAAAAGGTGGCCAAATACCAGGCCGTACCAATCGACACCGTTCTTAAAAAGCTGCTCCAGGACCGCATGGAATCGATCAAATCGCTCGAATCCATAGGTAAAGACCTGACCCAGATGATCACCGAGACCAGGCCCGGAGTCGCCGAAGACAACTCCGAAAAAGTAAGGCTCTACAACGGCCGCTGGGCCATCATCGACCTGATCCACAAGATGATGGACCGGTCACAAACTTCCTGTAAATTCATCACCAACGACCGCAGCTTTGCCATGACGGCGGCCGCGTACGAGCAAGACCTCGCTGCGCTGAAAAAGAAGAAGATCTCAGCCCAGTTTCTATTACCAGTCGAACGAGACACGCTGTCTATGGTCGAAATGCTGGCAAAAAACGCCAGTATACGACACCTGGATAGCATGGACCGCCTGGAGATAATGGACCCGGGAGAGCATGAAAGCACCTTCCTCAGAGTAGTAGTGATCGATGACTCAGAAGTACTCTTCGTGAGATCCAATCCCGGAGGCACCGATGAATCGGCTATCTGGACAGCCCAGAAAGAACTGGCCCGGATGATCAGCCTCATGTTCAGGCACATGTGGAAGAACGCTCCCGACATAGAATCCAAAAGGTCAGAGATCGATACCGGCCGAAAGCCTGAACACCTCACCCCAATCTACGGTGACGTCGAACTGGAAAACTCCCTCAGGATGATCCTGTCTAACTCCCAGTCAAACCTGCGGTTTGTCATCGCACAGGATCAGCTGGTATACAGCTTCAACACACTAAGCTCAGAGATCAGGAGTAAAACCGGCAAAGGTCTGAAAGTGCAGATGCTGGTATCAATCAGGAACGATCTGGACAAAGGACGCATGCTCAGCGGTAAATACGCGGACGTCGCCGCTACGATCGAAACCCTGAAAGCCCTCGGAGCCGAAGTCCGGCACCCCCTGGAAGAAAGCATTTTACGAATGTTCATGAATGAAGACGAGGTAGTCTTCAACCTCCTCGGAGAAAGCGCCATGTCATCGTCTGGCGGCAACATCGGCGTCTACACCAACCACCACGACACGATAGCGCGGATCAAGGAACACTTTGACCGGCTATGGGAACGATCAGTAGATGCGACAGAGAGGATCTCGGAAATCAACCAGTACTTATCAAAAGAAGTGATGAAAGACGGCGAAGAAGGCATCAACAAGTACTTCGAACGCCTCAGCGGCCTCAACCTGGGCCACTTTGCTATCAAGACATCAGACCCTGAAAACAAGACAATCACCATCATCTGCACGGACGCAGTCGAAGCCCGCATCGCCGTAAAACAGGCCGCAACCGGAGACATATGCGAATCAGCCCGCAACGCGTTCCGGTCCTTCAGCGAGTACGTATATGAAAACACCCACATGTCGTGCATAGAGACCAAATGCGTATCCAAAGGCGACCCATTCTGCGAATTCCACCTCTACCCCGCAGAGAAAGACAGGAAAACCGTAAGCAACGAACTCGTCAAGTTCTTCGAGTCCATCAAGTCCGAGCGCAACAAGCCAAAAGCATAGTCTTTTTTATTAAAACCACCAAAGCTAAAATAATACTTTTTACCACAAAGAAGACAGAGAATAACACAGAGACACAGAGACTTTTCCAATCGGTTATATAAGTTGGTTATAGATCAAACCCTTGCTGCATAGAAGTCTCTGTGTCTCTGTGCAACCCTTTGTGCCCTCTGTGGTAAAAAGTCTCCGTGTCTCTGTGCAGTCCTCTGTGGACTTTGTGGTTTAAAGTCTCTGACTCTCGGGGGTTGTGTTTGTTTTTGTATTAAGGGTTGATGAGTACACTTTTAATCTCAGTATACTGGTCAATAGCTTCGAGCCCGTTTTCTCTGCCGAGGCCGCTGTCTTTGACACCGCCGAACGGGAGGTCGGGTGGGACTTTGGTGTGCTGGTTGACCCAGGTGATGCCGGACTGCAGGCGTTCGCATCCGATGGTGGCGCGGTCGATGTTTTTTGTCCAGATGGAGGAGCCGAGGCCGTAGACCGTATCGTTTGCCCGTGTGATGGCCTCGTCCAGGTCTTTGACCACGACGACCGGGAGTATGGGGCCGAATATCTCTTCTCGGAGGATTATAGAGTCAGGTGCCACGTCGGTGACCAGCGTGGGCTTATAGAAGAATCCACGATCATAGTCAGGGCCTGTAAGTGCCTCGCCACCGCATATGATATTGCCTTCCTCGTTGGACCGGACTGTTTCGACTGCTGCGATGATCCGATCGATCTGCTTGCGGTTGTTAAGCGGACCCATGTCGATGCCGTCGGCCATACCGTTGCCGACTTTCATGGATGCGATTTTTGCCTGGAGATGACGGATATAGTCATCGGCGACGGATTCGAAAACGAAGAGCCGCTTTACTGCAGTACAGGTCTGGCCGCAATTGTAGAACCGGCCTCTTACGGCACCCTCGACGGCTGCTTTCAGGTCTGCGTCATCGCACACGATCATCGGATCGCTGCCCCCTAGCTCCAGTGTCACGCGTTTCAGGCTGGAAGCCGAGGCTTCCAGGATATGTTTGCCAGTACTGGTCTTACCGGTAAAAGAGACCTTGCGTATCCGGGGATTCCTGGCGATCTCATCGCCGATCACGTCGCCCCTGCCAGTCACTACGTTCAGGACACCGTCGGGCAGCCCCGCATCTTTCATGATACCGGCCAGCCGCAGGCATGTCAGCGGTGCTGTGCTGGCTGGCTTGAGTACGAGGGTATTCCCGGTCACCAGTGCCGGCCCCACTTTCCAGCTCATGAGAAGGACCGGCACGTTCCACGGGATGATAGCGCCGCAGACCCCTAGCGGCTTGCGGAGAACGGCCCCGTAACGCTCGTGTGCCAAAGAGACCATACCCAGCCTCAGGCTGGCCGATATCCCCGCATAGTACTCAAGTACATTTGCGAATCCCTGAACCTCATCCCGGGCCTCTTTTAAGGGCTTGCCCTGCTCGGCTGTCAGTAAGGTGGCCAGATCTTTCGTGTGATCTCTGACAAGCTGTGCTGCCCGGAACAAAATCTTCCCACGTTCCCGGGCGGTGGTGGCAGACCACCGTGTAAAAGCATCTTCCGCTGCGTCAACCGCAACCCGGACATCGTCCGCTTCACCTGCGGGAACCGTGTCGATGAGATCCATTGTAGCAGGGTTGATCACGCTAAAGCGTTTTCCGGACACGGACGGGACTTCTTTGCCAGCGATGAACATCTCCATAGCAATCAAGCGACATATGGCGTTAATACTACTTAGCAATGTCTGGAAAATAAGCGGTCAATGTCGGGAAAATAGTAGATAGTAAGTGGGAGTGACATCATCTCCGCCCATGGCGGCCCGCATATGGCGGCTGCCTACAGCGGAGCATCAATGCCGTTATACCCGGGATCGACATGGATTCACGATTATTCTCGCGATGGAGTTACCGTGAGAGATGTACTCCCGGTAACTAGGTAATAATATTTAGGTGATATAAATTTGCGATAAAATCACCAGTTCTGGTGAACCCGAGATCACATACAAAGCGCATCGAGCTTAGACAGGCATCAGGGATACTCCGCCTTACCTGCCCACCGGTATTTTCCCCGGTGCTCTTGTACTACGTACCCTTGCATGACGAGGTGATCCAGAACGCCTCGACAAGCGTTGTACCAGTAGTTAATTTTATTCGTGATCGTCGATCTGGTGTGGGGAAACAGCTCCTGAAACACGAGAAGCCTGTTAATTACACCATGTTCGATCATAAACGGTATCAGCTCATCCCGGACGGCCCGGGCGTTCTCGGCCGAAACGTTCTTGATGGTCACCAGTTCCCCGAAAACGTCATGCCTTGAGGGGATAGATTCAGCAGCCTGACCAATATGTACCCTATGCCGTTCTGTAGGTACTATGTGCTGTATAAAATCCCGCTCCAGCGCGTCGAGTCGGCTCTCCAGCCGCTTCACCTCGGCACGGCAATCACCGGCAGATACTTTCGACCGCATCCGATCCCGGAGCACTTTGTTGATGAAAGTGGACACTTTTAGCTCGTCTTTATTCTGGTATACCCATTCGAGTACATCGTCCGAAAGCGATATGCTGATCTTTTTCACCCGGCCTCCGGATGGGTAATCCCGGCCTGATAAAGCCATATTCAATAGATTTGTCTCGTATACTAATATGTATATCCACCCGCCGAAGCGCCCACGGATCGCCCATGCCAGGACAGTAAGCTATATGACTGCGGTGCACCGATTAGTGGGTATGCTCCTCAATGATCTGACGAAGGCCTCGGAGGACGTGTTTTTGATCGAAAGCAGCTTCGAGGGAATTGAGATGAACCTGAGGTCCCTCGAATACCTGGACCGGCTGCGCAGCCTGCCGGCAGGCTCGGTCGAAGCCGCGATATCGATCAAGGACAGAAAGGGGATTGATCTGGGGATAACATTCAAAAACAAGCATGAGGACGGAGATTTCTGGTTCCTGATCCCCTACCCGCATGTACCAGCTATGCGCCGCCAGACCGAATCGATGGTTGCCGGAATCACCAGTGGGAAAGTGATCGCCTCGGCCCGGTCCATAAAAGTGGACGGTGAGGAATTTGCACAGGCGGTACGCGAGTACCTGTCGATCAGCCTCCTGGAAGGCGCGCTCTGCGACTGCATGAAAGAGAAAGAGCCACTCTCTTTTGCCAGGAATGACGAGCGAAGCCGCAAGATCCAGCGACTGGTAAAAAAACTGGCAAAGGAGAACGGAAAGGACCCTAAAGACATCGATGCCCTCGAGATATGCTGTGGCAATGGCATGTCGACGACGCCGCTCCGTAAGACATTTAACTCGGTACTGTCGGTAGACAATGATCTCTGTGCGGTTTGTAACGGGTTGTTCCATAAAATTCTGGTCCCGGAGCATACTGCGGTGGTAGATGCGATGGAGCTGTCCCGGTATGGCCTGGGCAAATACGGGGCCGTCACAGGCTTCATGCTAGGCGCCATCTATGAGTTCAATAAACCAGTCTGGCGGAAGATCATGGAAGAGTCGATAAAAATGCTAAACGACGACGGGTTCCTGTTATTTACTGTCAGTAAAGAGGAAGAGATGGATTTCATCGCAGAGTCGTTTGCGTCAATGGGCATAGATGGCAAGGTGGTCGACAACCGCCAGAAAGAGAGCATATACGATAGCTGGGCCTTTGTTGCGGTGCGCTGATGCGCACCGGTTGAGGGAAAAGGATTTATAGTAACTTTTAAAAGTCGTATATAAACGTTTTGTTTTTTCATCCCAGAAAATAGTAATTAATGTCGCTACTTGCCTCATCGCATCAGTGCTTGATGATTTTCTACAAACAGAATTTTTACCTACAATTATTATTCTACATAGTTTACTGTGCGTCAAGCCAATAAGCTGATCTGACACAAAAATAGTTCTTTCAATATATTACTGATATTTGATAAAATCAGTGCATAGCACCACAACATTGATATATAAGCATATCATTCTGTTGATCAAATAATACACTGCAGAGAGTGATTTTGAAATGGCAACTGAAGGCAGGGAAAAGAGGAATTTTGGATTGATTAATGAAAAGGGCGAAGAAGTTGGAACGTTCAGCGGCGCACAGCCGAGGGACGCAGCCTTAAAGGTCGCAAACCGGGGCATTTCCAGCATCGTGCTGAGGGAGAAGGGAACCAAGAAGCTCCACTACTTCGTCGGCAAGAGAGAGCTCGTCACAGTACCTAAGAACGCGCCAGCCTGGATCCAGGACGCAGCTAAGAAGAACAAGGGTAAGATCTTCAAGGCAAACGTTGAAAAGATCGGCACCGCTCAGCTCCAGTTCGTGAAGCTCGAGAGGAACGACAAGTCTTTCTTTAAGATCCCGAAGAAGGTCGCGGAAAAGAAAGTCGTAGAAAAGAAAGTCGCCGACAAGAAAGTCGCCGACAAGAAAAAGAAGTAAATTTCTATAAATTTTACGGCGGAGTGCCTGCAGCATTCCGCTTCGTATCATTTTTTTAAAAGATATTCCGGATTTGTTTTATAGATCGTATTGATCGAGGCAATGGCCATTTACGACTGCCAGTGAGACATATCCCCAGTTACCTGGCATCTGATCGCCCCGCAGGGCGAGGATAAAGCATTAATAGAAGCGGCAGCCTTAAAGAAATTACCATGAAACCGGGCATCAGACACGGGCTTTTAGTCTTGACCGGCCTGGCGGCCGTACTGTTGATCATCTTCTTTACCGCTTACGGGCTTTCGACATATGGCTCCATCAGAGGTGTAGTAGGAAGCATAGCATCTGAAACAGATCAGGCAGCATCACTGCACCACCAGTTCGTCTCGATGACGGATTTCTTTGCCGAAAACAAGGGTGACATGTTTACTTACAGGTTCGGCGGCCTGCCGGTTTCTATTGATAATACAGAGATGAGAGGGCTTGATGAAACCAGAGCTGTGAATCTGGTGCTCGACATCTATACGTCTAACATTTACCACGTCAAGTTCAGCACAGGCTTGATGGGCAAGATCAGCAGCCTGTTCAACGCCGAAGCCAACTTCATCTTCGGCATGCTGACTTTGATCACTTTTGCGGCGTTCATCGTACTGGGCATCGCATCGATTCTCCCGTACTGGGAAGGGTCCTTAGCGAAGAAGCTAAAAGAAGAGGGACTCGTAATAATGGGATTCTGCGCGATCGCATTCTTCGTGTTCCTGATCGCCCCCGCCCTGATAAAATCGATTATATGGGGTGCCATCCCCAGCTCGGATGTCGCTCGTGACATCATACGGATCATCGAATCCAGAGTGGTTTCATCGTTACTCCTGGACGATATATTTATAGCACTGTTGGGAGCCCTGGTCTTCGCGATCGGCTTTTTCACAGACAAAAAATCGACCGATAGCACACCTTCAGCACCCCGGGGAAGGCAAGACAACAGCAGACGCACAGCACAGCCACCACAACAGAAAGGTGGACAACAGCAACAGCAGCAGAAGTCTAAGTATAGAGGACTCTAAAAACTGTGCCCGGGTAGAAGGAGAGAAAACGCCAACCATACTTAAGCTTCAAAAGTTTCAAAAAATGAGACATGCCCTGCTATAGTTAAAAAGTGCTTGGCGTATTTCATGATCTATAAAACTCGTTCCTCAATGAGCCGGACTATATGCTCGGAGCGCCCCAGGGGTTCGAGCAGGATTATCTCCTTGCCATCAACGAACCCGCCTGGCGCTTTGACGCCCAGTTCTTCTGGTATGGTGACCCGGGTATGGTAGCCGTGGGCAAGGAGCAGCGGCATGACAAGGATCCGATCGGCCTGGATCGTCCGCACCGCGTCTTTTATGCGAGGGGCCTTTTCGAGGTAGCAGGCCACTACCGCGGAAAAACGACCGGAACGTGCCAGTTGTTCCACGTAGAACGGCAGTACATCGTCGGTACCGGGGTCTCTGCTACCGTGCCCGACGATTAGTAGTGCATCACTCATCGGCGGTTTTCCTTCAGTGCGTCTTTGACGATCTTAATAGCGCAAAGGTCGCCGCACATCGAACAGGCATCGCTGGTCGTCATGCGAGTATCCCGGATGTGGCGGGCCCGCTCACCGTCTATGGCGATCTCATACTGCTTCGCCCAGTCAAGATTACCTCGGGCTTTTGACATATCCAGATCTCTGGCTCTCGCGAGCTCTCGCTGGCCCTCTTTGACGGTATCGGCCACGTGGGCTGCGATCTTCGTTACGACCGTGCCTTCGCGAATGTCATCTGCCGTGGGTAGTGCCAGGTGTTCGGAGGGTGTCACCATACACAGGAAATCTGCCCCGTACATGCCGGCGATGGAGCCCCCGATTGCTCCCACGATATGGTCGTAGCCTGGCGCAATATCAGTGACCAGCGGACCCAGGAGATAGAGCGGAGCGTCCCTGGTGAGCTTTTTCATGGTGCTCACGCTGGAGGCAACCTCGTCGAGTGGCACATGCCCTGGCCCTTCCACCATGGACTGGACATCCCGTTCCCGGCACCTGCCGACCAGTTCGCCGAGCGTGATCACTTCCATGAACTGTGACCGGTCGTTGGCATCGGCCATGCATCCCGGCCTCATGCCGTCTCCCAGGCTGAGCGTCAGATCATGTTCAGCCGCGATCTCCAGCAGATAGTCAAACTCTTTATATAGCGGATTTTCCGCTTGATTGTGGATCATCCAGGCGATGGTGAAGGCTCCGCCCCGGCTGACCACGTTCATGACACGGGGGTCGTGTTTCAGCCGATCCAGTGTGGACAGGTTGACACCGCAGTGGACAGTCACAAAGTCCACGCCATCCCGGGCGTGCTCCCTGATCGAGTTAAATATGTCATCCGAGGTCATATCCACGACGTTCTTCTGTTTACGGACTGCATGGTATATGGGCACAGTACCGATTGGCACGTCGATCTCCTTGACAAGACGACGGCGTACCTCGTCGATATTGCTGCCGGTGGACAGGTCCATGACCGCGTCTGCACCATATTTTACCGCAACACGGGCTTTCTCGACCTCGTCCGCCGGGCTATCGTAATCTTTGGATGTCCCGACATTCGCGTTGATCTTGGTCGACATGTACTTGCCGACCGCCCTGCCGGGGAAATTTCTGGCAGCGTTTTTAGGGATGACGACCTGCCCGGCTGAGATTAAGCCCCGCAGTTGGTCGGGGCCCATGCCTTCACGCTTGGAGACTTCCCATATGTCGTGGCTGATTCCTTTTTTTACGTCCCGTATCAACATGATGTCCTATCCTGAAAGTTAAATACCTGGAACGACAATCACCATCTGAGGCGCAGCCGGATGAAGGTGATTAACGTCAACGGTGTCTTCTATGACTCCAACGCATATTTACTTGCCGCAAAACGTAAAACCCTTGTGGATGCGGGCATAGACGGAATGAGAGTGCTGGAAAGCCTGCCCTCCGACCTGGAACTCATCATCCTGACCCACTGTCACTACGATCACGTAGCCGCGGTGCCAGAGATCGTGAAAGCCACGGGTGCGAAGGTGGCCATGCACGAAGAAGACATACCGTTTATCAAGAGCGATAAAATCAACTGTGCCGCTATGTTTGGCAGCCAGTCCACACCGCTGAAAATCGACATCGTCCTCAAAGACGGCAACGAGATCGACCTGGGAGACGCAAAGCTGCGGGTCATCCACACGCCGGGCCATACGCCGGGCAGCATATGCCTGTATGAACCGGCTTCAAAAGCGATGTTCACCGGCGACACAGTATTCGAGGGAGGCGGCTTCGGGCGAACGGATATCGGCGGTAACCCGGAGCACATGCTGAGCTCGCTGGAGATCCTGACAAAATTCGATGTCTCGACTATGTACCCCGGACATGGAAACGTTGTGTCCCAGAATGCGAGAGAAGCCCTACGCACGTCGCTGAAAAGCGCGAGGTCCATGCTAATGATATAAAAAGGTCAAAAATGTAGCACAGGTTACCCGGGGAGGCGATTAACCTCCCGGGTGTTCTTAAACCCCTGTGTTTACTCTTAATCGTTACTCTTTCCTGCGCACGTAGAACATGACGCCGGCGACGATGAGAACCGCAGCGAGAACTGCCACGAATTCAAAGCCCGGCGACCTGGCCGTGGTGGGAATCGCGGTGGCGTTCATACCACTCGTGTTTCCAGCTGCCATTGAGCCGTCCACCGCAGTCATGTTAGCAGTTTCGTTCGCCGCGCCTGCCGAAGTTGCAATTCCGGCCGACAATTTGTCCAGCTTGATGCTAACAAGCTTGTCTTCCACCACATCGACGGACTGGGTCACTGCCACGTAGCCATCGGCGCTTAATGCGAGGTCGTATTTGCCTGCCTTTATGCCGGTAAACTTGAACTCGCCGTTATTGTTCGTCTTCTGTACGGCGTTGTCCAGCACTACGCTGGCGTCGCTTATCGGCATATTGTCAGCTGCGCTGAGAACCTGACCAGATACAGTGAACAGAACAGGGCTGGAAGCCGGGGCAGCTACAGTGCTTGTATTGCTTTTTCTCGGATCGTTTACGCTGTATCCGCCTTTGCCATCGTAGGTTACCACTGCGTCAGGCGAGAATATCTGGTACTGACAGAAGGCGATAGCAGCAGCTGGATCAATAATATGTTCAGCAGCAGCGGGAACCGGAGTCGGATCCGGGATGACCACAGGTTCGGTTACTGTGATCACTTTGCTCACGACTGCGCTTGCGCCGCCATCGTTAATCGCGGTGAACCTTACAGGATAGGTGCCTGCAGTGTCATACGTATGAGTCACGGTGGCATCTGAGCCATGTTCTGACCCATCGCCAAAGTCCCAGTCATAAGAAATCGGATTATTAGTAGCGCTACCGACGAAGGTGACCATTAGCGGCGCATCACCGCTCAGCGGTTCTATGCTCACGATAGTTGCCATAGGGGCATCGGGCAGAACGATAGGCGCAGCGTCTATGACGATATCGGTTGTCGCTTCATCGCTAGTACCCTCGATATTTGTGGCGGTAAATTTCACCGTATAGGTATTCGGAGTCTGGTACTGGTGATATACGCTGGTACCGGAACCATGTTCGGTTCCATCGCCAAAGTCCCAGTCATAAGAAGTCGGACTGTTAGTCGCGCTACCGACGAAATGCACCAGTTCACCGGCAACTCCCGGTCTCGGCGCTACTGTATCGATAGTAGCCACGGGAAGGGGTGTTTCGGCAGACTGAAAGTCCAGGCTATACAGGATTGGTACGTTGTACCTGGTGCCATCGTACGCGCTGGACACGCCATTATTATCGAAGGATATATAGACCTGCCCGGGCACGCTGCCAATTGCCACGTCTGTCGAGTAACCCTGTACCTTAAAGGTGTAGGTGTTACCATCGTTCGACGAGATCTGGGTGTGGAAGTTATCGATCGGGTTGAAGTTGTTGTGACCGAGCGTAGCTACCTGGCTACCATCGACATACACGTAGAAGAACACGTCAGCCGGATTGTATCTGACCGTGACACGCTTTCCACTTTCTGTGATGATTCCCAGATCTGTTTTACAGTTTACTGTGCCAACCTTGGTATTAAAATCAAGACTAAACGCTCCGCTGGCCCCGGTGTCAACAGAATGTGAAGCCGTGGCAGACGTTTCAGCCATCGCACCATTCTGAATATTCCGTATCCAGGTGCCTGTCCAACTCCACCCGTCACCGTTCATGCTGCCGGTCGGGGTGAAGGGTTCAGCCATTGCTATGGTAGTCGATAGTACCATCATCGCTATCAGCAAAAGAGAAATTATAACTCTTTTCATAATTGTCCTCCTAAATCGATTACTCTACAGGGGCATACTTCCCTTGGACTTACTATTGGTAAACACGTTATCAAGGATTCTTGATGGAAAATACGGAATATTAAATAATTTATTGTATAATAAGCGGATTATAGCCAGATAGTCGTCGGCTAACAGGACATAACACCGGAGAACATGAATTTTGAATATTTCACGCTGTGTTGTATATGTGGTGAAAGGCTGGTTATCTCTGTGCAGAGTCATACCCGGACAATGGTTTAGTCCGTTAAAAACACAGCAATGTGCGAAAGAAGCTCTGCGAACATCGTTTAAAAACGCCGGGATATGTTGATGATATAAAAATAAAACAGGTTACGCGGGTGGCAGAAGCCTCCCGCGTGGCATAAACACCTGTGACACTTCTCAATCGTTATTGTTTCCTACGGATGGAGATTAGCACACCCGCAACGATCAGGACCGCCACAAGTACTATTACAGCTTCAAAGCCCGGCGACCTGGTCGTGGTACTGGCAGTTTCATTAGCAGTGGCGTTTGCCGTCATACTGCCTGTGGCCATGTCACCGGCCTCATTTGCCGCCCTTACTGTGGTAGCGCCTCCGCTTGATACTTTATCAAGACTAAAGGTAGCCTGGACGTTACTTCGGACCTCGGTGAGCTGAGTCCGGGCCACGTAACCATCAGCACTAACGGCGATCTCATAGATACCCTCTCGCAGGTTAGCAAACTGGTACTCACCGTTGCCGTTCGTACTTTGAAGGGTATGATCGAGTACTACGCTAGCACCGCTAATCGGCAGGTTACCGTCAGCGCTCAACACCTGACCCGATACTGTGAAGAGTGTCGGACCAGGAATCGGCGTAACGGTCGGATTACCGACTGTTGTCGTGTTATTCCACCTCGGGTCAA
>CAZJRS010000014.1:0-52707 GCA_964548585.1 uncultured Methanocella sp. | reverse complement strand
TTGAAGCCTGAATCTTGCCAGGCAGGTTTAGCGTTTTCAATTTTTTAAACTATCCTAGAGCAAGCACTAGTAGATTATGCACGGGGATACTGGGAATCTGTGTCTCTGGCACAGCGCAGCGATCGTTCACCTTCCCAGGTTCATCTATACCAGGACTCACCGGGAACATCAACAAAAGCTTTTCCTGGTGGAAGGATGTCACGACCCGTCAAGGCCGCAAAGTAGCTATGATTATGTTCAGCCCAGGTACATTTAAGCTAAATTATAATATTATTAACACAAAAAGGATAAACGACAGTTAAAATTCTATTATTTCAACTGTCCTGTACTGTGAGATCCTGCGTACGTATTTTGAGAACTGGACACCTATGTAGCTGACAATAATCGCTATTGGAATAGATATTGCCAGGTTTCTCAGTGCAATGTCCATGTAATCCATGTGAAGGATGTATTCAGTTCCACCCCAGACTAGCGTACCCATAGCCACCAGGAAGAACGGTGTTGCCAGATAACGATACAGTACTTCGCTTTCCTCGGTATACGCATCGATGATCCAGCCGATGACGATCGAAAGTAGCGATGCTACGAACCATGGTATAGCCGAATTAAAGAATTTGGCTGCAAGTAAAACGATGCTCGTGGTTTTTAACGAGAACTCATATACGCCAATTGCTCCCACGATGAACGCCATCGAGATCAAAATCATTGACAATAGATAAGTCACGAAAGTCAGCTTGGCCTCCTGGAACGACTTACGCAGGTTTTCCATGAACGTTTGAAGCAGATCGTCCAAACCAAGTCCTTTGTATAGCATATAGCTGCCAATCAGTGTTGCAATGGCTATGGGGGTAGCTTCAGATTTCATCCACGTAGTTATCGCATATACGAGGAACGTGACTCCTGCCGGCACAAAGATCAGCCTGGCAACTTTAGGGTCACTGGCCAGTTCTTTAATGATATAATAGGTGCTCTCAAGGTTCTGAGCTTGTTTGACTACCACTCTTTTGACTGATTCTACCTTAAGGCGTGACTGTAAAATCGGCAGAACTGACTCGTCTTCTGCACCATCAGTGACTAAGACCGCTTTTTCAACAGGGATTTTTAGCAGGATATCATCAAGTTGCTGGGCTATTGCCCTGTCAGATTTCATCCCAAGATCCTTGTGCCCGGCGATACAAACCACTTCGACATCATAGCCTTCCGACTTCAACTCATCGTAGACTTGTATGCCGCCGAAAATCGTATTGACATCCGAGTCCTCAGGGTCTGCTGCGCCGAGCTTGGAAGCTGCTTCCAGACAGGCTACTCTACCTAT
The DNA here is from genome assembly GCA_964548585.1 of uncultured Methanocella sp. Taxonomy (GTDB): domain Archaea; phylum Halobacteriota; class Methanocellia; order Methanocellales; family Methanocellaceae; genus Methanocella_A. The sequence continues at coordinate 51,392 of CAZJRS010000014.1, read as the reverse complement.
CACCGGGCTTTTTACTCCGCCTTTAACGCCTATGTCATCGTCTTTATCAATACATATGATCAGCATGTCCAAGGTAGTTACCTCTCAAGAGCGTGGAAGATACTTCAATTACGGTTTCACCAAGGCGTTTGTCGGTTATAAAGTTTGTGTGAACAGAAAAATATGAATAGCTACGCTCTTTGCGTTATCTCGAATAAAGAATAGTATAGGTTCCTCTACGAGGAACCATATGATCTCAGTTTACAGTAATCCGGAACGCTGTAACAGGAGCAGATCTTCGGTGTTGAGTTTCTCGCCAGCCTTAAACTGGGCGTAGACATCCTCTGCCTGCTTCTTGTATTCAACCTTGTCCTTGGTATCCTTCTCGGCCTTGGTCTTCTTCTTGAGGCCTACGATTACCTTGTCAAAGTCGCGGACTTCCTTCTGTAGCTTCAGGAACTGTTTGTGGTACTCGTCAGCGGTCTCTTGTGCCTTGACGAACTCCTTGTGCTGGGCGTCAGCGTCGGCCCTGGTCTTGTCAGCCTCGCGGAAGCACTCGATCATCTTGTCGTGGTACTCCTGTGCCAGGTCTGCAAACTCCTTGACCTTCTTGTGGAACTCTGATGCCTGGTCCCTTAAGCTCTGCGCGTCTGTCAGGAATGTTTTAAGCTCATGGTTCTGCTCGAGCTGTTCCCTCTTCTTCTTGAACTCGTCCTTCATTTCAGAGATCTTCTCTACAAGGGCGCGTTCTTTCTCGGGGGTCAGCACTTCAGTCTGCTGCTTAAACTCCATGTGGTCGATCTCTTTCCGCAGCTCGTTCAGTGATCTGCCGCTGGTAGTGCTGTCCTTCTTGCGGATGCCATCTACCTTGCTGTAGACCTCGTTAGCCTTGTCATTCAGATCGTTGCGCAGGTCTTTGTTGGAGCTTACCTGTCCGTTAAACTCATCTCTCTTTATGCGGTACTCTTGAGCTTTTTCGATCAGTTCCTTGGTCTTCTTGTTGAGTTCATCCCTCCTCTTTGCAAATGTGCTGGCTTTGGAGTTCCACTCGTTCCTGTTGGTCTTTAACTCCTCGGCTTCTTTAAGGAACTTGGATTTTTTTTCTTGCAGTTCTTTTAGCATGTAATTCGTCATCCTCCTCGTATACTATAGGAATCAGGGATTCCAGATTTTTGCCTTCTATGACTACGTCCGCAGCCTGGCGCACAACCGGCTTGGCGTTAAAGGCAACGAATGTGCCTACGACACCTGCCCAGCACAGGTCATTCGACCCGTCGCCCACCGCGATGCAGTCTTTCGGGCTAATTTTTTCCAGTTTGCAAATCTCTTCGAGAACCTCCTTCTTCGAGTTTTGCTTCATCAGCGGCCCCCGGACTTCTCCGGTGACCACGCCGTCCTGGATCATAAGCTCATTGGCGTACACGTAGTCCATACCTAGTATGGCTCCCACGCGATCCGCTATAATTGTAAAGCCTCCCGAGATCAAAGCGATGCGATATCCGCCCGCTTTCAGCTCGCTCATCAGTTTACCTGCACCGGGCATCAGGGGAACGCTTTCGGCGACGCGTATTGCGTCAGCTTCAGTGAGGCCCCCAAGGAGCTTGACCCGTTCAATTAGTGCCTGTTCAAATTCCAGCTCGCCATTCATGGTTCGCCGGGTGACATCTGCCACATATTCACCCACGCCTCTGGCGCGGGCGAGTTCGATGATGCCCTCGCAGTCTATGACTGTCGAGTCCATATCAAAGATGATCAGCATTTTTCGAGAACAGCTTGCCTCCTTTGATTCACCTGAGTGAAAACTCATAGGCACCATCGCCATCAAAGCAGTACTTCACTGCCTGATATTGAGACTTAAAGTGTACGACATCCTTTTTAACCTTTTCGGGTTCTTCTTTGTCTATGGCGACGCGCTTAATGAACTTTGCCACTTGTTTCATCTCCGGCTCGTTCATGCCTAAGCGAGTTAACTCCTGTGAACCCAGGCGCAGGCCCGACGGGTTGTCCGTCGTGTTTACGTTATCCCACGGGAACAGGTTTTTGTTAGTGATGATATTTGCCCTCTCGAGTTTCTCCGCGAGCACGGATCCGCCGCCGATCTTTGAGACGTCTACCGCGATCTGGTGGGACTTCGTGTAGCCGAGGTCTTTGCACAGGACATTGAAGCCGAGGTTATCCATCTCTGCGCCCAGTGCCTGAGCATTCTTGACGATCTGGGCCGCGTATGCCTGACCAAACGCTTTCATCTCTGCCAGCGTAATGGCGAGGCCTGCTTTGTGGTGCAGGTGCGCGTTGCTGACGGTGCCCGGGAAGACCGCCTCATCGATGTCTTTCGCGAACTTCTCCTGACATAATATAATGCCGCCCTGCGGCCCGGGGAACGTCTTATGCGTGCTGCCCGTCACCACGTCCGCTCCTTCCCTCAGCGGATCCTGGAACTTTCCGCCCGCGATTAAGCCGAGTACGTGAGCGCCATCGTATACGATGCTCGCTCCGACCTCGTCGCAGACTTCCCTCGCCTCTTTCACCGGGTGCGGGAACAGGAACAGGCTGGCGCCGAACATGACGATCTTCGGCTTGATTCTCCTGATGTCATTGATCATCTTATCGACGTCAATGTTCATATTCTGGTTATCATAGGGATGTGTATATATTTTAAGGCCTCTAATACCGGCCGCCGAAAACTTCGCGTGGCTGATGTGGCCGCCGCTGGGCACTGCGAGGGCCATGAGGCTGTCACCCGGCTTTGCCAGGGCGAAGAATGCGGCAATGTTGCACGTAACGCCCGAGACAGGCTGGACATTGACGTGTGGCGCACGGAAAATTTCCTTCGCCAGTTCGATAGCCTTACCCTCGATGACGTCCACAAAACTGCAGCCCTGGTAAAACCGGTGGCCGACCTGACCTTCGGCGTACCTGTGACCCAGGTCCGACGACAGTACTTTTCGCACCATCGGGCTCGTCACGTTTTCACTGGCGATCATAGGCAGAGAGTCTCGGAAGAGCTGCTGGCTCCCTTCAACGGCTTCGACTATCGTCCTCACATCGGAATTCAACACTATAACCTCGCTGTTGAATATGCTAAACGTGGTCAAGGATAAAAAGGTTTGGGTGCTAAGGGCTGTGCGCCACGGGCGCACAAAGATATATTACTACACGAATAAGCCATAGAAAAGGTTATTAATGAATAATTACACTTTTGTAATTACTCAAATGACAGGCTTTCGCGTACTAAGGGCTTTCGTGTGCTGCGCACTAATATTAATTCTATCGACCTACGTGTTAACTGGAACCGTCAGTGCCATCGCGTACCAGTCAGCTCCGTCTGAGTCCTTTGGAAAGCTCATCCCTGTCGTATCCGGGGATAGCACGTTTAAAGAAAACGTCGGGAAATCGCTCGAATACTTGCAGCAGGACTACCCGGACAACTTTTCTCATGTTATTTACTGGATATCCGAGATACGGCCGACTGATACGTATACAAGGATAAATAACAACGGCATCTGTTACATCAACGAAAAAGATGCAAACGCTTCGTATTACTGGCTTGCCGGAGTACTTATCCACGAAGCCCAGCATACCCAGGATGATAATACCTATTTCTTAAGCCACTCGTACACAGCCCGGGAATCCGAGGCAAGGGCGCTGGAAGTCCAGGGGGCCTATCTCGGCTCTGTCAACGGCTGGACGAAAGATCAGGTACAGAGCTGGATTGACGGCTTCTTTATGACAAATTATTGGGAGACTATACCAGTAAAGTATGGAGACGCCCCGTTACAATAATGATCGACGTTACTTTCCCAGCTCAACTTTTTAAGCTGATTATCTGGAGCAATAGCCTCTCAATAGGTTAATGTCTATTGACGTAGAATAAAAGTGCGATGGATAAAAAGTTCGGTTTTGTAGCTTTGACAATTCTTCTGATGATTACAGGCGTCGCCCTTTTTTTCTGCTGGCAACAAATCACTGCTCTGCAGAACTCGTCACCCGAGTACATTGACCAGTCCCAGAAAGACGTTTACCTAAGTCTCTACGCTGGAAAACCCTCCAAAATATACCTTGTCAACTCAACTGCCAGCTTAGGCACTTTCACCAACTTCGTTTTCGACACCGACCCATTCGGACTATTGAACAACGGGGCTGTGATAGGCGAGCCGTACGTATATATCTCCGGCACAATCCGAAACGATGACAACAGGACGCTGTGGGTACCTCTCCTCGCGTATCTTACCACTTCCACCGGGGAGCGGTTAGACACGATCGTACGGACCAACGGCCGCACCGAATTCCTTGCATCATACCTAGGTGTCTTCCCCGGTGAGACGGGAAACTTTTCCATCACTGTGAAGTATGACAGAGCGTATGAGCGACAGGACATTTCGGGCTACTACGTCTACCTGGCCTGGGAGCCGACGGAGTATCCTCCACCATAGCTTCTATTAATAAAGTAAATTCGGCTCTTGCAGTGTATCAGAAAAATAAGTGAAGATCATGTAATTCGAAATTTAAGATAATTTGATAAGCAAAAACATATTTTGAAAAAATTTTAATAATTGAATTGTTGTTTTCTTAATTTTAATTTTTAGTAATTTTTTCTATGTAATAAAATGATTGTGGTGGTGTAAATTTTTCATATTCTATATATGGGTCAAATGGTTCATCAAATATTTCTACATCTGCAATAGATAATGCGAATCCCTTGTCTTTCTTATCAAAATATTTAAAGTATTCTTCTTTTGTAATTCCTGAATACTTATAACACTTTTTCCAAATTTCTTTCGGATGACCTTCTATCACGTCGTCAATAAACATTTTACCGATTATTTTTTTTACTGGTGATGAAGAATATATATATACTTCATTAATTTTCTTAACATCGAATTTACTTTTTCTAAATTCATATTTTTTCTCACCTTTCATTATTTTGTCGGCATATTTTGGTTTAATTGAAAGTAAAATGTTCATCTATCCCACCGATTTTTTTTATTTTAGTATATCCATCATTGTCTATTTCAGTAATTGACTGTGGGGCAAAAGTTAATATGTTCTCTTTTATAATTTTTTCTAGATTTACCTGATTTTTTAAATTAAAGTGATGTCTAAATATTATCACAGTCAATGGTTTTTTGAAATTTTCAATTTCTTCACGTGTATAAACACTACGATTACTACCCACTATCTCCCATATTTTGTTTACTTCTGAAAGGTCTGTATAAACGTTTTCTGTAACTCCAATCGAGGTTATTCTTTGTTGATCTTGCGATCTATAAAATAGTAAAACGTCACCAGGAACTATCTTTTTTATCAGAGAATTCGTTAGATATGCTTTTTTTACCGTATTCCCTTGAGGATTAATATTTACATACTCAGTAATTTGCCATTGCCTCTTTTCATAATCTTGGAATAATAGGTTATGGAATTCGGGTCTTATTGGTACTATAAATTTTTTTATCTTATTTCCATCTCTCAGACTTGGATAAAATATTTTACTAAATTCAACCGGATTTACTGAAGTTGATGATATGTCTGGGGTCAACTTTTTAATGTAAATCGCTTCCCCTCTCGTATTATTTGAATAGTATCGAAATCCAAAGTCTTCTATTAATCTAATTAATGCATCTGCTTCTTTTACAAAATGTGTTAGATATATTTCGTCTATTTTATTATTTATACAATATTTAACAGATAGTTTTAGTAATAGTTCACCAATTCTATATCCTGCAAGGTCTACCTTTAATGTTGCAATTTTAAATCTTAGATGTTTAGGTAAAGGTGGTGTTGTATCAATTGGTTCATTCTCTTCTTTATAGATTAGAATTGCTTTTGTTTCATTATTTTCTTTGTATACCCAGCACATCCTGCCTTCTCTGGAGATCTTCGCAAACCATTTGTCAAATTCAGAGTAATCTTCTTTTAAAGTATCGAAAATCTTATCATTAATGTTTACATTATATGCTGGCTCTTCATGGATAATTACATGACTAATTGGCTTTTTACAATGTATATTTTCGAAGTACGTAAGGGCAGTTGATATGTCCATAACGTTATTTTCTATGTTTAATTTAACAGCATTATTTAAAATTTCTTTATCCTCAGTTATGAATATATCTATGGCATTTCTATATATTGCATATAGCATTTTGTTATCATTGGTAATTGCAGCTTTAATACCATTTTTCCCTATCTTTACTAGGAAAATCTCATCTGGCACTGGGGCTGGAGATAAAATTGGATAAGATTTAATTTTTGATAACATTATTTCTTTTCGGATAGTATCTCTATCTTTATTAATATCATCAATAGCAGCGGGATGTAAATATACGGAGTGACGATTTTCATTTAATAATCTTAATAATCTTTGGAGATCTGCTTTTAGTAATTTTGGATCTTCTCTGCTAATCAATACGTTTGTATCAATTAATATCCTCATGACGACCACCAATATTTCTATAAATATCTTTTATATGTATCTGAAAATTGTCTAAATCTCCATTGTTATGTATAGATATTTCAGCTAATTCCATCACTTTATTAATCCCCCACGCTTGCTCTCTTTTTTCACGCTCTATCAACTGCTCTGTAGTTGAGACATCATCGTCACGAGCCCTTTTTCTCATTCTTTCTATCCTTTTATCGAATGGAGCATTAATTCTAATTAATATAAAATTATCGCCATATCTATTTTTTAGAGTTTCAACTTCTTCAATGTTACGGATACTATCAATAAGTACTATGTCCTCTTTTATTGAATCTATTATAGGTATGCACATTTTCACTATGGCGTCCATTCCCATCTCTTTACGAAGTATATTTGCTACGTAACCTACATTTTCATCTGTAATTGGTAATTTACGATTTAGAGTCTCATTTCTTATTAAATCCCCGCCATTTATTATCTTTATACCTACATCTCTAGCAATTTTAGATGCTTCAGATTTGCCTGATCCTGGTAGACCCACAAATGAAATAATTTTCATCTTTACCACTTATACGATCTATTTTACTGTTAATTAATTAATCAGATAGCGGATAGAAAGTAATATCTAAAAAATGAAATTAAAAAATCCCATTTAAGTTTTTGTTTTTATCTTCGGCGCCTGCTCTTTCTCTAATTCCTTCACGAAATCCCCGATGCGAGCGAGTGCCTCTTTGATCTGATCCATATTGGTGGCATATGAACACCTGAGGTGACCAATGCCTGTCTCACCAAAGACGCTGCCCGGTACGGCGATCACGTGCTTCTCGAAGACCAGTCGTTCAGAAAACTCCGTGTCAGTGAGGCCTGTCTTCTTGATCGAGGGGAACGCGTAGAAGGCGCCCTTCGGCTCGAAGCAGTCCAGGCCGAGGTCGTTAAACCCTTTTACGATGACACGTCTGCGGCGGTCATACTCATTGATCATTTCGTGCATCTCATCCTGGCCGTTCTTCAGCGCTTCGATGGCCGCCATCTGGGCGTTGATGGGCGCACACAGCATGGTGTACTGGTGAATCTTCATCATCGCTTCGATGACGTCGGGGTTGCCGCACGCAAAGCCCAGCCGCCAGCCTGTCATGGCGAACGCCTTGCTAAACCCGTTCAGCAGTATGGTGTTGTCCCGCATCCCGTCGAACGAGGCGATAGACGTGTGCTGACCGTCGTAGGTCATCTTTTCGTAGACTTCGTCGGAGATGACCGTCAGATCATACTCGATGGCCACGTCTGCGACCTCTTCGAGGTCTTTCTTTGTCATGATCGCGCCCGTGGGGTTGTTCGGGTAGTTCATGATGATCGCCGTGGTGCGATCGGTAATCCTGGCCTCCAGATCTTCTTTGGTGACTTTGAAGTCGTTCTCGACGGTGGTGTTCACGACTACCGGTTTGCCACCTGCCATGATCACGCATGGCTTATAGGAGACATAGCTTGGCTCTATGACCAGTACTTCGTCGCCGGGATCGGTGACCGCTCTGACTGCGAGATCGATGCCTTCACTGACACCAGTGGTTACCAGCACTTCGTTCTTCGGGTTGTAGTCTACACCGGCGCCGTCGTCGATGTACTTTGAGATCTGTTCCCGGAGCTCCAGCAGGCCCCAGTTAGACGTGTACGTGGTATAGCCCCGCTCCAGCCCGTATATCGAGGCTTCTCGGACACGCCACGGCGTGACGAAGTCGGGCTCTCCTACCCCGAGAGATATGACATCAGGGATCCCCGAGGCGATATCGAAGAACTTGCGTATCCCTGAAGGGGGCAGATTCTTAACCTTGTTAGCGATCTTCATGGGTGGACGACCAGCCTTGTGTCTTCTTCCTTGTCGAACATCACTTCGCCTTCGGATTTATAGGCGCGCAGCATAAAGTGCGTGGCCGTATGCTGGACCTGGTTCAGCGGCGCAATTTTTTCGGCGACGAAGAAGGCTACTTCTTTCATCGACTTGCCCTTGATCACCAGGTGGAGATCATGGTCGCCGGAAACCAGCATGCAGGTGACCACTTCCGGAAACCTGGAGATGCGCTCGGCGATAGCCTCGTAGCCAACGCCCCGCTCCAGCGAAACCGAAACCTCAATGATAGCGTATACTGACTCTTCTCCGAACTTCTCCCAGTCGATGATGGTCTTGTAACGCTTAATCACACCACGAGCTTCCATGGCCTTGATGAAGCTTGCTACCTCTTTTTCGTCTAAGCCTGTCTGCACTGCGATCTCTTTGGGTGAAAGCTTTGCATCTTTCTCTAGTAGCTCAAGTACTTCTCTCATATTGACCACGTTAATTGTAGACATTTTGCACTTTCATCTTTAAAAGGTTAACCGCCCGGCTGGTCGGTAATTGCCTGGGGTACAATGGTATGGTGCTTAAAAACCATCGATGGAAAAGGCGATAGCCCGGGCTTACGATGCCCGGAACTTGGTTTACAGGTTCAGGCGATCGACAGCCAGCTTGATGTCTTCTGCCTTAATTGTCTTCCTGCCGGCGTGAGCGCAAAGCTTGCTTGCTTCACGGCCGATCTTGAGGACGTAGTCTTCGGTGTACTTTACCATTTCATCGACTGCCTCTGCGGAGATCCTCTCGCCGCCCGCTTCGCTTAACAGCCTGGAAATTGGTGCTTTGGAAATCTCTGTCATATAAATTACCTCTCGATTGATTATCTCAATTAAGGACGCCATACCTAATAAAATTTTCTTTTCTCTTCTATTTTGCGCTAAATAGAATTTTTAAGCCTGATATTGACTTAAAATGCAAAAATACGTTAATATAAATGTAACGGGGACAAAGCGGAGATTTATAAATGTTTCGTATCCGCCGCTGCCGGACAGTAAAACGCTGCCATTGAACGGATCATGCTGCAATACCCGCTCCTTTTACCGGTGGGACTATATGCTGGCGCCCGGTACGGGCAATCTGCGCGAAGACATTCCCGGTGATCAGGATGGTAACTCATGAGGCATCCAACGACAGGGTGATATTTAATATCGCCCGGAGAGCGAGCTGAAAATAATGCTGCATTTAGCGTTTTATCTTTCTTGCATTTACTGTTCTGACTGATAAAATTATTTCACTTATTCAGCAGCCGCATCACATCATACTTAGTTATCACACCAACGGCCTTCCCCAGTTCCATGACGAGCACGGCGTGGTACGTCTCCAGCAGGTGGGAGACTGTGCCCATGTCGGTGCCGGGGGATACTGCCGGGAAGGACTCTTCCATGAGGGAACTGACTCGTGAGGAACTGACTCTGCCGAAGTCCTCTGTTCCCATGGCCTGGACCACTGCGTTTTCGGAGACGCTGCCCACGGGTACGCCGCCATCGATTACCGGGAGCTGGGAGAATCCGTGCTTCTCCATGAGCTTGACTGCACTGTCCACCGTATCGGAAGACGTCACTGCGATCACCGGGGAAGTCATCAGGTCTTTGGCCGTCACCTTGCATCGTTCCATCTCGTCCAGCGCGGTCAGGATGCTCCTGACGGTCGACAGCCTGGGGTCTACATCCCCGGATTCGATCCGTGCGATCAGTGGCTGGCTGACCCTGGCCTTCTCCGCGAGTGTCGCCTGGGTGAGGCCTAATTTTACACGCCTCTTTTTGATGCTTTCCGGTGTTGGCAGTTCCATAACCGACTAAACGGCACGATATGCATATATAACTATCTATGAGGCCTGCGTCGCTGTCTTTTATATTTATAAAGTTGGAAATATATTTATAATTGTCAGTCGAACTCTGTGTGTGAAACCGCCTGGATACTCTGTCGTTAAACGGGGGGTGATAGCACTCAGAGTCACTTTTAAGCTCGCGTTAGTAGCCTCTGTGATTGCCCTATCCTTCTTGCTTATCTTTGCACTTGTCGCTCATGCGCAGGCGGTAAACGCGAGCAATACTGCTGATCAACTGGCCGTGACGGCAACGCCTCAGCCTATCCAGTCGTCGACTACGGTAGTCGAAGGATATGTGAGCGAAGCGTCAGAAATCCGAGGCCGTCCCGGGGTACTCATACCTGTACCCGGGGCAAAAATCTACTTCGTTCGCAATAATGCCGTCATTGCGACAACCTCTTCCAACCTCGTGGGTTACTACACCGTCTCGATATCACCCGGTGATTACACCGTAGCGGTAGCTGCTACCGGGTTTCAGACACTGATCGTTCAGCAGACTTTTAGTAGTACTCAGACTTATAATATCGAGCTGACACCGGTCCCGTTCAACGGGTTCGTACCCTATGCACTATACCCCGTGCTGGAGACCAGTCCCGGGCGGGAAGTAGAGTGTATCATTGTCGTGGAAAACTATCAGGTAGTCGACCAGATGGTCACCTTTGCCGTTGTGACACCTCCCGAGTGGCTGGCGTGGTTTCCCCAGGGCGAAGCCATGATGATCCGGACCGGTGATACTAATCAGATGAAGTTCACCATGAAGTACGAGGGCAAGGAGCAAGGGCCCCATGCCATGAAAGTGGTCATTAATGGCGGATCATACTTTGCCGAGGTTCCTGTGATCGTCGTGGTCAAGGACCTTCCCTTCGAGACTCTCGACTTTTACTCCAACTCCCCCGAGAAGGTAGTCAAGCCCGGCAATACGATCGATTTCCTTCTGACCGCGGAAAACAATTACGCCCAGGATAAGGACCTGGACATCCGCATCGATGACATGCCCAAAAACTGGAGCGCCACTACGGGCAACGGCACAGAATTCTACGTCCCTGACGGTAAAACTGCCAGCACAAATTTCTTCGTGTATGTGCCCAGCGATACCCGCCCTGGCAACTATACCATGAACCTGACCGTTTATGGCGAGGGTGTCAAATCCAAACCGCTCATGCTTACGGTCCGGGTGGAAGGCGCCCCGCTATACGATGCGCTCATCAAGTGCTATAACCGGTCTGCAGACGGCTTCCCGGAGTTTAACGTCTCTCCGGGAACGTCCTTTGAGATCCCCGTCCGAATCTATAACAGCTGGACCTTTCCGGTCACCGTACAGGCAAGTGCCGAGGTGGCCGATAACTGGCTCTACAATATCAGCGGGGTACCTGGCGGCAGGGTCAAACTCGAGCCTCACAAAGCCCAGGAAATCAAAATTACCACCGCAGTACCCAACGGCACATACGGCAACTTCACCGTGCGAGTCTACCTCGAGTCCTCCGGCCGGGACATGACCCTCATCGGGCGAATCATCGTGCCGGCACCCCCGGAACCGACACCCGTGCCACAGACTACACACGGCTGGGAAGGGCCAGTACTGACCGGCATCACCGCAGGCGCTATACTCATTACCATCGCGGCATCCCTGTTGAAGAAAATAAAGTGGTGAACTTTTAGACGCAAAGCCGCAAAGAGCATAATGAGTCTGCTGGAGTTCCATCTGCGGCTTAGCGCCTTTGCGTTAAAAAAACTGAGGTCTCACTCGAACTTATCGAGTGTTACCGGATCGATGTTCGCGTTCATGATCATGTCAAAGGGTATCTTTTCTTCCCACCCTGCTTTGCAGAACATGTCCATGAAACAGACGCCGATCACTTTGCCTTCCGGCTTCATGATCTCTTTGATCACCTTATTAGTGCCTTCTATGCCCAGCGAACACGATGGCATGGAGATCCCTCCCAGAACCACCACGAAATCAGCCCCTTTGGGGTCGACTAAGCCGCCGACCTGCATGCCGATACCGTTGATGTACCAGATCCCTCTGGCGTCATCGATGATGCCATCCGGGATCAGAATCATGCCGGACATGGATTCGCGGATCGTGTAGGCAAACAGCTCTATGAATGGCACACAGGTGCCTGAGCAACCGATAAACGCGATGCGGTGGGTAGGCTGAAGCCCGAGCTTGTCTGTCATGGTCGACTTGAACATTTTCAGCATGCCGGACAGGCCTTTTACTGTTTCAACTGTGTGCTTTGCCATAGCGACTACTCCATTTTCTTCAGATCTTTGATGTTCATGACCGCGGCCAGCGGTAGTATTCTAGCCTTAATACCCATCTCGCCAAAGGCGGCGAATGGGTTTGTGCCTGAGTATTCCACGATACCACATCTGCCCAGCTCGATGGGCACCCCGAGGAGGGGCCGGGTTGTATCGCATCTGGAAACAACACCGAGGAACTCTACCGCCTTCATCCGGTCCATCAGCTCCCGGGTATTTTCCAGGGCCGCAATCGGTATCTCCCGTACGTTGGCCAGCACGTTGCCGGTGCCTGTCTCGATGACCTGGTTCACCGACGTCATCTTGCGTGATGTGAATACGCTCATCGGGTTGATCGAGGTGCCACTGTAGCTGATCACATCTGTGAAACGCTCTACAACCCTGCTTTTCACCCGCAATGTGCCCCCGTATTTCAGGTTGACGGGAATGCCGTGATTCAGGAGTACTCCATCCAGCGTGATACTGCAGATGCTGGCAAAAGCTACCTGCCCTTCCGGGACGTCGTTCTCCAGGATCTCCTGGCCTTCGTCTATTATCTTGATCTTCGGGCTTATGGCGTAGCCGGCAGCTATCACGCGTTTCATGATGCTGACCGCCTCGTCGAACCGATCCTTGGCGATATAGCATATGTTGACTGCTACGTCGCCGGTGTTCGAGACCGGGTCGTAGGTAGTCATCAGCTCGATTTCTTTTATTCTCGTGGAGACAAAGCCGATTCTGTCTGTGACCAGCGCCTGCTTCAACTCCTCCTCGCCCAGAGACGTCAGTACTCTGCCAAGGTAGCCGTGCTTCTTGGTAAATCCCCGCTCGTCCAGCATACGTAGGTGATAGCGCACCGCCCGCTCACCGAGGTTGTAGCCTCTCCGGTTCATCTCCTCGGCAATCTTCCTCGCGCCCATCTCTTCGGTGGATTCGCTTAGTATCCTTAAAATCTCTATGAGTTTGCGCTGTGTTTCAGCGTCGGGCATGGGTATACTCCTATAACGTCTATCATGGGGGCTTCGCCCTTTAATATTTTACTACCTGTGTCACATTTGAAAAGCCCAATAAATTCAGGTATCTACGTATTACACATTATTCGCATTAAAACTTGTTCGCCCGGGCATACCAAATGTTTATACCCCGGGAAGCCCTTTTTTAGCATAATATGGATAACCTGACACTTCGCAGGATTCTGGTCGCAATCGGCATGGTAATCATCCTGGCCGCATCGGTTCTGCTCGCTTACGGCATCTTTACCGGAAACAACACCTATATCATGGTCAGCATTGTGGCCGTTGTGATCGCTTACCTGATCTCCCGGTATGTCACGAAACTGCAGAAAGAAAACCGCAGTAAACAAAAATAGAGCGTTTGTATGCAGTTCGTCGACACTTAGAACTGCTACTTAGAACTCGAACAACGTCTTTTGCTTTTTGACGACTTTTTCCTCTGCGGGCGCCTGCGGCACCAGAGATTCTATGGGCGTGATCGTTTTTGTTTCGGGCTCTGCCTTGACCGTTTCTTCTCCCGCAACTACTACTACAGGCTCGCCTCCGTCCCGGGATTTCTGACTCTTTCGCCTTGGCTTCGGCTTTGCTTCCGGTTCCTCGAACGCGTCGACCTTCTCAGACTTTTCGGGAAGGGGCTGATCTTCTTCGAATTCGGTCTTTAATAGCGACTCACGTGGTTTTACGGACTCGGATTCGACCTGGTGTTTGCCAAAGTGGGCGAAGGCATCGATCTCTTCCTCGATGTCTTCCTTGATCAAGCTCCTCGATGACTTATAAATCTCCGAAACTTTCTTAGTCGTCTTTTTCGTATCGAGCAGGAAAGCGATCTCCTCTTCTTCCAGCTTTAGTTCGGCCGAGAGCTTGATCGCATACTCGTCATTATCAAACAAGAACCGGATAAGCGGCAGGTACGATGATCGTGCCTCTGCCTTGGACGTGTGGCAGGCTTTGCCGACTTTGGCAGCGATAGAATCCCTGAGCGTGCGGGCGGACTTCGCTCTACCCAGCTTCTGCCAGTATGTCGGCGGGCTATACCTCGAAAAGCCTCCGTATCGCCCGCGTCGGGCACGGTTGATACCGCATACCATCATGAATCCGGCGTATCGCCACATGCCATACACCTGTCGTCTCCGGGTACGGCCCAGGTACATGTCGGCCTTCGAGAGCACGTCGAATCCTCTTTCGAGGTCGTCATTCTGGTACTCCCGGGGCAGGTTTTCATCGACCCAGCCAATCAAGTCCTCGGGGTTCTCGTCCAGGGTATAAGTGGCATTAAGCGCTTCTCGCATGTCCTTACCCCGGAAGATCATGCCCATAACCTTAAAAATCGTCTCGGGTACGTCCCGCTCACCCGTGGACACATCTGCCAGCGTGACCTGGCCGCTACCCTGGGCGGCTGCCTGCAGGTCGTTTACCGCGGAACGAAGGTCATTTGTGCGTTCGGCGATCTTCATCAACGCTTCCGGATCGCATTTCAAATCCTCCTTCACGCAGATCTTTCTCAGGACTTTTGCGACCGAAGTGCTCAAAATCGCCCTGAACTGGATCTGTAGCGCGGACTCGCGCAGAGGCTTCGACATGGCGTACATGTCGTTTGCGATCAGGATGACCGGCTGGCTGGCGTGCTTAACGATGTTAATGATCGCCGCTTCTCCGCCCCTGTCGGCATTTCCGTGCAGGTTGTCGGCCTCATCTATAATGACCAAACGCTTTCCTGCGATACCTTCGAAGGTACCCGCCGTAGCGGCAGGGCCAGCGATACGGTTGATCGCGTCCCTGGTGCGGACGTCCGATGCGTTCAGCTCGATATAGTCCCAGTCCAGGTCATGGGCCAGCGCCAGCGCAGCGGAGGTCTTGCCCACGCCCGGGCCGCCATAGAGGATCACCGCCCGCTTACCTGTACCAAAAGTTTCCGCCCACTGCCGGAGAGCCTTTACTGCGGCATCGTTTCCGACTATGTCGTCGAGACTGACCGGCCGGTACTTCTCAGCCCAGTCACGAGTGTCATCGGTCATCGAACCCTATTTCTACCCGTAAGTAAATTAATATTTGGATGGTATACTACCCTTGATGAATCTGGAGTCACTGGCGGAATCGCTGCGGGACTATCTCGGCGCCACCCGCAAACATTCGATCAAAAACATCGTAAACATCTTCGACGAGACCGGGACTAACCCTTCCTTCGGCGAGGATGCCGCGATCATCGACTACGGGGAGGATGCGCTCCTGCTCGCAGCGGATGGCATCTGGGACCGGCTGATGCGGGCCGATCCTGAGTGGTCGGGCTACTGCGCGATCCTGGTCAACGTACACGACATCGCCGCCATGGGCGGAAGAGCGCTGGGCATGGTAGACATCTTTTCCTCCAGCTCGCCGGAAATGTCGCAAAAAGTGCTTAAGGGAATGAAGGCCGGCGTGGAAAAGCTGGGCGTGCCCATCGTGGGCGGTCACATCCATCCTGATACGCCGTATACGGCGGTCGACGTAGCCATCCTGGGCCGGGTCAGGAAAGACAGTATTATCTATAGCAGCACCGCAAGGCCGGGCGACGACATCGTGCTGGGCATTGACCTCGATGGCAGAATACACCCGTCCTGCGACATGAACTGGGATTCCACGTTCCTGAAAGATGCCACAGTAGTCAGGCACCAGATTTCATCGATGGTCGAGCTGGGCGAGGGTAAACTGTTGACGGCCGGCAAGGATGTCAGCAATCCGGGCATTCTCGGGACACTGGGCATGATTCTGGAAGTCTCGGGAGTGGGAGCAGATGTGGAACTGGAGACAATACCCAGGCCTGCATCCATCGAATGGGAACGCTGGCTTAAGATGTACCCGGGCATGGGCTTCATCGTCACGTGCAAGCCGGAGAATACTGACAGAGTCGTTGCTGTCTTTAACAACCACAAACTTAATGCGTCGCGAATTGGTAAGATTGTGCCGGGCAGCTGTCTTGACATAGTCAAAGACAGCGAGCGGGCCACGGTTTTCGACTTCACGAAGCATAACATCACCGGGCTCAGGCCCGTCAAAGGGTGCAATCAATAATGTCTAAGAAAGTAGCAGTCCTAAACGGCGACGGCGTAGGCCCAGAACTCATGGCTTCAGCCATGAAGGTCATGAAGGCCGCCGGCGCAAACGTAGAGTTTATCGAATGTCAGGGCGGAGCCGAATGGTGGCAGGCCAACGGCGGCAACTCGCTGATACCGGAGCAGTCCTGGAAGATCATGGACTCCGCCGATGCCATTTTCAAAGGCCCGACCACGACCCCTGGCGGGGCGGGCTCGCCAAAGAGCGTCGCCGTCTCGATAAGGCAGAGATTCGACCTGTACTCCAACGTCAGGCCGATCAAGTCCTATGCAGGCACTCCATCCCCGCTGGGCGAAGTGGACTTCGTCTGCGTGAGGGAAGGCACAGAAGGCCTGTATGTCGGCGAAGAGATCCAGATCACCGACGACGTCTTCATAGCCATCCGGAAAATTACCAGGCCGGCCTGCAGGCGTGTCGCGAAGTACGCCTTTGAAGAGGCAAAGCGCAGGGGCTGGAAGGCCGTTGTGGCCATCCACAAGAGCAACATCCTGAAGAAGACCGACGGCGCCTTCCTCGAAGAGTGTGAAAAGGTCAGCCACGACTTCCCGGGCATCGAGCTTGAGGAGTATCATATCGACAACGTGGCACAGCAGCTCATCAAGAACCCCCTGATCTTCAACCAGAAGGTTCTGCTTTCCACGAACCTGTTCATGGACGTCCTCAGCGAGGAGTGCTCCGCACTGGTCGGCAGCATTGGCTTGATCTATAGTGCAAACATCGGGGACAAGAAGGCCATGTTCGAGCCCGCCCACGGCAGCGCTCCGAAGTACAAGGGCATGGACAAGGTCAACCCGGTCGCTACGGTGCTGGCAGGTGCCTGGATGCTCGAGTACCTCGGGCAGCCGAAGGAGGCCCAGAAGATCTTCAAGGCAACTGAGAAGGTTATTGCCGAGGGCAAGAAGCTGACCTACGATCTCAATGGCAGCGCGAAGGCCAGCGAGATGGTGGACGAGATCATAAAGAACCTGTGAGAGGGGCAGTAAGCTCCTTTTCTTCTTTTTCCCGGCTCCCGGACCGGTAGCCGGCATTTAAGTAGAACCTTCGCCTGGATCCCCAGCATGTGTTATCTACTTAGACGATAAACGATGTACTCTCCGAATGTATCGAGTATATTTTGACCGCGGGGAAGAACCTTTGGTTAACTATTTAGCCGTTTATGATGTACCCTCTAGCTATGGCACCCAAATCTGAGGAGCTCCATGGTAGCTCAGCCCCCCAGTACGACGATCTATGCCAGTCGATGGAGTGCCACGCCCAGGAAGTCCTGTTCGGCCTGGCCTACGAGTACGTTTTTCCCGGGCAGAAGCTGCTTGATATCGGTATAGGGACCGGACTCAGCGCCAGCCTGTTCCATAAAGCCGGGCTGGAAATATACGGCCTTGATTTTTCTGAGGATATGCTCAGGGTTTGTGCGAAAAAGGGCATTGCGAGAGAACTGAAGGTCTGTGACCTGTCCCAGGATTTCTTGCCTTATCCGGAGGAGGATTTTCACCATGTTTCCTCCTGTGGAGTTTTCCACTTCATCGAGGACCTGAATTCGGTTTTCGGGGAAGTGCAGAGAGTCATGAAACCTGGCGGTACCTTCAGCTTTACGACCAAAGACATACAAGACGGGAACGCCGAATATGTTGATCCCGGGTCGGAGATCGAGATCTATTGCCACGACCGGGCAAAGATCAATATGCTGGCGAACAGGCACCAGTTCCAGCAGTTGAAATGGTTGACGTTTTACATGTACGACGATCTTGAAAAAGATAAAAGATCCCTTTTTACCGCGCATGTCTTGAAAAAGATTGTGCAATAACAAATTGGATTTACAGAGGCTGATCTAGATTAATCGTCTCCTTTAACCTCTTTACCCCCTAAAACCTCCTTTTTAAAAACGCTCCCTGACCTCCGTGTAGCTCCTAAAACCACCTCCTTTCCTCACGTACCTCCCTTTACTCTGGTTTTAGTTTATGCACCTGAACCGAGATACTCCAGAGGACCGAGATTCGGGAGGTCCGGAGGTGGTTTAAGGAGATACACGGAGGTTTAAGGGGGAAAATACAAAAAGGAGGTTTAAGGGGGTAAAGAGGTTAAAGGGGACACTTAACGGACGAGTTGCGAGCGATGATACTATATCATATATCTGGCAGCCAGCTTCGCGGCGAACTGTCTTGCATTCTCCACGTCATTCTGATCCGGCTTACCCTTGTTGAGGCCGCCCACCAGCACCAGCGGCCCGAATGTATCGTGACCTTTGCAGTTAAACTCGTCCACGATCTTCAGGCCTTTCTCGACCAGCTTCGCCTTCAGCGCTGCATGGTTCTTGAAGTTCTCATTGGCGCCGCCGGAGGTCGAGAAGATAAACGCTTTCTTTTCCATTACTGGCAGGCTTTCGGCCAGCTTGAGCAGGTTCTTGTGGTGCTTCCCCATGTATATGCCCGAGCCGAAGCCGATCAGGTCGTATTCGCCGAGCTTGCTCGCATCTACTTCCGAGGATTTTTTTACTTCAGCATTTAGCGGGCCGGCCATGCTGTCGGCGATTTTTTTAGTGCAACCGTGGTGTACGGATTCGCAGATTATCAGTGTCTTCATATTACAATCTCTTTTTTCATCTGTAATGGTCTTTATCGTCGGCCAGAGGATTTTTAGTATTACAAAACGAAAGTAGATGAGATATTATGGATATCCAGCGAAAGTTCATCCAGGGCAACGGCTATAAGATCCCGTCCGTCTTCCTGACTGAGTACGGCCCGACGGGCGCAGTGGTCATTGTCCACGGCTATGGCGGCAGCAAAGAAGAGCAGATGGGGCTGGCCTGGCGGGTGGCTGAGATGGGCTTCGCAGTATTCGCGATCGACTTGCATGGCCACGGCGAGCATCCGCTGTTACTGACTGAAGGGGTTGTTGATGATGTTGAGGCTGCGATCAGGTTGGGCAGGGCTTTCGGCAAGGTCGCGGTGATCGGCCACTCTCTTGGGGGAAGGCTGGCACTCCTGAGCAGCGCAGACCTGGCTATTGCCTTATCGCCGGCGTTCAGCAAAACCTATAGCCCTCAGACACACGAGAGCATGAAGAAGCGCAGTTACCGGGTCCGGGAAAGCTCCCCGGAGACAGTCTTTGAGCTATGTGAAATGCTCCCGGATTGGGAGCAGGGCGACAGGCCGACTTTGATCATCTATGGGTCACGGGACATACCCGAGATCGTCAGATCATGCGAAGAGCAAAAGGGTAAAGGCGTGCCCGTCACCTGCATTGACCGGGCGATGCACAGTGATATTTACCTGTCGGAGACGACGTTTGAAGCGATCGGCAGACAGCTCTCGGCGCTGGCGGCTGAAGACGGCCTGGTCAGATGATTGTGGCATTCGGTACAGGCAAGCTAATGAGGCTTGCCTGACTGATCGTATGGCCAGCCTGCTTATGCTGGCTATCGGTATGGCTTGTTAGCGCCGGGATTATTCTTTCTTCCCGGACGCCTTCTTTTCGATTTTGATTCTCTGGCCGTGCTCGATGTTGATCGACGTCGGGCTGATTGTCGGCATCACATCGGGCGGAATCCTGGCCGGATTCAGCATGGAGCCACGGGGCTCGTGGATTTCCAGATCTTCCGGGATGATCTCGCCATCTACCTGGAAGACGAAGTACTTGCGCACGAAGTCGTAGAGCTCCTCGTCCGAGACCGAAGAGCGTCGGTCTTCCGCGTCATACATCTTCTGGATCTCCTTGTGGATGCACTTGATGCGCGGGTCGTGTTTGTCTACCTGCGCTTTGATGCCCAGTAATTCAGAGAGCGCTTCCTCGACCTTTAGCCGGATCACTTCGCCGCCGGAGGTGTCTCCGATCATCAGGTTCCGCTTGCCGCCGACCAGTTCTGGCGGGAACGGCTCATAGGTGAAGGGGTTCTTAATGATGCCTGCGGTGTGTATGCCGGACTCGTGGGAGAAGATGTTCTTACCTACGATAGCCTTGTTGCGGGGTACACGCAGGCCTATCTCCTGCTCCATGTAGTCCGCGAACTCGGTGACTTTGTGCAGGTCGTACTTCTCGAAGCCCTCTACCCTTGTGATGAAGAAGGCCATGATCTTCTCCAGTTCAGTATTGCCGGCGCGCTCGCCGATCCCCAGGAAGGTCAGGCTGGCCCAGTCCGCACCGTACCACAGGCCGGAAAGCGTGTTTCCGATGCCGAGGCCGAAGTCGTCGTGGACATGCATCTCTATATGTTTTACTCCCATGGCCTTGAACTTCTTGACCGTCGCAGGGATGCCATACGGCTCTTCGCACTCGGGGAAGGGTATGCCGTAGCCCAGCGTGTCACAGATCCGGAGGATCGTGTCCGGGTCGATCTCGATGAGCTTCTGGACGAACGGGTACACGAAGTCATAGTTGGCTCTGGACGTATCCTCGATGTGGCACCTGGTCCGCAGCCCGTGGTCGACCGCGTACTGAAGCGTTGTCAGGTACTTCTTCTCAGCCTCTTCGTAGCTCTTCAGGCCCATCTTGTCGAAGATGTGCGAGTCGGAGACGGACATGAGGATGCCGGTTTCCTTGATCCCGCCAACCTTAAGGACTTCATCGATGTCTGCCGGGTTTGCCCTGGCCCAGCCGGTAACCTCCGGATATTCGAAACCGTAGTCCATCATGCTCCTGCAAGCGTCCTTGTCCCTTTCGTTGTAGACGAAGGTCTCGAGCTTTTCCACGCCCATGTCGTGGAGGTACTCGAAGATCTTCAGCTTGTGGGACTTCTTCATCACTACGCCTGGCATCTGGCAGCCATCGCGGATCGTGGTATCACTGATCTTGATTTCGGCGGAGTGGGGCAGCTTGATTTTCGGCATGTCTTCGTACGTTCTCATCATCTGGTCGGTCACCTACCGTTGATTTCAGGGTTACATACTATGTACTAGTTTAAAAGATTTATGTCTCCGACACGCAGAATTCTACAATAATAAACAATTAATTCGATTTATATGCTGCGTATAGGCTTTATTTTCGAATATTCACGGTAAATTGAGGAGATTTGCCCCAGCGAATGTGTATTTACCGGGCACTCTCTATAATCGCCTGTACTCTGCCGACACGTCCGTCCCGGAGCTTGACTTTGATCCCGTGCGGGTGATTCGGGGAATTGGTGAGTATCGCGGCGACAATGCCGCGGGTCAGCTTGCCAGTGGGCTGGTCCTGCTTGAGCACGACGTCTACGGTGGCGCCGATCTGTACGTCTTTCCTGTTTTTTCCTTCTGCCATGGCTAGCCCGTATGAGTGGCGCACGATAAAAGCTTGCCGCCATACATCCCGGATAGTCTCCGGCTACGCCGTTATATCTGTTCGTGAGTCCGGCGCACCCCAAAGTCATCTTTAACGGCATGGAGTTACTCATTTAAAAAACGGATCAGATCTGAAGTCGTTGGCGGTGGGGGCGAAGAGGTAATTGATAAAAGGACCGTCTGAATAACACCACACTAATACCACACTAGTTAGCCGGGACTTCAATGCCTCTGGTGCCCGGGTCCCGCTTGAGCTGGTTATGTACGCCTATGATGTGCTTGCTTAAGGGCAGGTAGCTGATCATGATGGCAGATGCGAAGCTCAGGACGACAGTCGATACGAACATCAGCGGATAAAATGTCCAGTCCTGCCAGGTTATGCCGATTCTGGCATACCCAACCTGCAGGACATACATGAAAAACACGTGGATGAGGTAGATGGCGAACGAGTATTTGCCGATGCTGCCCGCCAGCCTGGAAATCCGGTTTTTCTTACCGGCCAGTGTCAGGGATAGCTTGTATAGCAATATAATGGTAAGACCAAATAGCACCGGCCCGATCAGCTGATCAACCCAGAAGCTGATCGGGGGAATGTTGTGAAAGCCCCCATAGATCGATAAGCCGATAGCCCAGGTATATGAATAGCACAGGACCAGCATCCCTACGACTGCGGCTACCACCTTCGAATTGACCGAGCTGAATCGTAGTCTAAGGGCGGGAAGGTTCCTGCCTATGTATATCCCGGCGGTGAAGTAAAATATGTACGACAGAAACACTTCTTCTATGATCGTCGTCATTAATGGCGTTGACCAGGTGGCGTTTCCTGTTAGCCCGGATAAAAGCCCTACTTTGAAGAGCCCCCACAGGACTTGCACCACGAGGAATATCCCTAACAGCGTCATGCCTCCATATTTTTTTTCACCCTGCTCGTAGATCCTGATCAATAGCGGATAGAAGAGATAGAACTGGATAATCAAGGCGATGAACCATAGGTGGTAGGAGCCGGTTGCCGTAGCCAGGGATATGGCCATGTCGGTCCATGAGGGTAAACTGTTGGTGAAGATGCCGACCACCAGCATGTAAAACACCGAAAAGAACAGGTACTGCGGGATCACGGACATAAACCGCTTGTGGTAAAACCTCGGCAGGGGGAAGTTGTTCCTGTAGTTGACCGAGAGGACCATGCCTGAAACGATGATAAATGCCGGAACCGCATAGTGGGAAAAAATATCGACCACGATATTTGCGATCACCAGGTAGCTCAGCGAGTCTGATCGGGCGAAGAATGCACTGGTGTGAATGGCGACTACCGCCAGGATAGCAAAGCACCTCAGAAAATCCGCTTCTACTATCCGCCTTGCTTCTGTTTTATCACCTGAAGAGTTAGCGCGATACATACCCGGGCAATAAATATATAAAAATATTTTTATATAAACTTTACTGAAGTATCGCTGACCTATGCAGCATCGAGATTCGTATTACTTGTGGGTCATACCCGGGAGCCCGGATCAATCCGTGTCATTACAAGCATCCGGGTACGGCCGCGCACCAGCATATATCACTCAATCTGCTCGGGATACGCGGGTGTATTCTTCCACGTGTTATCAAACATGGTCTTCATCATCCTGCCGAGCTCTTCCTGGTTGATCCAGATGCCAGTTTCTTTGCCGGTGGATTTGAAGTCGTCCTCGGGGTATTCGGCGAATAAAATTTCCTTCCCGTCTACGAGCACGAACCGGATGGGCGGCAATATGTCGATCCGCCGGATCTCTACTAGCTGGGAGAGTTTTCTGGCGATGTTGTCCACCTCGGGCGTGACCGGGGCGATGAACCGGACGGCGATGTTCTTACTCCTGAACTGGGATGCCACGTCGCTGAAATACTTGTAAAAGCGGACGATGCCATGGGAGGTGGTCATGATTTCCACCTCGTGCTCGCACCGCAGGAACATCTCATCGATCAGCTTGTAGATGTTCTGTCTACCATAGTACAGCATTACCGGAGCGTGGTTTTCAGACGGTATCGCTTCCTTTGGCTTAATCTCCGAAAGCAGGAGATCCTTGGCGTTGCGCAGCGTCAAAAACTGCTTCTCTTTTTCCTCGATGAGCACATCCAGCCCTTCGTCCAGCGGCACTGCCCGGTAACGGTTGACTGACTCAGGTATCACCGTAACCAGCCCCCTCATCTGAAGGGCTTTCAGAACCGAATACGTGTGAGGCCTGGGAAGACCCGAGTACTTGGATACCTTGCTGGCTTCCTGCGCTCCTTTGAGAAGCAGGGTCAGGTAAACCTTCGCCTCATACTCTGTCATCCCGAACATGCCGAGCTTCGACAGAGTCTTCTCGTCAAACTGCTGGTCCATATAGCTACGTACAAACAAGTTATACTGGTATATATAGATTTTATTCTAACCTTTCGACTAGCGGATAATCAACGGAGGGTAACGTATGTTTGGGGTTAATGATCCCTGGGTTTTACTGGGATATGGCGCAACGCTGCTGTTTGCGCTGGCTTGCGTATTGTACGGTCTTGTAAACTGGAATAAAGGAGGGGAGTGACATGGCCGTATCTGTCACGATGTTTACCATCGTAACGGCCGTTTACGTGGTCATTCTTCTGGGGCTCGGCTATCTGGCGTACCGGAAAACGAAGCAGGCAGAGGACTACCTGGTCGCCGGAAGGAACGTGCATCCGGCGCTCATCGCGATCTCGTACGGAGCTACGTTCATCAGCACGTCTGCCATCATCGGGTTCGGCGGAGTCGCAGCCAAGCTGGGCATGGGCCTGATCTGGCTGACGGCACTCAACATCGGCGTCGGCATCCTGCTGGCTTTTGTCGTCTTCGGAAAGAAGACACGCGAGATCGGCAGCAAGCTGAAAGCGGTTACTTTTCCCGACCTGATGGGCAAGAGGTTCAACTCGGCTTTCATGCAGTACGCGAGCGGATTCATCATCATCGTAGGCATGCCGCTGTACTCGGCTGCAGTCCTGATTGGCGGCGCGCAGTTCGTCACCACGACCTTCGGGGTGGACTACAGCATGGCATTACTCGTATTTGCCGCCATCACGGCAGCGTATGTGATCTTCGGCGGACTGCTAGCGGTCATCTATACCGATGCGTTCCAGGGGACTGTCATGTTCATAGGCATGGCTGTGCTGCTGGCACTCCTGTACATGGCGCTTGGAGGTTTCACTTCGGCGAACCAGGCCTTGACCGACATGGCCAGCATGGTACCGGCCAAACTCGTGGAACAAGGTCATAATGGCTGGACTGCGATGCCGGACATGGGATCCCCGATCTGGTACACGCTCGTCACGACCATCATCCTCGGCGTGGGCATCGGCGTGCTGGCCCAGCCTCAACTCATCGTGCGATTCATGACGGCCAAGGACGACCGGGCGCTGAACCGGGCCATCCCTGTGGGGGGCATCTTCATCCTGATGATGACTGGCGTGGCATTCACCGTGGGTGCATTGATCAACGCCTACTTCTTCAAGCTGAACGGAAAGACCGCGTTTGACATGGCGATCAACGGAAACTTCGACACGATCATCCCTGTCTTCATCAACGCGGCAACCCCTGACTGGTTCATCGTGATCTTCATGCTCACGCTTCTCTCGGCGGCCATGTCGACCTTGAGCGCACTGTTCCACACTATGGGTACCGCAGTAGGCAACGACATCTGGCGACACACCAAGAACTTCAAGCCTTCGATCAACCGAACCCGCATAGGCGTATGCGTCATGATCCTGGCGAGCGTCGTGCTGGCTTTCCTGATGCCGGGCAACATCATCGCCCGGGCCACGGCCATGTTCATGGGCTTATGTGCCGCAGCCTTCCTGCCTGCATTCACCCATGGCATGTTCAGCAAAAAGCCGTCGAAGAACGCGGCGATCGTGAGCCTCGTCACCGGCACTGTCGTATGGTTCCTGTTCACAGCGTTTGTGCATGCGGCAGAATCCGAGCCGCTGGGCCTGTGCAAGCTCATCTTCGGCCAGACCGCGCTCTTCGGCGCGCCGTGGACCGTCATCGACCCGCTCCTCTTCGCCTTGCCGGCGTCGATCATCGCACTTGCAGTAGTACTGGCGGTAGAAAAGGTATCCCAGAAAGAAGGGAGCGCGGACAAAGTCACGGCTTAAAAATTAAATATGTATATCGGATGCACCTGCAGGCACTCTGTGCCTTGTGCCAGCCTGTGAAAAACTGCCTGCGGGGGCACCTGATTTTTTTATACTTAAAGCGTAACTACGCATCGCTACGTACAGCTATGTTACATGATCTTATATACCGGTTTCACACCGACCACTGTAGCTAAAAACGTTGGAGTCATACCTATGGATATTGTTGGACTTATCATTGCTTTGATACCCCTGCTCGTCGTTTTCCTGGGGATCGTTGTCTTTAAAAAATCAGGATCGGTGATGGTCGTTGTCGCGTTAGTCGTGACCGCTGTCCTGGCATGGTGGTATTTCAAGACTGATCTGTATATTATCTATGGCGGAATCGTGATGGGCATTCTCAAGTCTCTGGGAATTGCCGTTGCTATCATATTCGCGATGTTTATGGTCTTCCTGATGCAGATCACCGGCGCGCTGAGCCGCATATCGGACGCCATACACAAGGTCGCCGGTTCCAAGGAAGAAAAAGCATTATTCGTAGGCATGGGCTTCGGGTCGTTCGTCACCGCACTTGGCCTGGTAACGCCGACGCTATTCCCGCCTCTGCTGGTGGCCATGGGCTTCACGCCGTTTGCGGCGATCGTCATTGCAGTCCTGGGCTATGACCCGCTTTGCTCGTTCGCGCTGCTATCGTTGCCGATTACGCTTCCGGCCGATTTCGTGACCAACAGCTTAAAGATTCCCCTTACGCCCCACTCTTTCGCCATGAACATCTCGGTCTTCCTGCCGGTGGTCAGCGTATTGTTTGCGTTCGCCATGCTCTGGGTCGTAGGTGGAATAGGGGCAGTCAAGAGGTCATGGTTGCCCGCCCTCATTTCCGGCCTGGTTATATCCCTCTCGGCGCTTATCCTGGTATACACGAGCATCGTGCCCCTGGAGATCGTGGGCGTGATTGCCGGTAGCTTGTCCATGATATCACTCTACCTCTACAGCAAGGCGCGGGACTACCTGTTAAAAGGGACAAAGTCAAATGCACCGGTTGCGGCAGATGGCGGGGCAACAGCTTCAAAAATGTCCATACTCAAAGCGCTGTCACCCTGGCTTATCCTCATCCTGCTGGTGAGTGCCGTCAGCATACCCCCGATCAAAGCCGTCCTTAAAGACGCTCCTGGCAAGCTCGAGATAATCACGGTCTTCGCAAACCAGAGCATCGATCTGGACTTCCTTCCCCAGGCGTACACCTGGATTTTGGTCGCGTCGATCATCGCCATATTTACTCTCGGCGCGAATAAAACTCAGGTATCTCAAGCCCTGGACATGACTTTAAAACGTTTTATAGGCCCGTTCCTGGCATACAGCCTGTTCTTTTCCATCGCCTACATCATGTTTTACTCCGGCGGCTCGGTAGCGGATGGCAAGTTCATACCGGGAGCTCTGGAGGCAAACATGGACGGGATCATCGGAGTGGCGCTGGCAGCGACGTTCGGCGTGTACTATGGGCTGGTAGCCCCGATCCCCGGCTTCATCGGCTCGGTGATCGGCGGCAGCGAGACGTCCTCAAACGTCATGTTCGCCAAGATCCAGAGCGTGGCCATTAACAACACCATCGGAGCAGAAAAATTCGGGCTGGCATTCGGCGCAATGGCGGTCGCCGGAGGCATAGCCAGCGCGATCACTCCCTCCAAGATCCATAACGCCTGCGCGACACTAGGCGAAGGTGGCAAGATGGAGAGCGATGTGATAAAGATCAACATATGGGTTGCCATCGCACTGACGCTGGTCACCTGTGTGATGACCTTCCTGTTCCTGAAAATCGGGATCGGGTTCTAAAGATAACTGCGATAACACGCCCTGCCTGTGGCTGGCAGGGCTTACCTACCTTTTTCATAAAATGGCATGCTATAAGCTGATCATGTCGTATCGCTTCGTGTAGGTTGTGTACTTCGCGTAAACGGTTCCTGAGTGTCCGAACAGTTACGGGAATGGCCGTTATCGAGGGAATCGGTGAGAGTCCGGCTCGGGACAGGGTTTGGTCAAGTTGTTGTCTGGTAATAGCTTGAAATTAAGTCGTCAAAAGTCGTCAGTTATATATCAATTAGTCATATAGAATATTGGTGACTGGCATTTCGTCTAAAGTTATTGAGGAACGCAAAAAATTTCTTAAGTTGCTTTATGATTTCAGAATGAATACCGACGAATATGAAGCTATGTATTTGTTTGGGGATAAATTAAATATTAGTACAGTTACTGTGGATAGGATTGTTGATTATTATAAAGATAAGGATTATTTAAGAGTGAATGATACCGATATTCATAGGCGTAACAAAGGTAAGACTATCCTTATTACTCCTAAAGGTATGGATTATGTCGAGATGAATTGGATTAAAAAATTTATATTTGATAATAAGGAGTTTTTAACAGTTATCATTGCTGGGTTCGGCCTGGGGATTAGCTTATTTAGCCTTATCGTAAGTGTTCTTGCTTTATTAAAACAATAATATTAATTCGTTTTTGTTTTCTTGCTCGCGTGCTATATCAAGGTGATCCACTTATTGTCACCCTTTAACTCTCAATCCCACAAGCCTCTGCCGGGGTCTTACCATTGAGTCCTTCGTGCGGCCTAATGTAGTTGTGATAGACTTGCATCCCAGATTCCGCCCGTAAATAATGAAAAATTTAATTATCAATTTACACAACAATATGGTCAATGTGTGCCGTTTATGTTAATTAGATTGGCTAATAACTGACAGTTTATTATAGCTCAACGATTAGATGTCGACTGGATAAACTGGTACCGTTTATATGTCATTGATTATATCCAAAAATAACCCATTTTCAATCATTTTAGCAACCAATTATATTTATACTCTATTTGATTGCATATTAATAGATATTAAAATAAACATCACTGATCTGAAATTGATGAAATAGCAAGTATCGATCTGATTCTATCGAATCTATTAAAATCAGAAATCTCAAAATTTACGTGCGGAATGTGGGCGTTATTACCCACTCGATCCATCGATCACCTTACAACCCTAACTTCTCTTTAAATGTCAAACATAATGCCCACCAAATTTTTACCAGAAACTCGTACCCAAAAAGTTATATTAGACCGATATGTATATCAAAAAAGATTAAAATGAGTTGTATTATAGTTGGGAATTTTTTTGTTTTAACCTCTCAAATGCTAAGGCTACTAACTCGATATCATGATACCGATCTAATAACGATTGGCGATACTCCTTATTTTTCATTTTTTTCACCGCCATGGCCACAGTAAGCAAATCACTTGTACATGCATGAATATTTTCATCAAGAACTTGGCATATAATCGCATTCTTAGTGCTGACGGTGCCGTAGTGATTTTCGATTATCCTCATTTCTGACGCTTCACGCTCGTCCACATATTTTTTATCTTTATCGGATAGGGTATTGTAATCCAGCATATCTAAAAATGGGTTTTTATTAATTAATAATTTAGCGCATGGAGTATGGCTGACGATTTTTGACAGCCATTTATTACACTTTACCAGATCAAGACTACTTTAAGTTTGAGCCTTTGTATAGGTTTATGGTGTGTAGCACAAAAACACAAAACTTTTTTTAGAGGGACACAAAAAAACTAATAGCTCTAAGTATCACGGCTAAACCACTAACTACACGAAAACACAATTTAAAAGAAGTAAAAGCACTAACGACACGGCTTTTAAAACACGAACAAGTTCCGCGAAGTGACACAAGGACACCAAATCAAAACACAGTAAGCCATTACAATACGTTTTTATCGTCGGCGTATCAACTTCAGATACCTACCATGGAAAGGGCATAAACAGGAAACACTACACCGATTAAAATGTATCGGGATCGGTTTGACCACAGGCGCTACTCCTGACTGTGTTTTGATTTGGTGTCGTTCGTGTCACCTGGCGGAACTTGTTCGTGTTTTAAAAGCTGTGCAATTAGTGGTTTTCGGAATTTTAATTGTGTATTTGTCCGGTTAGTGGTTTAGCCGTGATACCTAGAGCCTTCGAGTTTTAGTGTCCCTCTAAAAAAGTTTTTCGTGTTTTTGTGCTACACACCATAAACTCATACAGGGCTCGTACTTAAAGTAGACTTGATCAGGTAAAGTGCAATAATTAGTGTCAGACTGACAGCAACTTGACAGAGCCCGGGACAGCAACCTATTTATATACAATGCGCAACTATATACATGCGAGTACAACTATGTACCGATTGTATATGGTGGTATCAGACGGATCATTAAAAAATTACAGGTTTTACCTATGGACATAGCAGGCTTAATGGTATCTTTGCTTCCCCTCATCGTCGTGTTCCTGGGGATCGTGCTGTTTAAAAAGTCAGGCTCTATCATGGTCATCGTAGCGCTGGCCCTGACCGCCTTCCTGGCATGGTGGTACTTCCAAACAGGCCTGGACATCATCTACGGGGGCATCATCATGGGCATCCTCAAGTCCCTGGGCATCGGCATCACGGTCGTGTTCGCCATGTTCATGGTCTTCCTCATGCAGATCACCGGGGCGCTGAGCCGCATATCGGACGCCATCCACCACCTGGCAGGCACGAAGGAAGAAAAAGCACTGTTCGTAGGCATGGGCTTCGGCTCGTTCGTCACCGCGCTGGGCCTCGTGACGCCGGCACTATTTCCACCTCTGCTGGTAGCCATGGGCTTCACCCCGCTGGCCGCCATCGCAATCGCGTGCCTGGGCTACGACCCGCTCTGCTCCTTCGCGCTACTGTCACTGCCGATCACCCTGCCGGCAGGCGCGGCTGCCGGGATGGGCATACCCATCACCGAGCATTCGTTCGCCATGAACATCTCGATCTACCTCCCTGTAATCAGCGTCCTCTTCGCCTTCGCCATCCTCTGGGTAGTGGGCGGGATGGAAGCCATTAAAAGGTCCTGGCCGCCCGCGCTCATCTCGGGCCTGGTCATATCCCTGACTGCCCTGGCCCTGGTGTATACGAACATCGTGCCCCTCTCGATCGTGGGAGTGATCGCAGGAAGCGCATCGATGGTCTCGCTATACCTCTACCACATAGCCTGCCTGTACCTGCAGAAGAAGGAGGCACCGCAGCAGCCCGCTGTTGCCGACGGAGGAGTCAAAGTCGCCCGTATATCACTGGCCAAGGCGATCTCCCCTTGGGTCATCCTGATTGTGCTCGTCGGCATCGTCAGCATCCCGCAGATCGCGGGCATCCTCAAAGGTGCCCCGGGGAACCTCGAGGTCATCACGGCGTTTGCTAACCAGAAGGTAGACCTGGACTTTCTCTCCCAGGCATACACCTGGATACTGGTCGCGTCAGTCATCGGCATCTTCACCATGGGCGCCAGCAAAGCCCAGGTCTCGCAGGCACTGGACCTGACGGTGAAGCGCTTCTTCAGCCCGTTCCTGACGTATACCATGTTCTTCTGCATCGCCTACATCATGTACTACTCCGGCGGCTCGGTCCTGGCTGGCAAGTTTGTCCCCACTAGCGTGCTGGAAGCTAATATGGACGGCATAATAGGAGTAGCGCTCGCGGCGGCCTTCGGCGCTTACTACGGCATCGTGGCTCCCATCCCCGGCTTCATCGGCTGTGTAATTGGCGGCAGCGAGACGTCGTCCAACGTCATGTTCGCCAAAATCCAGAATGTGGCCGTGACTAACACGATTGGCTCGGACAAGTTCGCCCTCGCCTTCGGCTCTCTGGCAGTCGCCGGTGGCATCGCCAGCGCGATCACTCCTTCAAAGATCCATAACGCATGCGCCACCCTGGGCGAAGGCGGCAAGATGGAAAGCGAGGTCATGAAAGTCAATGCGGGAGTTGCTATCGTCCTGACGCTGGTCACCTGCGTGATGACCTTCCTGTTCCTGAAGATCGGGATTGGGTTCTAGGTAGCCATAAAATGCCCGGCCAGCAACTGGCCGGGCCTAGTCCCTTTTGGTAATAATGCCGGAAAAGCTCGGCGCCTCAGCTATACGAACGCTGCGCTGTACCAGGATCACATGTAGAACTGTTGTGTTTAATAATGAACTAATCCATTGCTTTGGTACGACTCAACAACACGAACGCTGCGCTGTGCCCGGATCACAGAATACGACAGAATACACGGAATGCCAGTATCCCCGTGCATAATCTACTAGTGCTTGCTCTGGGATATTTTAAAATTGAAAACGCTAAACCTGCCTGCAAGATTCAGTCTTGAAAAACGCCAAACCGCCAACTATTGTTAGGCTTCAAAAACGCCAAATGGCCAAACCGCCAAACCGCCAAACGCTTTTTAATATAACATGGCTTGATTGATTCTAGCTGTAAAATTCGAAACTTGTCTGGGAGCATTGAATAGGCCAGGCAGAGTTTTATTACCGATATCATGCATGTCGACCCCATATTTTTAGCGTTGGCGTTTTGGCGGTTTGGCCATTTGGCGTTTTTGGGATTCCAGCTTTACCAGTGGCGTTTTGGCGGTTTGGCCATTTGGCGTTTTTGGGATTCCAGCTTTACCAGTGGCGTTTTGGCGGTTTGGCCATTTGGCGTTTTTGGGATTCCAGCGTTTACAGTGGTATTTCCTCCAATAATAAACCGGCACAATGGATTGTAGAGTAAACACGGGGATACTGGAATGCACAGATGTCAATCGTCGTAAAAATAAAAAGGGTTATACGTACACCGGTTTATCCAATAATCATTCTGTGTATTCTGTCGCATTCTGTGATTCTGGCACAGCGCAGCGATCGTCGTCCTTCACAGGCTCAGGGACAACCTCTTTATCAATCATTATTAAACACAGCAATGTAGAACAAGAATGAGTTTACACAATCTTGTAGATGGACACGTCCTCATTGCCGTAGACTTTCTCGAAGTACCGGGTATCGTTAAACTTTTCCCGCCCTACTTCGCCGGGTTTTACCCACCACCCGGTGTTGAGGCGACGGTGTTCAGGCACAAACGCGTAGGTCGCATTCAGCGCTCTGGCCAGATCGTGAGCCCTGCCGGGATCTGCGGTAGTAAAAAATTCGTTGGTGTCGCCCATCATCTTGACCGGATCGGGGGCGTTTGCCCAGTCTCCGCCTTCGGTTGAGATCCGGGTGGTCATGCCCATGATCAGCTCAGCCCCGAATATATCCGCGACGAACTTGTCCGAATCGTTGGTATTTGTGCGGATCCAGTAGGTCGCATTCAGCTCGCCATGCGTGATCACCAGGTCGTTAAGCGTCCCGTTGAGCTCCACCACGATTTCCGGCGGCGGCACGAGCAGCGCTGCCTGCTCTTCCGGGGAAAGCCCTTTTAAATACTGGTCGAGGTCTGCCCTTACCGGCTCAGGCGTCAGATTTCGCAAATCGGTCACATGCAGCGGGACCGGCCAGAAATAGGTGAATAGCAGGATGAAAGCGAACAAGAATATGACGAATGCATATTTTGCTGTGCCACCCTCGCTGCTCATATCATCACGGCTTATGTTTAAATAGTACAAAGCTTTATCGAGGCCTTCAGCCTGAACATGTTTACCCATCGCTTACGCTTGAAAGTTAGAACTAAGGCCCATCAGGGCCAGCAAGCGGTAGTAAGATATATCACATTAGGACAATTATATGGAAACAAGACGACACGGAAGCAATTCCCCATTAGCCTATCGCATAGGAGCCTTCGGGGTGAAATGAAGGCACAGGTAATGACGATTCATGGCATACCGACGGGGAAAATTGCCATTATAAATAAAACCGTATGTTTAAACAGGATGAATACTGTATGGAGCGCGACTATAACACGATGGACGATTTCTCCTTCAAGGGAAAGACTGTGCTACTACGTGTAGAATTCAACTCGCCCATGAGCCCGGACGGTAAGATTCTGGACGACAAGCGCATCAGGGAGAGCGTACCGACGATCAAGGAGCTGGATGATGCCAAGGTAGTCCTCATCGCCCACCAGAGCAGGCCAGGCAAAAAGGACTTTACGACGCTGGAAGACCACGCAAAATGCCTCCAGAAGATGCTGAAGCAGAACGTCCGCCACGTCGATGACATCTTCGGTTCCCACTCCCGATCCGCTATCGTAGAGGCAGAGCCCGGAGATGTCTTACTCCTGGAGAACGTTCGGTTCTACGCTGAAGAGCAGCTGGAACAGACTCCGGAGGTACATGCCCGGACCCATCTTGTGCGAAAGCTCGCGCCCCTCGCACAGGTCTTCCTGAACGATGCCTTCGGAGCATCCCACCGATCCCAGTGCTCGCTGGTCGGCTTTACACCGGTACTTCCGTCCGGCGCGGGCCGGCTGATGGAGAAGGAGATCGACTCCCTGAACGAGGCGCTCACCGGCGGCGGAGAAACCATCTACATCCTGGGCGGTGCCAAGGTGGACGACAGCATCAGCGTCACCAAGAACGTGCTGGAGAATAAGATCGCCTCAAAAGTCCTTGTCACCGGTGTCGTAGCCAACGTCTTCCTCGCGGCCAGCGGTGTTAAGATCGGCAAACTCAACATGGACTTTTTAGAAAAGAACGGCCTGATCGGGGAGATCGAGCGGGCGAAAGCAATCCTCAAGACGTTCGACGGCAAAGTCGTCGTACCCTCCGACGTCGCCATCAACAAGAACGGCAAACGTGTGGAGATGAACATCAAGAACCTCCCCACCGATTATGTGATCTCAGACATCGGCAGAGAGACCATCACCAGCTTCAACGACCTCATCCGGCACGCCGACAAGGTCATCATCAACGGTCCCGCAGGCATCTTCGAAAACCCCGACTTCAGCGTCGGCACCAACGAAATCCTCCTCGCAGCCACCAAGGCGAAATTCTCCGTTGTAGGCGGCGGCCACAGCTCTGCGGCCGTAGAAGCCCTCGGCATCGAGAACCAGATCTCCCACGTCTCGACCGGCGGCGGCGCAGCCATCGACTTCTTAAGCGGCAAACGCATGCCAGCAATAGAAGCACTTAAGGCGGCTAAAGCCATGAGAGTACCAATAATCAAAACCACCTGATCTACCTTTTTACCATTTTTACCACATCAACACAGCGCTTTTAAAATCAACCACGGCGGCACAACGACTTTTTTACCACAACGGCACGGCGGCACAACGACTTTTTTTACCACAACGGCACGGCGGCACAACGATTACTATCAAATGGATTGGTAGTTAAGCATTTTTAAAAAATCGTTGTGTCGTTGTGTCGTTGTGGTGAATCAACGTTGTGTCGTTGTGTCGCCGTGGTGAATCAGCGTTTTTTAGTCGTGCCATTGTGGTTCGTGTCAGTACTCAGGCTCTCGAGCCCGCGGTAGCAGAAGCCTAACGGAAGGTAGTCGCAGCCGCGGCATAACTCCTTAAAATCTTCCGGTCGGATCTTTTCCTTAACGAGGGCGTATATCTCTTTTACTTTAAAACGGTCGTGGGGGTTGATCTCGAGCTTTTCCATTACCCGGCGGTCCATTTCTTTGACGGTCCGGTTTTCGTTAACTCCACCCTTGACACAGCCTGTGTCCTGGGAATTGGGGCACTGGATACAGACGACGTCGCAGTCCTCAACGATCTCGATCTCCAGGTCAGGGTTTTGCTCGATCATGCGCTTGACCTTGTGGAGGTTCCGGATGAACTCGGCGGAGTAGCCGATTCCCTGGAAGCCCAGCAGGCAGAGTAGGTGGTGGGCCCGTAGCGGTATGCCTTTTTTTCCATGCGCGGGCTGTGAGGGCAGCATGTCCAATCAACTATGCGCTGCGACGCTATAAACGTTTTCAGCCTGAGGCTAAATGTCGGGTATAGTGCAGAATTCACACTTTTTTTCGGTGATGCTTTTCACTTTATTCTGTGACACATCATATGTGATCAAGAAACAGCAGGTGCCCGAGCCACACAGGGTCAGCTGCCCAGGCGGGAGGGAAAACAGCCTTATTCACGTCGATTGTGCCAGCCATATGTACCCGGACGGGAGCCGGGGGATTCATGACATGTGTTTTCAGGTCCGCCCGCGGGAGATCGTGGCGGTATGCGGGGGTAACGGCTCCGGGAAATCGACGCTGCTGGAGCACCTGAACGGGCTGCTTGTGCCGACTTCCGGCCAGGTGTACGTGATGGGGCGGCCGTGTCAGGAGATCAAGAGCACGATCTGGAGGTATGTCGGCCTGATCTTCCAGCGGCCGGAAGATCAGTTGTTTGCGCCGACCGTGCTGGATGACGTCATGTTCGGCCCGATCAACCTGGGGATGAGCGTTGAGGAAGCGAAAAATACTGCGGTGAATGCGCTGGACCACGTGGGCGCAGCAGGTCTTGTTGATAAGATGCCCAACTACCTCAGCGGGGGGCAGAAGCGGCTGGTGGCAATCGCAGGCGTTTTGGCTATGAAGCCCAGGGTGATCTGCATGGACGAGCCGACTTCGGACCTGGACGAGGTCCACGCCCGGATGGTGGAAGAGATCATTCTGGAGACGAGGGATGTCTACGATATCAGCGTGGTGATCGCTACCCACGACCTGGACCTCGCAGCGAGGCTGGCCGACCGGGTTTGTATCGTCCTGGAAGGCAGTATCGTAGCAGACGGCTCGCCCCGGGACGTGTTCTACGACCCGGGGCTGATCCGGGAGTCTGGACTGGCATTACCTCTGGTTGTAGCCGTATACATGGCCTTCTGCGAGCGTACCGGCATCGTGCCTGCTGACAGGCCGCTAACCGTTGGCGAGCTGCTGGATGCGATTGCCCGACAGCCGTACAGATCATATATATAAAGATTACAATCATACTATTCCTGGAAGGACCATGAACGGCCATTCACTAGATCCACTGCTGAAGCCAGGGAGCATCGCGGTCATCGGGGCCTCGAAGGACGAGTCCAAGTGGGGCTTTAAAGTGCTCCATAATATCGTGACCAACCACTACAAGGGCAAGGTATACCCGGTCAATCCTAAGTCTCCCGAGATCATGGGAATACGGTCTTACCCTGATGTGGGCTCTATTCCCGACCAGGTAGATCTAGCTGTGGTCATTGTGCCGGCTCCTGCGGTGCTCGGCGTGGTCGATGAGTGCGGTAGAAATGGCGTACTGGCTCTGTGTGTGATCACCTCCGGCTTCAGCGAAACTGGTCCAGAGGGCGCTGCCCTGGAAGAGCAGTTGAAACAAAAAGCGAACTCCTATGGGATACGCATGCTGGGCCCGAATACCATGGGCTTCGTCAACCGCAGCATCGATCTGAATGCGAGCATCGTCCCCAGGATGCCTCACCGGGGTGAAATCTCTTTTATCAGCCAGAGCGGGGCGCTGGGACTGGCGCTGACCGACTGGGCTATCGGCTCACGGCTGGGTTTGAACTGTGTCATCAGCATGGGCAATAAAGCCGATGTGTCCGATGCAGATCTACTTGAATACTTCGAGCAGGACGATGATACCTGGACCATAGCCATGTACATCGAAGGACTGAAGGACGGCCGTAAGTTTATCGAGTCCGCCTCTAAGGTGAAAAAGCCCATGCTGGCGATCAAGGCGGGTGTCAGCCAGGCGGGCGCCAGGGCAGCCGCTTCGCATACCGGCAGCCTGGCCGGTTCCGACGCTGTGTACGATTCGGCGTTCCGTCAGTGTGGTGTCATCCGGGTGGAAGGCGTGGAAGAGATGTTCGATGCGGCCATGGCCATGTCTACCCAGCCCCGGCCGAAAGGGAATCGGGTGGCGATCCTGTCCAATGGCGGGGGAATGGCGATCATGGCGAGCGATGCGTGCGAGCGCCGGGGCATGTCGGTGCCTCCGCTCAGCAAGTATACCAAGGCTGGTATTGCCCGTCTCTTACCCGCATTCGCTTCGGTGAAAAACCCGGTCGATACCGTAGCCAAGTCAGACTACCATATCTACAAAGAGGCCATGAGCGCATTGCTTGATGATACCGACATCGACTGCGTGATGGTTATCTATGCCCACGCGGGGATGACTGACGCAATGGAGCCGGCTCAGGCAGTGGTAGACGCTCTCAAGGATAAGTACCCGAAACCCGTCGTAGCCTGCTGGATGGGCGGCGAAGACATCGACGCCGTGGCCAGAATGTTCCGCAAGAACCGGGTGCCCTTCTACCCTGTGCCCGAACGGGCGGCCGAAGCGCTGCGGACGCTGATCGAATACGACCGTTCACTGGTCCGGAAGAAGGTGACGCGATGACGCTGTTGAACGAGCTTGAGGCAAAGGAACTGCTGGCCAGCCAGGGTATTCAGGTCAACGAAGGATGTGCAGCCGGCAGTACGGCAGAAGCAGCTGAGATAGCGGCGAAACTAGGATTCCCCGTCGCCATAAAAGTGCTCTCTGGCAAGATCTCCCACAAGAGCGACCTCGGCTTGGTGGCGCTGAACGTCTCCTCCCCGGACTGTGCCAGAGGAGCCTACGATCGCATCATCACCGCTGCCAGGAAGATCGATCCGAACGCCACTGCCGTTGTCGAAACCATGGTCCCGACGGGCAGAGAGGTCATCATCGGGGCGAAAAGGGACCCCCAGTTCGGACCGATCGTACTGTTCGGCATGGGCGGGGTCTTCGTAGAAGTGTTCAAAGATGTCGCCATACGGGTGGCCCCCGTCGATCATACTACTGCCGTCGAGATGATCCGGGAGATCAAAGGCTACAAGATGCTAACCGAATTCAGGGGAAAGAAAAGCGCAGATATCGACGCACTCGCCGATGTGCTGGTGAACGTCTCCCGGCTGATCATGTCCAGAGACGACATCCTGGAGCTCGACGCCAACCCGGTGATGGCATACGAAAAAGGGGCAGTAGCCGTCGATGCGAGGGTGCTGCTGAGAGATTAAAGTACAGTCTATTGGTAGGCGTTCCCATAAAAAAATTTAATATGTGTTAACCAGTACCCCTGTGCATAGTATACTAGTGTTCGCTCTGGGATAGATTAAAAAATTGAAATCGCTAAACCGCCAACTATGGTTAGGCTTCAAAAACGCCAAAGGGCCAAATCGCCAAACCGCCAACCGTTTTTTAAAGATGAGGGGGCGTGTCTCAATTTTGAGTTATTACTTTCACGATGCTATCGCCCTTGCTTTATGATATGTACTGGCCATATCGTGACTTATACAGAGCTGGTATCTCATCATCCTGAGATCGATGAATACCGGCTATATCATTAACGGGGATTCTGAAGTGGCTGATAAAAAACTATTAAGAGAAACATTAGAACGATACTTTGGCCATAAGGCCTTCAGGCCTTACCAGGAGGAAATTATCTCCGACGTTTTAGACGGCCACGATGTCCTGGCCATCATCGCCACCGGCGGAGGTAAATCCCTGTGCTACCAGCTTCCCGCCGTTATGGCGGGCGGGCTGACCATCGTGATATCCCCGTTGATATCGCTGATGAAAGACCAGGTGGATGACCTGCTGGGACGAGGCATATCCGCTGCCACGCTCAATAGTTCTATGGACCGTGAAGAAATACGATCGATTGAGCAGGACCTGCTGGGTGGAAAGGTCCGTGTGCTATACGTATCCCCTGAACGGGCCACTCAAGAGGCGTTTCTGAAGTTTGTGGGGGATCTGAATGTCAGGCTCATCGCAGTAGATGAGGCTCACTGTATTTCCATGTGGGGGCACCAGTTCAGGCCGGATTACAGAAGACTGTCTCTGCTAAAAACGCGTTTCCCGGCTATCCCTCTGATTGCATTGACCGCCTCGGCGATACCCGAAGTCAGGGATGATATCGTCAACCAGTTACAGCTGGCATCCCCAAAAAAGTACCTGGGGAGCTTCAACCGGGAAAACCTGCAGTATGAGGTCCGTGAGAAGACTGATGAACCTGTCTCCCAGATACTGGGCTATATCAGAAAAAACCGGGGTAAATCCGGCATCGTCTACTGTCTACAGAGAAAGATGACTGAAGAGATCGCGGAAAAACTGCAAAGATCCGGGATAAATGCCTTGCCCTACCACGCCGACCTTCCCGTATCGGTTCGTTTCAAGACCCAGGAAAAATTCATCCGGGACCAGATCGAGGTCATCTGTGCGACTGTCGCTTTCGGCATGGGCATCGACAAGCCTGACGTCAGGTATGTCATACACTATGACATGCCTAAAAACCTGGAAGCATACTACCAGGAAACCGGTCGCGCAGGAAGAGATGGCGAGATCAGCGACTGTATTCTTTACTACTCCCCTGAGGATGCCACTAAAATGAAAAATCTCCTCGAACACGAATACCACGATCATAAGTTGAACAGCCTGGCACTACAGAAGTGGCGGGCGATGGTAGATTACTCTGAAACCCGCCTGTGCCGGCGGAAATATTTATTGAACTACTTCGGTGAACGCTATGATATTGCGGCATGTGGCGGTTGCGATAACTGCCGGAGCCCGGCAGGTGCGATCGTGGGTAAGGAGCTGGTGGGCGCTAGCCCGGGATACGTTGGCCCGTACGGCATCAGATCAACCTCC
The DNA here is from genome assembly GCA_964548585.1 of uncultured Methanocella sp. GTDB lineage: Archaea > Halobacteriota > Methanocellia > Methanocellales > Methanocellaceae > Methanocella_A. The sequence goes on along the minus strand of CAZJRS010000014.1, from coordinate 11,161 downwards.
CAGTGAACTTTTTCCTTAATTATTTATCCCCGTAAACCATACCATACATCGGTTTCCCATGCAACTCAAGATCGGCACCTGTGGCTGGGGCGTGGCAGGCGGGTATAAGGCGTATTTCTCCCATTTCAACGTGATAGAACTACAGGACACGTTCAATAAGCTCCCGAAACCGGAGACAGCAGAATACTGGCGGAAATCAGCCCCACCTGACTTTGAATTTACCATGAAGGCCTGGCAGGCCATCACGCACCCGTCGACCAGCCCCACCTGGCGGCAGGGCAAGCTACCCGATGGAAAGCCCGAGAACATCGGGCTATTGCAGCCTACTGAAGAAAACTTCAAGGCATGGGAGGCGACTGCGGAGATCTGTAGGATCCTCGGGTGCAGGGTCCTGGTGGTCCAGACTCCGCCGAAGTTCGACTCCACGAGGGAGCACATCCAGAACGTGCGTGCATTTTTCTCGAAGGTGAAGCGACCCTGCCCGGTGGCCTGGGAACCCCGGGGCCGGTGGGACGGTGAGACTATCCGTGGATTGTGTGACGACCTGAACCTTATCCATGTCGTAGATCCCTTCCGACATAAGCCTGCCCGAAAAACAGATACGATCTATTTTCGGCTGAACGGGATCGGAGAAGGCGACACTAATTTCAAGTATCGGTATACTGACGCCGATTTACGGAGATTATCCAGCGCTCTGGCAGCATATATGGATTCCCGGGACGTATATGTCATGTTTAACAATATCTCGATGGGCGAGGATGCGGCCAGATTTGTGGATATGATCAGGCAAACCCGGTCCGGAGAAGCCGTGCACGTATAACTATCTAAAATTTGATTTCTTTAATTTCAAAATTTGTAGAATAACTATATCCTTGCAGTAGCGATAGCTACAGATACCTTAGTAAATCTTTGTTTTCGTTTACCTGCCGAAGAATCAGTTGAACGGTAACAGGCGGTGTTCTGCAATGTCGGATGATGACCTTATCAGTCTTGAACAAACGACGAAGCCAAGCCCTTTGAGGACTTCGTACGAACGGGCCAGGACGGTAGGGAGTGACGGCGACGATGATACCATGTTGCAAACACTGATGGATACGGTCGCATCCGGCATCATCATCGTCCTGAAAAACGGTAAAATCCACTATGCGAATTCTGCCATGGAGCAGTTTATCGGCTACTCCCGGGATGAGATCACTGCCCTGGATCCGGAAGAGTGGACAGACATGCTTGATCCCGTATCAAGAAAGCTAGTTCTGTCGACCAGCGCAGATACTCTTGCCTCAACCGGCGAGACGCCCCGGTTTGAGGTCTGCTTCCAGACCAGAGACGGGACGACGCGCTGGGGGTCCATGACTATGGGCACCTTTGAGTACAAGGGCGACCTCGCAGTGCTGGCAACTATCTTTGACATTACCGAGCGCAGGCAGATAGAAATCGCCCTCCGGGATAATGAGGAAAAGTTCCGGGCGCTATCGCAGATGGTTTCTCTGGCCATCGTTATCATCCAGGACTGGCGAATTCTGTATGTCAATCCTGCAGGTGAGAAAATGATGGGGCACGGCCATATGGAGCTTGCCCGGATGTCCCGGGAGGAGTGGACCTCTAATTTCGATCCGGCGTCCTGTCAGTTCATTCGATCGCTGGATACCGATCAGCTGGCAATGGCCGGGGAGTTGCCCGGGCGGGAGGTCGGCTTTCGCATGGCAGACGGAACCATGCGCTGGGGTGCAATGACGATGGGAATCCTGGAGTATGGCGGTAACCTGGCGCTGCTCGCCACCATCTTTGACATCACTGATCGAAAGCAGGCAGAGGAGACGATGTGTACCAAAAACCGTGAGCTGGCTATCCTCAATGCCATAGCTTCGGGTATCAACAACGCAAACGATGTCTATGACATGTTGAGCCTGGTCTTGAATTCTGTGCTGAATCTGCTGGAACTGGATGCCGGAGCCATATACCTGACTGACGGAGAAGGCTCAGGGGAAATGCGGCTCGCCTCTTTTGTGACAGGTACTGCCAGAAGTAAAAATCTCCGGTGTAAGCCAGCGATACCTAACGAAATGCCTTCCGAGGCGAAAGTCTATTATTGTAATGCCAGTCCTTGGTCTCCTGACGTCTTCGAAGGGGTGATGACGAGCCTTGCTGTGCCATTGCTGATCAAAGATAAGCTGGTGGGCATGATGGCTCTGTACAGTTCGCAGGGCCTCGGTGGCAAAGCAGATAAATCAACCGAGCTGCTGAACATCGGATCTCAGTTGGGCATGGCGATTGAAAACCATAACCTGTTCCTGAAAATACAGGACACCAGCAAATATCTGTCTGACATCATCAACGAGTCTCCCGATGCTATGCTGATCGTCGATACCGACGGCAGGATCAGGTCGTTCAACAAGAGTGCCTCCCGCCTTTTCAAGTATCCTGCTAATGAAGTGATCGGGAAAAAACTGCCGTCGCTGCTGACAAAGGGTGAAGTTGACCTGGCTACCACGAAAAGCTATGTCCAGGATTTCGTGACTAAAGACGGCATCGTGGTACAGCTCAGCGTCTCGGTTTCCAGAATGAATGACAGCGATGCCGGAAGTGACTATATCGTCACTTTGAAAGACCTCTCGGAGATCAGCGGACTGAAGATCACGCCTATCTACGAAAAAGCCGTTGATACCGATCCCCTTTATGCAATAGCGAGCGGTACGATCTACCTGGCGGACAGACAGGATGGCGAAAAATACCTGGAGGTCTTCGCCGACCAGGTCATGCACAACGTGCACGGCCTATGTGTCACAAGGCAGAGCCCCGTGAGGATCAGGAAACACTACGGCCTGGAAAAAACGCCTATGATATGGCTATCGGGCATCGATGCTGTCGAGGGGGAGATCTGCATGAAGCCGGATAACCTGTCAGGACTGGGGGCTACTCTGTACAAGTTCCTGAGCGCGGCCGATAACGGGTTTATCCTGATCGACGGGATCGAGTACCTGATTGCCCGGACGAATTTCGATACCGTACTTAAGTTCATCCACTTCCTCAACGACCGGGTCATGATGAGTAAATGTAGCGTACTAATCGTGGTGGACGCGCTATCGATCGAAGAGCGGCAGTACCATATGCTTACCAGTGAGCTAAAGCCGTTTTTCAAGGAAACAAGTTCTGATCAACCGGACACTTGACCGGCATCCGGTTTTACCCCATAGCACCTGGCTTCCATCGCCAGAGCGATACGGTCTGCCCGTGCTGACACCGCATTGATCAGCGGGATAATCGTGTAGATCTCTCCTTTCAGGAACCCGACCGGTCCGCTGAAGCACACACCACGGGCTTCCTGTGCGATTTTAATGGTATCGTGCTCTTCTTTGATGATCGGTAAAAACGCGATGGCTAGCATCATCATCGTTGCTATGTCCCGGTCGATGTTAGTCTTTGTCAACTTTTTCAGGGGCCAGAGCAGTGTTTTAACCGCCTTGATGAACTCGGCTTCGGTTGTAGTAACCGTGATAATAGAGCCGGCTATGAAGAGCAGGGACATCCGCATGAGCGATATGATCGCAACATCCGGGCCAGAGAAGAGCCACTGGAAGACTGCGATAATGGCGATGAAAGGTATGGCCGGGATGAGCATTTTAACCAGTCTTGCGAGCCTGGCGCCTGTGAGGACTGCCGTAAAGATCAGTAGGACAGCCAGAGCCAGAAGTAAGCGAGCGTCAGTAATGATTACGACGGCTATACTGAAAACTGCCAGGCAAATCAACTTAACTATTGTCGGCACTTTCACGCCTGATCACCTCTGCAACGCTCTCCGCGAGTTCCTCCGGGGAACAAGTCTCCCCGACGTTAAAGCCGCACTCGTTGAGACGGCGAGCCAGCTCCAGCGTTTCCGACCTGAAGCCAGCCCGGGTCAGATCGGCCTTCCCGGGCATACTATCTACCACAATGCGCCCGGCTTCCAGCACGATCAACCGGCTGGCTATGCCGGTAAACCGTGACGGGTCGTGAGAAGCTACCACGATCGTTACGCCTGACCTGATCAGTTTTTCAAGAAGCAGGTTGATCCGTAGCTTCCCCTGATAATCCAGGCCCGCAGTGGGCTCGTCGAGAAACAGGTAGTCTGGGGCACCAGTGAGTATGCAGGCCAGTCCTGCCAGCCGCTTCTGGCCATAGCTCAGGGACGTATGAGGCTGAGCCAGCAGCTCGTCTGACAAGCCCACCGCTTCTTTGGCTGCGTTGACACATGCTTTTAACCCGGCTGGTTGAAGGCCCTTGTTTTTTGGCGCAAACGCCAGGTCATCATATACAGTCCGCCCGAAGAGCGCTTTCTCCGGGAACTGGATGGCAAGGCCGACTTTATGCCGGGACTGCCCGGCGGGTCGGCCCTCGATCGTGACCGTGCCGCTGGTTGGTTTTTGTATGCCTGCCATACACTTTAGCAAAGTGCTTTTGCCGGAGCCGTTCTTGCCGCTGAGAATGACCAGCCCGCCCCGTGGTATATCGAGATCAATGGCATCGAGAGCGGTAATATTCTGGAAAACCTGGCTTACTCTTTCCACCTTAATCGACATAGCGTCTCCATTGCCCGTTCTGCGTCAAGATCCATCCGATCTGTGGTCATACCCAGTTCCTTCAGCCGGTTCCAGAACCGTACCAGTTCAGGTGGCTCGATGTCATCACTGCTGGGCGAAGCGGCTCTAAACTGTCCGATTTGTCCTTCCTTCAGCACGAGTATCCTGTCCGCCACTGCGGCTACCGCCGGATCGTGAGTAATTATCAGCACCCCTTTCCCGGCTTTTCTCATCGTTACGACGGCTTCCCGGACTGCGCAGGTGCCGTCCTGGTCGAGAAACGATGTCGGCTCATCCATGACCACATAGGCGGGGTTCATGGCCAGCACACCTGCAATTGCCACCAGTTGCTTTTGGCCCCCGGACAGCGTCTGTATGTCTCTGCCGGCAAGGTACCTGATACCAACCGAGTCCATTGCCATGGATACCCTGGCATCGATATCACTCGCTTCGAGATTCAGAGGTCCGAATGCGATATCATCTTCGACCCTGCGAGAGACTGCCTGGTCGTCAGGGTCCTGAAAAACGAGGCCGACACGAAGCCTCGCAAAGTAAGGGTCATTTTGCGTGCTTACCCGGTCGACGAGGCACTCGCCCTTCTCGGGAATAATGAGGCCGTCAAGGATCTTTGCCAGTGTCGATTTCCCGGACCCGTTCGGGCCCATGACCGCCACAATTTCCCCTGGCCGAACTTCCAGAGATACGTCTCTGAGCACTGTTTTTCCATCATAGGACAGCCAGGCATGCCGGACTTCAATCATTGCACATACCTACAGCCGGATCTGCTTTGCGATATAGGCGCCAATCAGTACCTTCGCAATGTCAGTCGGCACAAACACGAGCGCGCCGACCACGGCCGCCTTTTCCAGCGGCATGCCGGTGATCAGTGCCAGCTGGGCGACGCCACAGACATCGAGGATGATGATTCCGACCGCCATGGCAAAACACATCCACAGATAACCGGGACTTTTCTTCGATCTAACAATCAGGCCGATGACAATAGCCGAAAGAACGAACCCGATCAGATAGCCCCCGGTCGGCCCGAAGAGCACCCCAAGGCCGGACTGACCACGGGAAAAGACTGGCAGGCCGACGATACCCAGCAAGATATAGACGATCATGGACAGAGCACCGAAATAGGGGCCCAGGACAGCCCCTGATATGATCGTAAACAGAGTCTGGAAAGTCACTGAGACATAAGGTAATGGTAAGGCGATCCACCCGCCCACCCCGGTCAAAGCAGCAAAGAGCGCCGCATAGACCATCTTTTTTACGTAAGAGCTTTGCTTCTCTGGCATTGAATTGTCAACCCTGAATTTTGTAAAGGTTTACAAATATTTATAGATTGCCAATTGCAGACCGTCTTGAAAGTTCGACCTCAAGAACCAATATGACGCTGCGCTGTGCACCCTGTGGTAGGCACAGCGCAGCGTTCCGAGGTCCCTCTAACTCGTTTTCCTGCCCGTAAGCAGGTAAGCTCCCAGCCCAGCCACGACTAGGGCAGCAACGCCCGGTGTGGGTGTGGGTATCGGTGTCGGTGTCGGCACCGGTGACGGGGTCGGTGTTGGCAGTACTGGCTTCGGGGTAGGCGTGGTCGGGCTCCACCACGGTGCCAGCGATTCGAACCATGGTACGGGTGTATATCGATCTGTCCTGGTGCCATCTCCCAGCTGGCCATATTGGTTTCCGCCCCATGCCCAGACGTTATTGTATATATCGACAGCTATACCGCCGGTGGGTGTAGCGTAGATCTTCTTCACGTCTGCCAGCCCTTTCACCTTGACGGGTTCGGGTTGCCGGGCAGTACTGGTATTTCCCGTTCCCAGCACACCGTCGCCATTGTACCCCCATGCCCAGACTGTGCCATCATATTTGAGCGCCATGGAATAACGATCGCCCACCGCGATGTCCTTCACGTTTGTCAGGCCCCCCGATCTCACCGGGACAGCGCTGCTATTTCCAATATTGTTCCCCAGCTGGCCATATTCATTGCCGCCCCATGCCCAGACCGTCCCGTCTTCAAGCAGTGCCAGCGTATGGTATTCCCCGGCGGCAAGGTCGGTGACCCCGGCGATATTGACTTTGACTGGCCGGTTGCTGCTGTTCTTCATGCCGTTTCCCAGCTGGCCGAAGATATTGTCGCCCCACGCGTAAGTTTCCATTCCGTTCGTTGCCACCGAGTGTCTGCCACCTGCCGCTATGGACCGGATACCCCATAGGTCCGCCACCCGGGCCGGTTTATCCGTATCATTTTTACTCCCGTTTCCCAGCTGGCCATACGTGTTGTCACCCCAGCTCCAAACAGTGCCGTCACCTTTGAGCACCACCACATGGTTCTCGCCCGCATCTATCCGGGTAACGTCAGCTACGCCAGGGACTACCGAAAAGGCCGCGGTATTACTCCTGCCCGGCTCTCCTAGCTGATCGGCATTGTTTGCACCGGCCGCCAGTAAGGTCCCGTCGTCTTTAAGAGCGAGGGTATAGCCATACCCGCCATCGATCATAGTGACTCCGGTCAGGTTACCGCCAAACAGGTCGGCATGGTTCTTGAGGAGGACGGGAGTATACCTGTCGATGTAGGTGCCATCGCCTATCTGGCCGTTATTATTGCTACCCCATGCCCACAGAGAACCGTCGCTTTTACCCACGAAAATGTTACCGTCACCGGGGAACACCGCAGCAGGGACTGTATCAATTACGGCAGCACAGGCCGGCGTTATAATCAGCAGTAACAGAATAAGTACAACAAATATAGCAACCCCTCGCATAGAAAACACCTGCTAAAAGTCGGCTGACGGGATAATAAAGCTTACGGCGCTGATGCGGTTACATTCTGTGAGTCTCAGCGCCTTATCCCATAATAATTAATTAGACGAGCATCACGAGCGAGAAGAATTTTTACTGCTTCAGGCTCTTGAGGTGCTTGCAGTCCCCGGAGACAATCTTGCGGACATTGCCGTCCGGAAGCTTCACGAGGAGCGAACCCGCATCATCCACGTCCTGGGCAGTACCCCTGATTATCTCGTCCTGGTAAATGACTTCTACGGCCCGGCCGAGTGTGTCGGAGTACCGGCGCCAGTTCCACAGGATCGGGGTAAAGCCTTGCTCCCGTAGCGTAGCGTAGTCTTCCTCGAGCTCTTCCAGGATGCTCTGGACTAGCTTGAGCCGGTCTACCGGGCGACCCAGTTCCGATCTGGCTGTGGTAGCAGTGTCAAGCGGCACCTCGTTGTTCACGTTAATGCCTATCCCCAGGATGATGAAGTTGACTACGTCGGTTTCGGCGCTCATCTCTGTTAAAATACCGCAGATCTTCTTGCCGTTAACCAGCACATCGTTGGGCCACTTGATCACCGCTTCTATGCCGAACTCCCGCAAGGCCTTCGTTACCGAGACTGCAGCCATCAGCGTGATGCTTGCCGCATGCATGGGATCGATCTTCGGCTTGATCACCACAGACATCCATACGCCCCCCTGGCGGGTGATCCACTTCCTGCCCAGCCGGCCCTTGCCCCGGTTTTGGGTTTCTGCGATGACGACGGTGCCCTCGTCGACGCCCCTCTCGGCCATCTGTCGGGCCACGATGTTCGTCGAGCCGGTCACGTTGAAATGGACGACCTTACTCCCGATAAGGGTCGTCTGCAGGCCATGTCTGACTTCGACGGGATATAGCTTATCCGGGATCCCTACCAGCTTATAGCCCCGGTTCTGATGGGATTCGATCTCGTAACCGTCACGGGTGAGCGACTGGATCTGCTTCCAGATCGCAGCCCGGGAAACTCCCAGTGCCTCTGCCATTTGCTCGCCCGAAACATAGTCTCCTCTCTCCCGCAGCAACTTCAGGATATCATCCCTGGCCATACAGATCTCATAAGGCTTTCTGCTATGATATATTTGACGGGGTGACTACTCCCACGGCTTAAGACATGGACATCCATCTCGCACCTGGCTTCTTACTTTAAAAGCCCAGCTGGCTCAACAGGCTATTCATGTTCGTATCGAAACCGAGGCCAGTCCCGGTCGTGTCGGGGATTGTCCAGTCGGATTCGCTGGCAGTATTCGTAGGTGTCCCCGCCGTCATGCCAACGAGATCATCAACGTTATAGTTGGCCGTGGAGCCAGTCAGCAGATCTTCAGGCACGTAACCCGACAATCCCGGAGGACTGCTGCTATCACTGGAGTTGAGCCAGTTCATCAGCTCCGGCGTGGCTGTAGAAGCCTGGCTGGTACCCAGTACTGGATACCCGTAGCTGCCAGTCAGGTCAGCAAAATTGTCGTTGCCGGATGCACCCGGACTGTTCATCAAGGATTCCAGATCGAAGCCGCCAGGCAATCCGCCGATGCTCGAGATGCTGTCTGCTAAGGCGACCCCGGCAGAACACGACAGAATAAAGCTGGCTATGGCCAGCACTATCAATACTTTTACCCTCATCACAGTACCCTCTTGTTACTTAAAGTTCGACCGGCGTGAATAAAAACCTTTTACGGGATAATCCCGGCTTTACAGGAACAGTAACCCAAAGAACTTCTTAGGGTACGCTGCAGGCCAAGATCCGATTACAGCTGCGAACCCAGCTCTGAAATTCAAAAAAGCATAGAGTGGGGCAGGCTAGCGGGCCTGACCCCCACAATTGCGCTCCGTCTGTTTAATAACAGCACCGCTATTAGTCGGAGGTAGCGCAGACGATCCTTGCTTCGTTATGCATGGCAAGTTCGCACAATTTACATCCGCTGACCATCGTCAGGTTTACCAGACTCTCGGTGTGTAACCGCAGTCGGACCCGCAGTCAAAGCAGCTGATGTCAAAGCAGTTCAGCTTGGCATTGACCTGGGGAAGCACTAAGGTTGCCTGCGGGGCCACGTTGATCGAATCGAACTCCGGGCAGATCTCCGGGGATTCCAGGCAAACCGGCTCAGCTTCAACGTTAACGACCGGGCATGCCAGGTTAACCTCAGGTCCGGCGAACGTGGTCAGAGTATCTTCGCAGGAACAGGGTGGGCACTGCCCGCAGACACCGCATATGGGCGTCTCTAAGCATGTTGAATCCAGGCTGTCCTGAGCCACCTCGTCGGTCAAAAGTGTAGTCGCGCCGACGTTGTCGACGTCCGGGAAGCCATAAGCTCCGACATCCTGGTCTGCTTGCTGGAAAGCTGCTGCTTCCAGATCAGATGTTGTCGGGATCCCGGTGATACTGGCCGGGAGAATGCTCGCCGTAGCTACTCCCGCAGAACATAGCAACAGGACGCTGGCAATGGCCAGCACTATCAATACTTTTACCCTCATCTTCAATACCCTCCATATTTGAAAAAAGGTTAGCATGCCAGAATAAAAAGCTTATACGGGAAAAGGGCACATTTTTACAGAGGGGGCACTTCTTATAGCATTAATATGGATAAATCAAAAGAAATAAGTAGAATTGCTGGCAGTACTGCCAGCGATCATACAGGCTTTGGCAAGGTCATACCACCGTATGGGGATATGAGTACCGTCGCACCGGAGCCGGCTTTTTTTAGGGCTGCATCGAGCGCTTCCTGGGGTGTTTTCGCCGGTAGCAGGAACATCTTGCGGACCGTCTCATCCGGGATCTTCGAAACCAGATAGATATCGCACTTCTGGGCCGTCCGGGCGATGACCGATGCCTTGTGGCCTCCAAGCTCAAACTTCCTGTCCATGCGGGACGCCTGTTCCTCGATGGTCGTAGCTTCATCCACCCAGCACGCGAACACGTCGTTTCCCAGGCACTCTTCGCATTCGGCCACCATGATCATTGTGCCCCCCTGCTTCACCACGTGCTTGGCATTATCCATTGCCTTCTGTGCCTGGTACATGTTGATGTCTTTGGGGTAGCCACCCGCACTGGTGATGACAATGTCTGCCGCCGGCACTTTTACCCGGTACATCTGGTCGACGTATTCTATACCCTTGCGGTGCGCCTGAATCGGATCACCGGTCACGACGACCACGATCTCTTTCTTGCTGTTAAGTACTACGTCAAGCAAGAAATCCGGCTTTACCATCGAGTACACCTCGTCGATCTCCACCCGGATCGGGCTGTCCATCCGGCCGGTCTCGGCTTTAGGACTGCGCATCATCTCGTGGTTATTCTGGATCGTGTCGTGGCTGGCGCATCCTGGAAAGATTGCCTTGACGCCACCCGAGTAGCCTGCAAAGTAGTGGTATTCGATGTTGCCGCTGCAGACGACGAAGTCTGCATCGACGATCTCTCTGAAGACCTCTATTTTGTGGCCGAACGAGGAAGTGCCTACGTACTTCGTATCTGCCTTGTCGTGGTCAATGCACCGGACTCGTCCGTAAGACTCTCCCAGCAGCGCCTTATGCTCTTCAGGAGTGCTTTTCCGGTGGCTTCCCAGAGCAACGACAACCGCGATATTGCTGTCCGGGACACCCCCCTTGTTTAGCTCGTCAAGCAGTGATGGTCAAACCTTATAGGAGGGCCCAGGCCGGTCGACGCCGCCGAGGATCATCCCTCCCCTCAGGCGAGCCCTGACCGGCTCAGCGGTCGACAGGACTCGCCGGCGATCCACACCAACCCCAGGCCACCGGCGAGGGCAGACGCGAACAACGCCAGCGAGACCGGATCGCCACC